>CAZFWN010000113.1:0-8652 GCA_964522745.1 uncultured Ktedonobacterales bacterium
ATAGGCGTCATTTATTCATCGGGCATCATCCCGTTGATTAACCTCTCGGTTGGCCTGGAGGTGGCCGGGGGATTTTTGGTGATCCTCTCGGAGTTTTTGCGGCAAGCGCTGCAAGTGCGCGCCGCCGGCGCGGCGCGAGGGCAGAATCGAGGGCAAGCGTGACAGTTCTCTCCTCGCTGGTAACTATCTGGCTCTTTGTCGTCGGGCTGTATGGCATTATCACCAGCCGCAATCTGATCCATCTGGTGATCTGCCTTTCAGTGGTGCAATCCTCGACCTATGTACTGCTGCTCACCATTGGATATGTGACGGGGGCAGGCGCCCCAGTGTTTGCGTCGGTCCCGCTCTCGACGCCGGCGGTTGATCCAGTGGTGCAGGCGCTTACCCTGACGGATGTAGTAGTGGAGGCGACAGTGACGGCTCTCTTGCTCTCGCTGGCGGTGCAGGCGCACAAGCGCTTCGGCACGCTTGACCCCGATGAACTGCGCTCTATGCGAGGGTGAGCCGATGGCGCTGGTTCCGCTGCCATTTGTGCTGCCCCTGCTGGTGGCAGCGGTGCTTGTAGCGACGTCGCCATTGACCGGGCGGCGCCTGGTAGACGCCGTCTCAACGGCTACCGCCGCCGCCGTCACCGCCTTCTGCGTCGTGCTGACAGTGCAATCGGCCAGGGCGCCGCTGGTCTATGCCTTTGGTGGCTGGCAGCCCAGGCATGGTATTGTACTGGGCATTCTGTTTGTCATCGACCCCTTGGGCGCCGGCCTGGCAACGCTCGTTTCCGCCTTGGTAACGATTTCCTTTCTTTTCTCCTGGCGCTACTTTAAGGAAGTAAAAAGCCTCTACCATGTCCTGATGCTGGTCTTTTTAGGGGCTATGGCGGGATTCTGCCTGACGGGTGATCTCTTCACCCTCTTCGTGATGTTTGAACTGATGGGCGTCGCCGCCTTTGCGCTGACCGCTTATAAAGTGGAGGAGAGCGGACCCCTCCAGGGCGCCTTGAACTTTGCCATCACCAACAGCGTTGGCGCCCTGCTTATTCTCACTGGCATTGCCTTGCTCTACGGACGCACCGGCGCGCTGAATCTGGCGCAGATCGGCAACGCGCTGGCGAAGCATCCGAGCGATGCACTGGTCGTCACAGCCTTTGTCCTCATTCTGGGTGGCTTTTTCATCAAGGCTGCTGTGGTGCCGTTCCACTTCTGGCTGGCCGATGCGCACGCCGTTGCGCCGACGCCGGTGTGTGTCTTATTTTCCGGGGTAATGGTCGAGCTTGGGCTGTATGGCTTGCTCCGGGTGTATTGGACAGTCTTCGCCAGCCCGCTTGGCGCTCATTTTCAGGCCGTGCGTGCCCTGCTGATGGGCCTGGGAGTGGCGACAGCCCTGCTTGGCGCGGTGATGTGCCTGTTACAGCATCATCTCAAGCGCCTGCTGGCCTTTTCGACGGTTTCGCATGTCGGGATGTTTGTAATCGGCGCCGCGCTGCTGACGCCGCTGGGCCTGGCTGGCAGCGCCATCGCTGTGCTGGCCCACGCGATGATCAAGGGCGCGCTCTTCTTATGCGCGGGCATCCTCCTGCACCACTTTGAGAGCATGGACCTCAACCATCTGCGTGGACGCGGGCGCGCCCTGCCCTTTACAGGTGTCCTCTTTACGCTGGGCGGGCTTGGTCTGGCAGGGCTGCCTCCTTTTGGCGCTTTTTTAGGCATTGGCCTGCTGGAAGAGGCTGTCAGCCGCGCCGGCTATGCCTGGGTGATAAGTGTACTGCTTCTTGCCACCATCTGTAACGGCGGGGCAGTTTTGCGCGCGGCTGGGACGATCTTCCTGGGCTGGGGACAGCGGCAGGAAGATACCTCCTCCCAAGAGGAAGGCGACGAGAGCGAGTCGGAGTCTGGCGGGCCGAGTCAGCGGACCCCTGTGGTCATGTTTGTCCCCCCCTTGCTGCTGGTCTGTGCTGGAGTTGTGGTTGGCATCTTTCCCCAGCTTGGGCAGGTTTTCGAGCATGCAGCGGCCCAATTTCAGGACCAGCCTGCTTATATTACTACTGTGTTGGGCAGCAGCGCCGCTCATGCTATCAGGGGGGCGCTGGAGTCGGCAGCTATCACCCCCTGGATGGTCTTCTCAGGGTTGGGATCAGCAGCGGGCGCGCTGCTCTACGCGCTGCTAGCCCTCTTCCCAGACTGGATTTCTGCCTGGCTCCAGCCATTGGGCGCCCGGCTGGCCGCTCCCCTTATCGGCTGGCTGCGCGCTATCCAGAGCGGGCACGTCGGCGACTATATTACCTGGCTGGTACTTGGAATCGCCATCCTCGGCATTGCCTGCGCGTTGACGCTGCGGTAATCTATAGCAGCCACTCCAATTGTTTTTTTCTCAGATGGGTGCTATGCTTGTAGAGACAAATCAAGCAAATAGGCTATGCCATGACAGCACCACGACAAAACAACCGGCCAAAACTGCGAATTACGACAGACGAGGATCGCTCTCGGCAGGCGCTCATAAATGTGCAGGAAGCCAGGGCGATGGACAAGTCGGCACAAGCTGAGTATCGTATGCTTGTTTGCCGTCTGAATGATTCCGTGCAGATCACTGGCCTGGGGCACTTCCTGGCCTTTCTCAAGGAGCATGGAAAGCGAAAAGGCCCCAATGGACGACAGATAGAGACGACGAAGGGCATCCTGTATCGTCAACTCTCGCTGTGGGTGAGTACCCGGCTGTTTGGGAGAAACAAACGGACCAACGACTTGCTGATGTGGATTTTGACCGATGCCAGCCGGGAGCAATACCGCCAGGCGACGGCAGAGTGCCTGGCCTATGGGGTGTGGCTGCGCCACTTTGGGGAGAGAGAGCTAGAGGAAGGGGAAAGCCAGTTCAAACGGAGAGGTGGCTGCGAAGGGCTTGAAGAAGAGACAAATTGATGGGTGATCACTATTCAACTGACCGCGCCTCGCTGGAGCAGGATTGCGACATCGAATATTTTATTGCCAGCGGCCCTGGTGGGCAGCACCGCAATAAGGTCGAAACAGGTGTGCGCCTGTTCCATCGCCCCAGTGGCACGCGCGTGACGGCGACGGAACGCCGCTCGCAAACGGAGAACCGCGAGCGCGCGTTTGAGCGCATGGCGGCCCGGCTGGAGCGATTGCAGCATACCCCTAAGCCGCGCCGGCCCACGCGCCCCTCTGCCGCCAGTCGAGAAGAGCGTTTGGAAGCAAAGCGCCGGGCCGGCCAGACGAAACGACAGCGCTCGGCTCCCATTGAGGAGTAGCGGAAAGGATGGAATCACGTGACGATTAGCTATCAGGGCCAACGTTTCCAAAGCTTTCAAGACTATATTGAGCAGCAGGCGCATCAGGGGCTTTCCGGGCCGGATTCTGCGCCGCTCTACGCGCATCCGGTGGATAGCTGGATTCTGCGCACGCTCAACTCTACGCCAGTCAAGGCCATCATGAATAAAGCGCTCGATGTAGTGGTTAGCTACCAGTTTGGCTATATCCTGGCGAGCAGCATTTTCATCGATCAACAGTCCTTCCCCGATTTGTTTGAAGTGCTGTCGCATTGCGCGAAGGCGCTGGGCATCCCCATCCCGCATGCAGTGACCCGGCATAATGACGCGCAGCTTTTTAACGCTTATACCGCCGGAACCGATGAATACTCCTTTATCAATATCTCCTCGACCCTCTGCCAAGAGTTCAGCAAAGAGGAGGCAGCGTTTGTTATCGGCCATGAGTGCGGGCATGTCGCCTCCGGCCATATGGTTTATCACACGCTGGCCTGGACACTTGCTAATGCTGCGCCCCAGCTTGGCACGGTAGGGGCGCTGCTCCAGATGACGGCGGGCATTCCGTTGATGGCCTGGTCGCGCCGCTCGGAAGTGACAGGAGATCGCGCTGGCTTGCTTTGCTGTGGTGACATTGCCGTAGCCGAGCGCGCGCTGCTGCGGCTGGTGACTGGTCTGGCCGATGTGGATCGGGTGGATATGGAGGATTTTCTGCGGCGCTACAAAGACGTGCAGGATTATCATAGCTTCTCCAAAGTCCATGAATTCTTTGCAACGCATCCCCTGGTTCCCAAGCGTATCCTGGCGCTGCGCCTGTTTGCCAACTCCGAACTCTATTACTCCCTCTCTGGCAAGCCACGCCCAGAGGGCGTCGCCCTGATGGGCCAGGAAGAACTGAACCGGCGGGTCAGCCAGATTGTTCAGCCATAAGCTCATTCGGCGAAATCCGTCAAGAAGGAGAGAATCGATGCCAGAGACCATCACTGCTTTTCTGGAGCGCGTCTATGATGCGGCGCAGCCCTTGGAAGAGCCGGAGTTGCTTGATTTGATCGCCGCTGCACGGGACCAGAGCGGCCATTCGACGCTGCGCATCCTGATTCTGGGCGGGCCAGGGTCGGGGCGCTTTTCGCTTGCCAACGCGCTGCTCGGCCAGCCCCGGCTCTTGCCGGCCTCCCCAGTGCCCAAAGCGCTGATCCCCATTGAAGTCTCTTACAGTGAAACGCCGGGCGTTGCGTCCGTCGGCGCCGATGGTAACAAGACGGTGCTGCCGCCAGACCAACTGCGCGCCTTCCTGACCAGCCCCGATACTCAAGCAGGCCAGTATAAACAGGTAGAAGTGCAGACCGAGGCTGACCTGCTCAAGACGGCCCGCTTTCGCATCGAGAGCATCGGCGCGGCGCGCTCGCCCGCCGGCTGGAAGGAACTGTTGGCCGGGACCGATTATATCTTCCTGATGCTCAAGGCGGTGGCGCTGCTCTCGGAAGAGGAACGGACTTTTATCGAGCATACGCTGCACCCGACCTTTGGGCTGGAGCGCGTGACTATCGTTATCAACCAGATGGACCTGATCGATGAAGACGATGAGCGCGCTGAACTGGTTGAGCGCGTGCGCACGTTCCTGGGGCCGTTCGAGCGCCAGCCGGCGATCATCGCCTTCTCTGCCGCGCAGATCAGCCGGGGCGAGACGGGCGACAGCGGCCTGGACAGCGGCTACGAGGCCATGCTGCGTATCGCGCGCAATGATCTGGTCGATCATCATCAGGCATTGCGCTCAACCACGCTGCGCCTGGGTGCCGAACTCTGCCTGGCCGCGCTTGAAGATGCAGCACAGCGCCAGCAAGCGCTGCTTTCCACCAGCGAGGCCGATCTGAAAGCGCTGCTGGAGAAAATCGAGGCGCGCCAGCAATGGCTGCCGGCGCGGGTGGCGCGGGTGCAGCATCGGGTCGAGACCGTTATCAACACCATGCTCCGCGAACAATTCACGCGGGAGATTGAGGGCTTTAGCGCGGCTCTGCAACAGCAGCTTCCAGGCGAGGTGATGCCTGAGCAGGACATCACCAGGATCAGACGCTATCTGGCAGGCTATATCGAGGCGCTCTGGAGGGAGTTCTTCATCGCGCAGCAGGATGCTGTCAGGAGCAAGCTAGTAGCAGAAGTGAAACAGATCAACCAGATGATCGAGGACGATTTCCGGGAACTGCTTGAGGAGCAAGGGGTGCGTCTTCAGAGCGGCGGCTTTGATCCCAGCCCGAACCGGCTGAGTACGCTGCTGATGCCGCGTCGAGGCAAGCACCAATTAGGTGGCGTAGCAACGGGCATTCAGGTGTTCGGACTCATTTTCCTGGTTGCTAACTTACCACTGGGCCTGGCGGCTATAGGTGCCGGCCAGGTGATTCGCATGCTCTTCAAGAAGGATATGGAGGCAGCAGATAAGCAGGCGATTCTGACCTCGGCGGGGAACGCGCTGCGCGAGCTTGAGGTACAGCTCAAAAAGCAGGCGGCTACACGGTTTGACGAGATCGACGCTGAGATGAAGAAAGCAGTGGCGGAGCGCTACGAGCAAGGGCTGGCTCGGATTCGCACCACGTTAGAAGAGAGCCTGGCCTGGCGCGAGCATTTGACCGCCAAACAGGACTATCTGACCCGGCTGCGCGACGCGACTCTGCCTGAACTGCACGCGGCGCTCGGCCAGCTTACTGGTCTGGAGGGGGCGGCATGAGCGCTCCTGGATTTAGCGCTGCCCAGCAGAAGGTGCAGGCGTTAGTGGTCGCGCTGCGCGAGGTGGCTGCCCTGATTGGTGAACCAGGGCAGGCGCCAGTTATGCTGAAGATAGGCGCCAGCGTCAAGCCAGGGCTGGGCCTGACTAGCGACGCGACCAGCCTGGCAATTCGCGCCGCAGATATGGAGCAGGGCATCTTTAAGGTGCTGGTGCTGGGCGAGTTCAAGAATGGCAAAAGCACCCTGCTCAATGCTATGCTGGGGCACAAGACGCTGCCGGCCAGAGCCGCGCCGGCCACCGCTATTATCACCGAACTGGTTTATGGTGGGCGCGAGGACGTGGCGATCTATGAGACAGGCAGCCCCGGCCCGCGCCGGCTCAGTTGGGAAGAGTTTGTCCGCGAGTTTCAACTCAACGAGCAGGATATTCAAACGCTCAAACAGCAGCAATACCTGAACCGCTTCCAGCAGGTCGAGTATGCCCAGATCGAGTGTCGGCATCCCTTCTGCGCCAACGGCGTGCGCCTGATCGATTCGCCCGGCCTGGGCGAGCATATCAGTCGCACGCGCGTGACGACGAACTTTCTCAAGCAGGCACAGGCGGTCATCTTTGTGCTGAATGCCATCAGCATCCTCTCCGAATCGGAGCGTGCGCATATCGAGCGGCTGGGCGCGGGTCGGCTGAATCAGGTCTTTTTTGTCATTAACCGGGTCAACCAGATCGACCAGCAGGAAGTCGCCAGCATCAAGGACTGGGTGCGGCAATCGCTGAAGCACCACTTTCTGGATGAGCAGGGCCAGTTTGACGAGGCGCTGTATGGCCGGCGCGTCTTTTTTGTCAATGCGAAGGGCGCGCTCGATGCCCGCGTGGTTGTGCCCAACAAGAGCGATCTGCTGGAAGCCTCCAGCGTGCTGCCGCTGGAGGCCGAGCTTGAGCGCTTCCTCACGACTGACGAGAAACTCACGGCCTCGCTGGAGGGCACGGTGCAGGCACTGGCTGCTGTGGTGGTCGGGGCGCGCCGGCGCATTGCGCAGCAGCAGCGTTCGCTGGGCGAGCCTTTGCAAGAACTGGAGCGCCGCCAGGCGGAGGCCGAGCAACGGCTGACCGCGCTGGAACTGACCAGGCATGATATTGAGCGCACGCTGCACTTCTTTGGCGAATCGCTCAAGCAGAAAATCTACCTCAGCCTGCTCGACTGGATCGAGAAAATGTATGATACCTGGCCGGAAGATTCGCTGCGGCTGATCAATCTGACCGAGGCCGTGCAGGCGATGGACTTGCTCAAGTCGCTGGTCTCCAGGGAGGCCAAAGAGCGGGTGATTGGCGCGCTCAAGCGCGAGATCAGAAGCTACCTCCAGGTGAAGCTGACCGAATGGTCTGAGAGCCTGCCAGGACTGGTGCAGCCGGATGTGAAGAAGCTGGTTACTGAAATGCAGGCGCAGATCGACGATTTCCAGCGCGAACTTGAGGCCATCGAAGGCGTCTTTGCCGATGGCAAAACCGAGCGTCGCTACCAGGCCGGCCAGCATGGGGCAGACTGGCTGCGTCTGCTGCCTGGCGCGGCTGATCTCTCGCAGCTGGCCGGGAGCCTGCTCTCTCAGGGCGATTGGGAGGGCTTCTTTGGGCAGGCTTTGCAGCAAGCTGTGACGATGGATACGATCTTTAGCTTCTTTGGCGGCATTGGTTCCTGGGGCTGGGTGCTGGTGCTGGTGGATGAGTTTCTGGGCCAGGTGACGCAGCGCCCCATCTTTAGTTCCTGGGTACTCAAGCCGCTGGGCGAGAAGCTGCATACCACGCTGGCAAAAGAGGCGCCCGCCCGGCAGGGCGACATCTATCGCGGCGTGGAGCGCGTCTTCACCGGCGTTTCCGAGCAACTGACGAAAGCGCTGAGCCAACTGGTCGAGGAGGCGCGCCGCGAGCAGCGAAGCGTCATTCGCGCCAAAGAGCAGGAAGGCTCATCGGTGGAGCAGGAGAAGCGCCGCCTGGGGCACATTGGCGAGGAACTACTGGCGCTGCTGGATACGGCCAGCCAGGCGGTCTATGGAAGATCGCTGACGGCTGAAGAATTGGATTGGCTGGCCGGAGGGGAGCATCTGGCACAGAAGGTCGGCGCGACGAAGGCGGGCGCAGAATAAGGGAAGGCCGAGCGGATGGAGTTTCTAGAACACCGATCTGTGCTAGAGCCTTTTTTTGCCATTCCGCTTGCTAACGCGCCTGGGCTGGTGAAGGCAGCCATCCAGCCGGTGCTTGATCTTCAGCGCGTCCTCTGGCGCGAGCAGATACAAATCACCTTCTTTGGGGGCTTCAAGGCCGGCAAATCAACGCTGCTAAATGCTATCATGGGCTGGTCGCTGCTGCCCTCGCGGGCCAATCGGGCGACAGGTGTGATTACCAGAGTGCTATACGCGCCGCAGGCTTCGGCAAGCGTCATCCGACGCGCAGCGGATGGTACGCTGGCCGAAGAGCATATCCTGCTTGATGAGATCGGCCGATATGTCTTTCTGGACCTCTCTGGAACGGTTGCCAGGGCGCCAGAGGGCGTCGAAGAGGTGTTGATTCGCATTCCGCTGCCGCTGCTCAAACAGCAATGCCTGCTGGCCGATACACCTGGGCTGATGGATACAGCGGCCCTGACCGAACGCTGCTATCAAGAGCTAGAGCGCTC
>CAZFWN010000113.1:8752-18200 GCA_964522745.1 uncultured Ktedonobacterales bacterium
GCTATCAAGAGCTAGAGCGCTCGGACCTGGCGGTGATGGTCCTCTCAGCCATCAAATTCTTCTCCGATGAGGAGCGCGCCGCCGCCGGGCGCGTGCAAGAACTCCTCAAGGGCAATCTCGTCTTTGTGATCAACCGGCTAGATATGGTTGATGAGGAGGATCGAGAAGAGACGCTTGCCTGGGCGCGCACCAGCCTGGAAGGCTATGGCAGTCCGTTGATTGGCTGCCCGGCAGTCTTTGCCACCGAGGCCAGAGGCGCGCTGGAGGCCAGAAAGAGCGGCCAGCCGCAGGATGACGCGGTGCTGGGACTGCATGCCTTTGAGCAGTGGCTAGAGGCTCTGTTGCAGAGTCCGGCAGCACAGCACATGGTGGCGCGTGCCCGATTGGGCAGCTTGAACTACGCGCTTTCCAGGGCGCGTACTGTGCTGCACGCGCAACTGGCCGATGCAGAACAGACTGCCGCGGAACTGGAGCGGCAGGAAACCGCCGCTCTGGCTCAGCGCCAGGGGCAGTTCAAGCGCGAGATTGAGGAGGTGCTAGGGGCGCTCGATCTCTTCAAAGCGCACCTGCGCTGGCTTGGCGAGGATTTTCTGCGCGATTGTGTCCAAGGCGCCCAGGATTTGATGCTCTCCGATGAGCGCTGGTCGGCAAAAGAAAAGCTGCGCCTGTGCTTTGAGGCGGCATTGGTGGCCTACGCAGCGAAGGTCAATAAGCGGGTCAATGTAGAAACGGAGGAACTGCCGCTCCAGCTTCCGGTGTTTACGCCGGGCACCAGGGGCAACATCGGGCTGGGAATTGTCAGGGATCCAACGGCAAAACTGGCACTGGGAGCAGGGATGACCCTGAATTCCTGGCTGGAAGGTGATCCGGTGGGCGATCTGTTCGCCGGCTGGCTCACCAAAGCGCTGTTTACCAACGACGCGAAGCAGAAAGTGCTTGCTGCCGTTGAGCAAGGGGCACTGGAGGTGCTGGCGGCGCTGCGTCAGGAGGTTGAGGCATATCTGGAAGAGGTCAAGAGTCGCGTGCGTGATTTTGCGCAGACCCACCTGCCGGCGTTGGAGCCATCGGTGAGTCTGTTTAGCGCCCGCAAGATTGAAACCTATTATCGTAGTCTGGTTCAGTGGGCCGATGAATTTCAAGAGGCAGTGGAACCCTTGATGCTGGCTTACTTGTGATATGCTTGTAGCGCCGGCGCTACGCAGAGCATGTCCATGCTGAAGGCCAGCAGAGCGGCGAGCCAACTGGTACGGCGGGCGAGACGCCCGCGCTACAGGCGAGATACCGGCATAGTGGCCGGCGCTACAAGAGGAGGTACACTTTATGACCGCTGCTACCCAGGTAGGTTCTTTCCAATTCCCAGCCGTCTCAGGAAGCCAGCCGCCTTCTTCTCAGGAGGCAATGGATGCTGCCATTCAGGCGCTGGTAGAACACAAAGAGGCATGGGTCAGTCTTTCCATCCGCGAGCGCATTGCGCTGCTCGATCAGCTGCTCAAGGATTTTGCTGCCGGGGCCGAGCGCTGGGTGGCCGCCAGCCTGGACGCCAAAGGGATCGAGCCAGACAGCCCAAGCGCCGGTGAAGAGTGGATCGCCGGTCCCTATCCGGTAATGCTCAACCTCCGCCAGTTGCGACAATCGCTGGCTGAGATTGAGCGCAGCGGGCACCCCAGGATTCCTGGCCCGGTCACGACGCTGCCTGATGGGCAGGTGGTAGCCCAGGTCTTCCCCCAGCGCGGGTATGATCGCATCTTTTACAGCGGCCTCACGGCGGAGGTGTGGATGGAGCCAGGCGTGACGCTAGAAAGCCTGCCCAGCACCCAGGCGCTGACCTATCATGGCAAGCGGCACGAGGGCAAGGTGGCGCTGGTGCTGGGGGCCGGCAACGTTTCGAGCATTGGCCCGATGGATGTGCTTTATAAGTTGTTTGTCGAAGATCAGGTGGTCTTATATAAGGCCAATCCGGTGAATGCGTATCTGGGGCCGCTTTTTGAAGCCACCTTCCGCGCGCTGGTAGATCGCGGCTTCCTGCGCATTGTCTATGGTGGCGCGCAAGAGGGCGCGTATCTGTGCAATCATCCGCAGATTGATGAGGTGCATATTACCGGGTCGGATAAGACCTTCGACGCCATTGTCTTTGGGCCGGGTGCAGAGGGCGCGGCCCGCAAGGCAAAGAAGGAGCCGCTGCTGAGCAAGCGTATCACCGGCGAGCTTGGCAATGTCAGCCCGGTGATTGTGGTGCCTGGCCCCTGGAGCGAGAGCGATATTGCCTATCATGCCGAGCATATCGTCAGCATGCTGACCAATAATGCTGGCTTCAACTGCAACGCCACGCGGGTCATCATCCAGCATGCCGGCTGGGGCCAGCGCGAGCAACTCTTGCAGCAGGTGCGCTCGGTGCTGGGCAAGGTGCCTGCGCGCAAGGCGTACTATCCAGGCGCGCAGAACCGCTTTGAGGCTTTTGTTGCTTCGCATCCCGATGCCGAGCAGTTTGGCACGTCAGAAGAGGGCCGGCTTCCCTGGACCCTGGTGACCAATGTTGACTCCAAGAACGATGAAGACATCTGCTTCACGACTGAGGCGTTCTGCGGTCTCTTTGCCGAGACGACCCTGGAGGCGGCAAACACGGTAGAGTATATTGACCGCGCCGTTGAGTTTGCTAATGAACACCTTTGGGGGACGCTCAACGTCACGCTGCTGGTGCATCCGGCCTCGATGAAAGACCCGGCGGTGGCTGCCGCGATTGATCGGGCGATTGCGAACCTGCGCTATGGCACGGTGTCGCTGAACTTCTGGGCGGCAACAGCCTACGTCCTGTGCGTGACCACCTGGGGCGCTTTCCCAGGCCATCCACTGGAGGACATCCAATCTGGAACAGGCGTCGTTCACAACACACTGATGTTTGAGCGCCCGCAGAAGAGTGTGATCCGCGCACCCTTCCGCGCGCAGCCGGCGCCGCCCTGGTTTGTGACGCACGGCGCTGTTGGGCGCAAACTGTTTCCTAAGATGGTTCAATTTGAGGTTGCACCATCTCCTCTGAAAGTACCGGGCATTCTTCTCACCGCGTTGCGCGGCTAGATTCATCTGGCCTGCCAGGCTCCCAGCAATGAGAGCCTGGCAGATTGTTTTGATGCAGAGCAGGCTGCGTCATATTAGTCGCCAAAGCGGCTCGATGACTTGAGCGTGAACAGAGTAGTCGCCCGGATGTCTTGGGATGATGAGCCAACCAGCACCTCAAACTCCCCGGCTTCGGCCACCCATTTGCGCTCCAGATCGTCGTAGTAGGCCAGCGCGTCGCGGGCGAGCGTTAGCGTCACCGTTTTGCATTCTCCAGGCTCAAGTTGTACCTTGGCGAATGCTTTGAGTTCTTTGTCGGGACGATGCAGGCTGGTTGCAATGTCGCGCAGATAAACCTGCACCACTTCTTTGCCGGCGCGCTGGCCGGTGTTGGTGACATCAACCGAGACCTGCAAGGTCTCGTCCGGGCCAATCGCGCTGGCGCTCAGGCGCAGCTCGCTGTAGCTAAAGGTCGTGTAGGAGAGGCCGAAGCCAAACGGGAACAGCGGTGAAATTTGCTTCTTCTCGTAGTAGCGATACCCGACAAATAAGCCCTCGCCGTAGTGAACCCGGCCATTCTCGCCAGGATAGTTGATGTAAGCCGGGTTATCAGCTACCCGCTTGGGGAAGGTCTGGGGTAGCTTGCCCGAAGGGGTGGTATCGCCAAAGAGGACATCAGCGATGGCATGGCCGCATTCCTGGCCGGGATACCAGACCTGCGCGACAGCGGCCACCTGATCGAGCCAGTTCATCGCAATGGGCGCGCCGGTATTGAGGACAACAATGGTGCGCTTGTTGGCTGCCGCCACTTTTTCGATTAGCGCTACCTGCTCTCCCACCAGTTCCATATCTGGCCGGTCAAATCCCTCGCTCTCCCATTCATTGCTTAAACCAACAAACACCAGGGCCACGTCTGCTGCTGCTGCCAGCTGGGCGGCACGCTCCAACGCATCGGCGGGAATCGGCGGGAGACACCCCAGACGGACAGCGCCCAGCGGAAGCCCAGGGTTGCTGTATTCGACGCTCATGGCATAGCTGTGCCCGGCTATCAGGTCAACACTGGCGGTGACTTCACTGCTGCCAAAACCAAAATACGTGTCGCCACTGGTTTGCTTCGTCCAGTTATCTACCACTTCTTGCCCATCAATGAACAGCCGGCTCAGGCCCACACTGACGAGTCCGAGGGTGTAAGCGCCTGTCTCGTGGGGAGTAAACCAACCGCTGCAACGAACGGAGAATTGTTGCGCAGTGACCGTCTCAGGAACCGAGCCAAACCAGACCATCTCTGTTGATTTGCTCTGAGTCGTCCAGACCGGCGGGCCGGCAAGGTCGGGGCTGTTGAAATAATCAACGACGAGTCCCCGCGCTGCTCCCTCCTGGCTGGGGCGAAGCAGATTGGGATCGATCACGGGGAGCAACTTGTGATTGGTGCAGCCAGGCTCGTAGCCAATCGTTGTGCTATCGCTGGCCCTGGCAACGATGCCCTCAAATGGCGTGATGGCATAGTGCGGGCTGACCATTGTGCTTCCCCCGCCCATGATGCGCGCCGTCTTCGCATTCGGGCCAATAATTGCCAGCGACTTCAGTGCCTCAGGTTGGAGCGGGAGCAGGTTATCCTCGTTCTTCAGCAGCACAATGCCTTCCGCAGCGGCTGTGCGCGCCAGCGCGCGATGCTCAGGGCGGTCAATACCCTGCTCGCGCTGCTCCGTGTGGCGCTCAAATGCTCCCACTTTCGCCATGAGATGCAGCAGGCGCCGGGCGTGGTCGTCGATAGTGGCGGCATCCACCTCGCCGCTCTCAACAGCGCGCAGCAAACTCTCGCCGCGCCAGATGGGGGGGCCGGGCATCTCCAGATCAAGCCCCGCGTTCGCAGCGGGCGCCGTACTCTTTGTTCCAAACCAGTCAGACATGACCACCCCGTCGAAGCCCCACGCTTTCTTGAGGATTTCTGTCAGCGTATAGGGCTGTTCGCCGGCGTAGATGCCGTTGACCTTATTGTACGAGGCCATCACTGCCCAGACGCCAGCCTCCTGTACGGCTGCCTTAAAAGGCGCGAGATAGATCTCCCGCAGCGCGCGCTCGCCTACCTCAGAACTGATCGATTGGCGTTGAAACTCAGAGTCGTTGCAGACATAATGCTTGACTACTGCGCTGACGCCCTGACTCTGGACGCCGGTAATATACGCTACTGCCATCCTGGCGGACAGATATGGGTCTTCGGCGAAGCACTCGAAATTGCGCCCGTTCAGCGGGGAGCGATGGATATTGACGGTGGGGGCGAGCAGGACATGCACTCCCTTGGTAATGGCCTCTTGCCCCAACGCCTGCCCAACGCGCTCAATCAGTTCCGTGTTCCAGGTGGCAGCGAGCGCAATACCGGCTGGAAAGCAGGCTGAGGTGACGCCATCGATCAGGCTTCTGCTGCCGCGCACCCCACAAGGGCCGTCGCTCAATTTCAACGCCGGGATGCCGAGCCGCTCGACGGCGGGCGTATGCCACATATCTGCCCCGGCAAGCAAGCTTATTTTTTCCTGGAGGGTCATCTGACCGAGCAACGCATCAACTTTCTCGTTCATAGAAATCTTCGCGGTGGATACCCAGTCCCTTCAGGGAATTGGGAGGAGCCGCGCCTTCCTTTCGTGTGCTGCCCCTTGCGGGGGCCGGTTTTTGGTGGGAACCGGCAACCCCCACCGCTTGCGCGGGTAAAGTGGTCCTCGTCGAAGTTATCAGGCGGTACTTTCCCGAACACGCACTGGCTAGGCCCTGTTTGCCTGTTTAACGTGTAGGTTACAGAGCAGCGGGCTGGACCGGTTACCCGCAGGTGTGAACTAGAACGCTCCCTGATAACGGAGCCCAATAGGCTTTCGCCCCTGGCTGGGACTGGTAAACTTCAGGCTTCCGCTAAAACAGCTAGCAAAAGCCCATCCCCTCAAGGGGATAGGGTAGCTTACAGGAGGGTATTGGCTCTTTTCTCAATAGTCCGCTTTGATCTGCCCGATTGGGACTTTGCCCGCCGCGTCAGGATTGCTCCTTGAGGCAGCGTGTGGCGATATTGTACCCGCTGTGCCCTCCTGTTGTCGAGCCGTTGCCAGCCGCAGGCGGATCAGCAGGTCATTCAACGCAGGCTTGCCGGCGGGCGCTTCGGGCAGGGCGCTGTGCTGAAAGGCTTGCTCTAATTCGCCGCGCAGGCGCTCGTATTCGCGCTGATGAAAGTGCAGGTCGGTTTCGGGCAGGATGGCTTGCTCTGGCCCGGCGCGTTTGCGCGCGAGCAGATCATCGAGGTAGGGCAGATGAAACGTCTCCTGGAGATGAAGCAGGTTGGCCTCTACCTCGCCTGCGCGCATCAGATGGATGCCGGTCAGCAGGACGCGATAGACATAGAGCAGCGGCTTGACCCGATGGGGCCGCTCTTTCTCAAACAGCTTCCACTGTGTCTCGGCAAAGCCGAAATAGTGATGGCTGTGGTGCCGGGTGATGCACTGCCGGGCGATGGTTTTCAGTTCCTCGTGCGCCGGGGTCGTGTGTAGAACCAGCGGTGATAAGACCTGCTCCAGTACGTAGCCGTTCTTCTTGAGCAGCAGCCCGAAAAACTTTTTGATGTCGTGCGTGACCAGATCAAGTTCCACGTCCTGGCGCACAACAGAGGCCTCAATAGTCTCGCGGCCAGGGTCCAGGCCGACGACCTCGCTGGCCGGCAGGATATGCGCGCCGCGTAGGTCGTAATCAGAATCGGGCGAAGGAAAGCCATACAGGTGCGCGCCGCTGATAGTCACAAACAGCAGCATGTAGGGCTGGCTGGCGACCTCCGCTTGTAATAGCTCATCATGATGGTCCATCACTGGCTCTTTTCTATCATGCTGCGGCGAACTTTGAGCAAATAGGTATTGGCTCTGGCGTAATCGGGGCGCTCTGGCAGGCGCGTGGTAGCAAAGGCGCTCTCGAAGTCTTTGTGCAGGCGCAGACGCCAGGCGTTGACCTCTTCCCAGGGAACCTCGCCGCGTCGGATCGCCAACAAGCGCTCGCGGTGTTCTCCGACATGCACTGGGATAACGCCCTCGTGCAGAGCGGTGATGCCGGAAAGCAAAAGACGAATCAGGTGCATGGCATGCTTCCACTTCAAGGCGCCCCGCGCGCGCAGGTCTTGCTCCAACTTCTTGAACTGCGAGAGGACATAGCCGTTGTAAGTCTGATAGATCAGGTGAGAAAGGAAGATGGAGCGCATGGCAAGTAACTCCTCTGCCAGCGGCTCTGCGCTTTCGACCAGCGGCGTATATAGGCATTCAAGCACATTGGGGTTAGCCTTGAGGGCGAGCGTCAGGAACTTCTGGACCTCCCAATAGCATTCCTCAGTTTCGCTATTCTCCAACTGCTCTGGCACGCCGTAGAGCGACCAGTGGAGGTCTGCCGGCGGCACATAGATGCCCCGGCGGTCTGTATCGGAGTCCGGCCCGTCCAGCCCATAGGCCCGCGAGCCAACGATGCAGCGGTAGATAATCGCGCCCTCAAGCTGGGCCAGGTCGGGCTGCATATCTGGCGCGTAGAAGCCTTCCTGCTGCACCTGTTTGAGTACCGAAAGCTCCTGGCGCCGCAAGGCAACCTCATTGCCATCGGGCAGGCGCACGCGGTAGGAGTGGCTGGCATCGGTTGGCGCCTGCACGACGACGCCAACGGTTCCACGCGGGTAGGTGGCTTCACCGGCAGCGCCGCTGATGACTGCGCGGGTGACGACCTGCGTGCCGACAGAAAGGATCAGGATGTACTGATGAGTCTTATGTTCCTCCACGCGCCGGCTCCTCTCGTGGTACTGCTTCATTGCTGCTATAATAGCGCCTGCCGCGCCACTCGACGCCCCGGCGGGTGAGTATCTGCCAGGTGGATTGCGTCAGGATGCCCTCGAAGAGCGCGCCGGCCAGCGGGTGCGTCAAGGAATAATACCAGGGGACGCGCAATTCCCGATCTACCCAGGCGCGGTAGGCCAGCAGCGGCGCGAGTTCCACCAGCGCGGCTGCCGCGATCTCTGGCGCCGAGGGGCCGCGTGAGCGGCGCCCGCGCAGGAGGGCCAGCAGCGTCGCCAGCGGCAGCAGAAAGGGTACGATGGAAACCTGGGGCAATCCTATCAGTTCGAGCAGCACAAAGGCAAGCCCGCCCCGGCTGCCTAAAAAGACGTTCTTGCGCCAGCCGCGCCAGGTTTCGCCCAGGCCGCGATACATCTGTACCCGCAGCAGATCGCGCCCATCTTCAAAGCGCAGCCGGAAGCCGGATCGCTTGACCAGCCGGGCCAGGTCGCGGTCATCTAGCAGCGTGCCACGCATCTCCGGGCGAGCATAGCCGCCCAGCGTCTCGTAAACGCGGCGGCGGATGAGGATATACTGGCCGTTAGCGATAGCTATCGGGCTGTTGGGATCGTTGACCAACCGGGGCGGATATTGCATGGCGATGCCCAGATAGGCCATCGGCATCAAGGTCTTTTCCCAGAAGCCGGGCAGGTCTTGCGCCGAGCCGAAAGAAAAGAGATCGATGCCTTCATCGCTTGCCCGTTGCAAGGCCGTCTGTAATGCTTGTGGAGCGTGCCAGGTGTCGGCATCGGTAAAGAGCAGCCAACCGCCCTCTGTGTGCTGGACCCCGGCGTGCAGGGCGTGCGGCTTGCCGGCCCAGCCGGTGGGCAGTTCATCTAGCCGCAGGATGCGCAGCCGGCTGCCGTGTGGATGTGCGCGGGCAATCTCTTGCAGGATGCGCCCGGTGCCATCGGTTGAGCCGTCATCCACGACCAGCACCGTATACTCGAAGGCGCCCGCGCTGTCTTGCTCCAGCAGCGACGTGACGCAGCGGCGGATGTTGCGCTCCTCGTTGCGCGCCGGCACGATGATGGAAACGCTCGGTTTGGTGGATGGCTGGAGGAGCTTTGTGTTGTTGTCCGTTGCCAGGCGGCCCTTCTGCTTCGCGCCGCCAGGACTCGTGCGCCACCAGACGATAAGATAGAAGATGAAGACACCCAGCGCGTGCGCCCAGAGGTAGAGACGCAGCCAGAAAGACCAGCGAGCATATTTCTTCAAATTACACAGCCCTTTCGCTGTATGAGGTATCCTCTATCCTGGCGCCTTTGCTTGCTTCACAAGGAGGCCGAGGCGTAACCGCGACTCCCAGGGCGGCCACGAGCAAGGCGCCAGCGCTAAGCCAGAACGCCGGTTCATAGTGGCCCAGCAGGTCATACAGCCACCCAGCGGTGAGTGGCCCGAAGCCGGCGCAGAGGGCGATGGGCAGACCTTGCACCGCCGTAATCGCGCCATAGGCGCGGCGCCCGAAGTGTTCGGCCATCACGCCCGCCCGCAAGGGAGAAATCGCCCCAAAGGCTATCCCATAGACGAGGATATAGGCAATAAGCCAGCCAAGCGCTTGC
>CAZFWN010000114.1:0-18180 GCA_964522745.1 uncultured Ktedonobacterales bacterium
GAGATACATGGTGGTCCGAATGCCGGCATTATGCCAGATATTTTTTGCCTGCGACCATTGCACTTTGGGGTCTACACAGATTTGTTGAAGCTGCACATGCCCCTTGATGCCAAAATGTGCCGCCAGGGCCAGCAAGGTATGCTCCCAGAACCTATCTTCGGTTTTCGCGGCGCCAAAGCGAAAGCCTAGCTCATAGAGCGGATCGTTGGCGCGAATTAACACCTGCGATTGAGCCACCGTAGCCCCGTCTTCCTCGAAGGCACTGAAGGTGATCCAGCCGGCAAACATATGGCCTTCTGGCGTCATAAAAGTGAAGGATTCCTCGTCGGCGTACAGCACTAATACACCAGTCGAGAGCTTGGTTGGTCCCATATTCATGTTAATCAGTCCAACCTCGCCCGGCGCAATTCCAGTGAGTGGACCATAGAAGCGGTTGCCCTTGGGCCAGAACGTCGGGAAGTGGGTCTTCCAGGTCTGAATTACCTCGCTGGGGGTGATGGCTGCGCCGCTCAGCCGCACTCGATAGGTCTTCTGCCACATTCTTCCAAAACCCTGCAACGGGCTAACAGCGCGTTTGCCACTCACATTGAGATTGATGGCTCCGCTGGTAGGCGCCGTCACCTGTAAGCCAGAGGCTCGGCGTGCCCAGTTGTCGGCATCGCGCGGTTTTTCAGCGCCTGTAGGTGTGGATGAGGTTGTCATCGCCATTCTCCTGTTGTTCCTCTAGGAACATTCTGCAACCGGCTCATACTGCCTCGAGAGCGGCCAGTGCCTGGGTCTCGGAATCAAAGATTTTAATGGCATCGCTCAGGCGTGTCAGTTCAAAGATGTGCCGGTAATGATCGTTCAGCCCATAGACCAGCAAACGCTGCTTCTGGCGATTGATGCGGATCAACAGCGTGACGAGCAGGCCAATGCCACTGCTGTTCATATACTCCAACCCGCTAAAGTTCAGAATAAAGATACGAGTGGTTGGACGGCTCGCCTGGGTATAGGCATCCATCAGCACATTTTCAGCAAATGCCGTCACTTCGCCCTGGATGTCAATGATGCTCACTTTGGGGTTGATGAGACGCACGTTCATGATGATCTTTGCCTGGGGCATGACTTCCCTCACTTCCCTTCATTCGCCTGACTGCTGGTCACCGCGCTTGATTCATCTGGGAACACACTCATAAAATCCACCAGCCGCGTGATCTGGAAAATTTCCAAGTAGTGTTGGCTTAGGCCACAGGCCAGAAACGGCCTATGCGTTTTGCGCGCCCGCGCCAGCAGGCCAACGATCAGCGCAATGCCGGTGCTGTTGATATACTCCACCTCGCTGAAATTGAGCAGAATGGGATGTGCGTCCTGACGCTCGGCTTCAGCGTAGGCTGCATTGAGCGTGTCTTCGGCGAACGCCGAAATCTCCCCGCGCAAGTCAACAATAGCAACGCCCGACTCACGCCGAACTCGCGCCTCAAGATGCCTGGCTGTCATCGCGTTCTCCTTCCAGACCCAACAACAGCTCGATGGTATGATGCGTGGCGTCACTCGTGACACGCATCTCATCTACCAGATTTTTAATCAGGAAGAGACCCCAGCCGCGTGGAGTTTGCAATTCTGCCAGCTTCGCTTCCAGATCGGGCGTTTCCGCTTCGGGGATAAGCTGCGCGCCGCCCTCATCGGTGATACGCACATCAACCATCGTCTCCGAGGCCAGCACTTCAATAACAACGGGCTTATCGGGCTGGTACTGATTGCCATGCTCCATAGCATTCATGGTCGCCTCGGCCACCGCCGTTTTGAGGCTTTCCAGCCGCCGAGAAGAAAGCCCCAGACCGGCTACCGCCTGCTCTACCTGCTCCATTGCCAGACGCTCATTGCCTGGCTCGCTGGGAATATTCAGTTTAGTAAGCTGCCTCCAGGCGTCGTTTTCCATGCCAGATACCGTCTGTGTAAGGTTTACTGTTACTACCGCTGCCGGTACACTCGCCCGTTGCAGCGTCACCAATGTTACATCGTCTTCCTGTTCCCAGCCAGGACCAGTGAAGGTCGTAAGCTGTGCCAGGAGAAAATCAATGAGTTCGCCCTTGCCAGCATGCTCAGCCAGCAACCCCATCACACGTGGGAAGCCCAACATCTCGCGCTTCGGGTTGTGGGCCTCAGCCAGTCCATCACTATAGAATAAGATCGTCTCGCCTGGCTCAAGAATGGTTTCTTTCTCCTCATAGGCCATCCCCGGCATCAGCCCCAGCGGCATGCCGGTAGCACGCAGCTCCGAGACCCCGCCGTGACTCCGCCGGTAAGGGAGATCATGGCCGGCATTGGCGTAGACGAGTCGGCCAGTCGCCGGGTCAAGCACAGCATACAGGCAGGTTACGAACATCTTGGGGGGGATGTCGTCAAAGAGGACATCGTTGACCCGTTCCAGCACGGCTCCCGGCGCAATCAGACGTATTGCCGAAGCGCGCAGCATCGTGCGCGTGGCTGCCATCACCATTGCCGCTGGCACGCCCTTATCTGTGACGTCGCCAATCACCAGCCCCAAACGTCCATCTTCAAAACGGAGAAAGTCATAAAAGTCGCCACCGACGGCACGCGCCGGCTGATAGTAGGCGGCCAGATGCCAGCCCGGAAACTGCGGTAACTCCTTGGGCAGCAGCGTTTGCTGAATCAGCCGGGCCACCGCCAATTCCTGCTGAATGCGTTCGCGCTCCTGAATTGCTGCCTGTTGTTCTCGGACCAGTTGCGCCACTCGGACAGCCGGCGCAGCCTGAGTTGCCAGATCGCTCAGAAGTTTGCGGTCATAGGTTGAATAGTCCTGCTCGGAGAGACGCTGCCCCAGATTGAGGATACCCACCAGATCACCCTGGCTGATGAGCGGGATCGCCAGCTTGACCCCAGCCTGCTTGAGCGCGCGCAATGCCGGTGAATCCAGGTGCAGCTTCTCGATCTCAACCACCCCAGGCACGCTCAGGAAATAGGCAATGATGGGATCATTGGGCATGATCTCAAACGCGGGGGAAGCGGGCAGATGAGCCGCAAAGATTTTACCTGCTGCTTGTGTTGATACGCTCTGGGTGTTTGCCTCACCTGAGATCGATGTCTGAGCCGGATCAACCGTCTGTACCTGGAGCAGTGCCAGAGCATTCCCAGCTTCCCCAGCTCGCTTTTTTCGCAAGGCATGTAACAAGTTCGCCATACGTTACGCTTGCCTCCTGTCTATCATCCCACCTGTACCTGGAGCATTAATATAGGGTTATTGAATGATTCCTGGCTTCATTATAACGGCGCTGCGTCCGCCAAACGTTACGAAAAACGTTACGAAAACCAATACACCCAACTTTGGCAAACGATCCTCTTGACTTTCGCAGAATTTTAGGTATACTTGTTGTGAGCGATTCCGTGAACGATTCCGGGATTGATCCCGGAATCGTTCACAATCACAATGGGCACCGTTGCAGCCAAAAGGGGCGCTATGCCAAAGAAAGTCACCATTCTTGATATTGCTCGCCTGGCGGGCGTCTCTCGCACAACCGTCTCGCGTGTATTAAATCAGAAAGGAGAGGTTGATCCAGAGACACGGGAACGTGTCCAGCGTATTATTGAAGAGCAAGGATTTGTCCCCAGTATCACTGCTGCCGGTCTGGCCGGCGGCCACAGCCGCCTGATCGGGATGCTCGTTCCTACGTTTACCTGGCCGATTATCCCAGAGTTGATGCGAGGGATTGCAGAGGTCATTAACAACACCCCGTATGAACTGGTCTTGTACAGTTTTAACGATGAAGACCTCAGCCGAGACCACAGCATCATCATTAATCGCGTTCTGGCAACTCAACTAACCGCCGGCATTCTGGCGGTTTTCCCTGGGCGTCTTTCAGCACAATTGACGCAGTTGTACCAGCAAAAGCTCCCTGTCGTTATCATTGATGACCAATCGGAGCAGGTCACACCCTGGGTGCGGGCCGATAACGTCACCGGCGCCTATATGGCTGTGCAGCACCTCATCCAGCTTGGACATCAACGCATTGCGCATATTCAGGGACCAGCCGAGTATCTGGCCTCGCATGACCGGCATGCCGGCTATCTACGCGCACTTCAAGAAGCAGGCATTACTCCTGATCCTGATCTGATACTCAGGGGCGATTTCTTGCCACCCTCCGGGCGGGCCTGCGCCAAGACATTATTTGCCCTCCCGCCGGAGAAGCGACCCACTGCTGTCTTTGCCGCCACCGATCAAATGGCGTATGGCGTCCTGGTAGCTGCTGACGAGCATGGCCTTTCAGTGCCTAGAGATGTGGCGCTCGTTGGCTTTGATGACGATGCCCCTTCCGCGCATGTTCGGCCACCGTTGACTACTATCAGACAGCCATCGTTTGAGATGGGGCAGCATGGCATTGAACTCTTGCTATCGCTGGTCTCTGCCTCCGAGGAACCTGCCGCGCAGCACCATGCTCTGTGGACCAAGGCAAGACCGGGAGAGGCCAATGGGCAGGCAGCCACCTCGCACCATATTCGTATCGAACTTCCGACCAGCTTGATCGTTCGTGAATCCTGTGGAGCAAGCTATCACATCCCCCTCGAGTCCGAATAACGTATTGATGGGAGGCACTCAGTGATGTATCATCCACATTCGGTTCGACACCTTTCAAAGGGACTGGTGTTCATATCCCTGCTGGCAATCCTCTCCACGCTGCTGGCTGCCTGTGGCGGCACAACGAACAAGGGACCAACTCGCAACTACCTGACGATTGTAGCGAACCAGAGCGACACCTGGACGGACAACTTCAGTCCGTATTTTGACGCCACATCTGCCGCCATTGCTTCATCGGAAGGCACCATCTACGAGACCCTGTTCTTTATGAATCGGTTCGACAACAAGATCACCCCCATGCTGGCCTCAAGCTCTACCCGCTCCAGCGATGGCTTGAAGATCACGTTCACTATCCGCCAGGGCGTGAAATGGTCAGACGGCCAGCCATTCACCAGCGATGACGTCGTGTTTTCATTCAACCTGCTCAAGCAGTATCCAGCACTGGATATAAACGGCTTATGGTCGATACCGATGCTCAGCGATGTCAGCGCGCCCGATCCAAACACGGTTGTCGTCACGTTAGCTTCCCCCTATGATCCTGCCCTGTACTTTGTAGGCGGCCAAACCTGGATCGTGCCCAAACACATCTGGTCCACTGTCGCAGACCCCACCAAATTCGATGATACCAATCCTGTAGGCACCGGGCCGTATACGCTCGAATCGTTCACACCGCAACTGGTCAAGATGAAGGCCAACCCCAATTACTGGCAGCCAGGCTTGCCGAAAGTCCAGGAGATCCGCTTTCCAGCGTACAAGGACAATACAACAGCAGAACTGGAGATGGACGCGGGGAAGGTTGACTGGAACAGTATCTTCGCTCCCAATCTCCAAAACACTTTTGTGAAGCGAGACTCCACCCATAACCATTACTGGTTCCCGCCAAGCGACGTTTTGTCGATTCTCGTGAATCTGAAAAAGGCGCCTTTCGACCAGCTTGCTGTCCGACAAGCGATTAGCCTGGCTATTGACCGCGCGCAGTGGTCCAAGATTGCCGAGAGTGGCTACGAGTCTCCAGCCAGCCCCACTGGGCTGCTGCCGGAAGACCAGAAATGGCTGGACCCTGCCTACAAAGACCTCAAGTTCTCAGTGGATATCAACAAGGCGACCCAGTTGCTTGAGGGCGCAGGCTTCCACAAAGGTTCCGATGGCATCTATGCTGATTCGGCGGGTCACAAGCTGTCGTTCTCCTTTGAGATACCGTCCGGCTACACGGATTGGGTCGCCGGCGCACCAGTTCTAGCAAACGACCTCAAAGCCATCGGCATCGAACTCAACGTGAAAACAGTTGCTATCGATGTCTGGACTACCGATTACCAGAACGGCAACTACGACATCACCATGCAGGGAACCACTGCTGGACCATCACCCTACTTCATTTACGCCAACCTCTTGCTCAGCACAAACTCGGCGGATATTGGACAGGCAGCCAGTGGTGACTACGAACGCTGGATTGATCCAACTACCGATCAACTGCTGAATCAATTTGCAACTTCAACCGATCCTGCGGCCCAGCAGCAAGCGATGTCTGGGATTGAAAAGATCATGGTTGATCAACTGCCAGCCATTCCGCTGACCAATGAGCCATACTGGTATGAGTTTAACAGTACCAACTTTACCGGATGGCCCGACCCGCAGCATACGTATGCTGTGCCTTCCCCGTACCAATATCCAGACGTTGAGATTGTCCTGCTGCACCTGCAACC
The DNA here is from genome assembly GCA_964522745.1 of uncultured Ktedonobacterales bacterium. Classification (GTDB taxonomy): domain Bacteria; phylum Chloroflexota; class Ktedonobacteria; order Ktedonobacterales; family DATBGS01; genus DATBHW01. Next base: position 6,280 of record CAZFWN010000114.1, read on the forward strand.
GGCTGCGTAGCAACCAATTTACCCTCGTTATACCCTCGTTATACACAGAGGGGGATGATACGACTGATTATCCCCCTCGCTCACCACTTCGATAAGGAGGGATAGGATGCGCCACCTGCTACGCCGTGTTCTTTTTTATGTGGTCGCGCTCTGGGTCTCGGTGACACTTAATTTTCTCTTACCACGTCTCTCCCCAGGAAATCCTGTCCAGGCACTCATAGGGCGTATTCACGGAAGAGTATCTCCTCAGACGATTCGTGCGCTTGAGATTTTGCTTGGGGTGAATAACCATGATTCTTTGTGGACACAATATGTCCAGTATCTCAACAGCCTGGCACATGGGGATCTGGGAGTCTCAATTACCTATTTGCCAACACCCGTCTCCACGATTATTGCTCAGGATCTCCCCTGGACACTGATGCTGGTGGGCGTCACGTTGATCATTAGCTTTGTCGTCGGAACGTTGCTTGGTGTTATCGTTGCCTGGCGTCGTGGCTCCGGTCTGGATACGATCTTTCCGCCGGTATTTACGTTTCTCTCCGCTATTCCCTATTTCTGGTTGGCGCTGATTGTCCTCTATGTCTTTGGTTTTGTCCTTAATTGGTTCCCCATCAACGGAGGCTATGACATCAATAACACCGTTCCCGGCTGGAACCTGGACTTTATACTCAGCGCCATTGTACATGCGATCTTACCAGCCGTGACCATCATCATTGGCTCTATTGCCGGGTGGTTGCTCGGAATGCGTAATATGATGATCACAACCCTCTCTGAAGATTATGTTTTGATGGCCGAAGCGAAGGGGCTGCCAGAACAAAGAATCATGTTTATCTATGCGGCGCGCAATGCAATCTTACCAAATATCACAAGCTTTGCCCTCTCGCTTGGCTTTGTCGTAAGTGGCGCATTGCTTACGGAGATTGTTTTTAACTATCCTGGTATCGGCTATGCGTTCCTACAAGCTGTCGATAATAAGGATTATGCCCTCATCCAGGGTCTCTTCTTGATTATCGCGGTTGCTGTGCTAGCAGCAAACTTCCTGTCCGATCTGCTCTACGTCGTACTTGATCCGCGAGTACGCCATTAAGGGAGAGTTATGATGCAGACATCTTCACCCTTTATGGGAACGCTGCGTACCTTATGGCGCCTTGTAACACTCAACCGCAAGGTAACGTTTGGGGTTGCTATCGTCGGGTTTTTTCTGCTGGTCGCGCTGTTTGGGCCGGCAGTTGCGCCACAAGACCCGACTGCTTTCAACGGCGTTATTTTGGACCCACCATCACCTGCCCATTGGCTAGGCACCAATCTGAGTGGACAGGATGTCTTCGCTCAGCTTGTCGTTGGCGCACGAGCCTCCATTGCGTTAGGCTTCATCGCGGGAGGAATAACGACCATCATCTCGGTCGCTGTCGGCTTGATCTCCGGTTACTATGGAGGCATGCTCGATGAGGTATTACAACTGGCTACCAATGTGTTTCTGGTTCTTCCGGCGCTGCCACTCGCCATCTTGCTGGCCGTTTACCTTCCATTCAATGGGACGTTGACACTGGGTATCGTCATCGTCGTCACTGGCTGGTCCTGGGGGGCAAGGGTATTGCGGGCACAGACGCTCTCGATGTGCAACCGGGACTATATAGAGGCCGCGCGGGCAAGGGGGGAGAGTTCACTGCGGATGATCTTCTTCGAGATCTTACCCAATGAAATTGCTCTGATTGCGGCGGAACTCCTGAGTACGATTATTTATGCCATCCTGGCCGAGACAGGTCTGGAATATATCGGACTAGGCAACCTGAATGGTATTAGCTGGGGAACAATGCTCTTTTTTGCGCAAAATGGTAGCGCGCTGCTACAAGGCGCGTGGTGGTGGTTCCTGCCGCCAGGGTTATGTATTGCGCTGCTAGGTGCCGGTCTTGCGATGTTGAACTTCGGCATCGATGAAGTAGCCAATCCCCGCTTGCGGAAAGAGTCTGCCCCCAAATTGAAGCTGCGCCAGGGTATCCTGAAACTTGGAGGAGGCGAACCGCTCGAACCTCTCAAAGAGGAGGTGGCATAATGGTGGCAGAGCAGCCGGCTTCAGCCTCGTGGACTTCTAAAACCTTGCTGGAGGTCAGGAATCTCAGCGTCGAGTATTATGCCGCCAGCGGCACCGTCCACGCGCTCACCGACGTGAGCATCTCGCTGGAGCGCGGGCAAATCCTTGGCCTGGCCGGCGAGAGCGGCAGCGGCAAGACAACGCTGGGCTATGCCATTACCCGCCTGCTGCGTCCACCGGCGGCGATCACCGGCGGAGAAATTCTGTACTATCCTCCTCATGCCTCTCCGCAAGAGAGCGGCTCGCGTAAGGGGTCGCAGGCTGATATGGCTGCATTGCCAGGCCAGCCCGTCGATGTCCTTCAACTGACCCCGGCGCAACTGCGCGTCTTCCGGTGGAGTACGCTCGCTATCGTTTTCCAGAGCGCCATGAACGCGCTCAATCCGGTACTCAGGCTCAGCACGCAGATTGATGATGTGCTGCGCTATCACCGACCTGAGATGAGCAAAAGCGAGCGGCACGCACGCGCTCTTGAACTGCTGCGCCTTGTTGGCATTGCGCCTGATCGTCTGCGCAGCTACCCACATGAACTGAGTGGAGGTATGCGCCAGCGCAGCATTATTGCCATCGCTCTGGCGCTCTCTCCAGAAATTATCATCATGGATGAACCGACGACGGCGCTCGATGTGGTGGTGCAGCGTGAGATATTGACCGAACTCATTCGGCTGCGGGAGCGCCTGAACTTCTCAGTGATCTTCATCACGCATGATCTCTCGCTGCTCCTGGAGCTTGCCGATAAGATTGCCATTATGTATGCGGGACGCATCGTTGAGACAGCCACCTGCCGCGAGGTGCGGCGCCAGCCGCGTCATCCGTACAGCTATGGGATGCTGCACTCGTTCCCATCCTTGCATGGGCCACGCCACAGAATGACCGGCATCCCTGGCTCGCCCCCCGATTTGCGGGCGATCCCGCCTGGGTGTGCCTTTCATCCACGCTGCCCAATGGCAACGGGTTGGTGTTCAGAGGCTAACCCATCGCTGCAATCGTCGGCAGATGAGACGCCCAATCAGCTTGTTGCCTGCCATCTCTATCATCCTTCGCGTGTTGCAGCGCGATTACCCACCAAAGCTGATTTTGCAGAAAGCTATGAGGCCGCATATGCGGCCAGGCGTGGATGAGGGAGGCGCCATGAACACCGAAGACTTAGAGGCAGAGTCAATCTCCACGAGCGCTGATAGCGCGTCAATGTCGGTGCCTCCTGTTCTGGAGGCCAGACATCTGCGCAAATATTTTCCGTTGCGGCAGATCAAGCTCTTTGGCGAGCGACGGGTGGTGCATGCTGTCGAAGACACCTCGCTGGCGCTGTATCCGGGGCGGGCGCTGGCGCTGGTCGGAGAAAGCGGCAGCGGCAAAAGCACGATTGCTCGTTTGCTCGCTCGGCTCTATGAGCCGACATCGGGCGTGATCGCCTTTCGTGGGGAGCCAGTAAAGCCCGGCAGGGGCGCTGCCCTGCGTGCCTATCGCCGCCATGTACAGATGGTCTTTCAAGACCCCTTCTCATCGCTCAATCCGGTGCATAACGTGCGCTACCACTTGAGCCGCCCGCTGAGGCTCCATAAGCTCGTCCGCAACAAGCGGGATGAAACGGAGCAAATCCTGGCGCTGCTGAACCGGGTGAGTTTAAGCCCAGCCGAGCAATTTATCCAAAAGCTTCCGCATCAACTGAGCGGGGGGCAGCGGCAGCGCGTCGCCATTGCACAGGCACTGGCCGCGCGGCCAGCGGTCTTGCTTGCCGACGAGCCGGTCTCCATGCTGGATGTCTCGATCCGCCTGGATATTCTGAACCTGCTGTTGCGATTGAAAGAAGAAGAGCAGCTTGCCCTGCTCTTTATTACCCATGATATTGCCAGCGCCCGCTATTTTGCCGAGGACACGCTGGTGATGTATGCCGGGCAAACGGTGGAGGGCGGACCAAGCGAGGAAGTGATTCAGCGACCCAAGCACCCGTATACGCAACTGTTGATCTCTGCTGCGCCCGACCCTGATGATGAAGAAGCAGAAGAGCGCAAGAAGCGCGACCTGCCGGCGCGAGGAGAAATCCCCAGCCTCATCAACCCACCCAGCGGGTGTCGCTTTCATCCACGCTGCCCTTATGCCATGCCAGTCTGCCGCGAGCGTTTCCCTGATCGCACGAACTTTGAGGGCGGACACTGGACGCACTGCTTTCTTTACAGCGATGGGGAGACATCGACAACAGGGACCGCGCCGCTCAATGGCCGCACCTCAACCGCCGTTCCTTCAGACCCCAATACATACGAGGAGTAATTATGGCACGCATCAAATTGGCCTATATCGGCGGCGGCAGCACGCGCGCAGCCGGTACGATGGCCTCATTTATCCACCAGGGCGAAAATTTCAATGGCTCCGAGGTCGTATTGATCGACCTTGATCCTGAACGCCTGGAGTTGGTACAAACCCTGGCCCGCAAGATGGCGCGCAGCCGGGGACTTGATCTCACCATCACCACGACCACCAACCGTCAGGACGGACTGCGCGACTGCGATGCCGTGCTGACCAGCTTCCGGCCCGGTGGCTTTGAAGCGCGCTATCTAGATGAGAGCATTCCTCTCAAGCATGGTGTGCTAGGCCAGGAGACCCAGGGGCCAGGCGGCTTCTTCATGGCCTTGCGCTCCATCCATGTCATGCAAAGCATCGTGGAAGATATGGAAGCGATCTGCCCCAGGGCGCGGCTCTTCAACTACACCAACCCGATCAATATTGTTTCGGAGGCAGTGACCCATCATTCTACTATCCCCACCATCTCGCTCTGCGAGGGGCCGATTTCCAGCAACCGCGACTATCCTGAAATGATCGGCCTGGACCCCGACAAGCTGGATGCCGTCTCTATCGGGCTGAATCATGGCTCCTGGTCGGTGCGCCATCTCTACGATGGACAAGATTTTATCCCGCTCTTGCGCGAGGGACGCGAGCGGCTGCTGCGCACCCCCAATACCCCTGCCTATGATCTGCGCATGATTGACCTGGCCTGCCGGATGGAATCCCTGCCCAATCACTATTTCCAGTATTACTACTTTAAGGATGAGGTGCTGGCCGAACTGCGCGCCAAACCCACGACACGCGCCCAGGATATTATGGCGAAGGCGCCAGACTACTGGACCCATTACCGCGAGCAGGCGGCTCTGGAGAATCCACAGCTTGATCCGAACCGCTCGCGTGGTGGCATTCACGAATTGGAACTGGCGATTGATGTCATGGATGCCATCTATAATCAGCGCCAGGAGGTCTGGTATGTCAACGTCCCAAATCAGGGAGCTATCGCCGATTTCCCTGATGATCTGGTGGTCGAAGTTCCCGGCCTGGTAGATCGGTATGGGGCCACTCCGCTCGCTCAGGGCCATATGCCACGCCATCTGGTCGGCCTGGTGAAGATGCTCGGTGAGTATCAAGCCCTGACTGCCGAGGCTGCCTGGAGCGGCAGCCGCGCGGATGCTATCCGCGCGCTGGCAAGCCATCCACTTGTCCTTTCGTTGTCCACCGCCGAGACCCTGTACGATGAAATGGCAGCAGCCCATCGTCACTATTTGCCTGAGCGCCTGTTGCATTGATCAGATATGAGCAAAGCCCCTTCATTCCTGACTGGAGATCATCTCAGGTGAAACTGGAGAAGAAGCATGCAATGTGTGCTGGGTGTTGATGGAGGAAATACCAAAACGCTGGCCCTGGTTGCGGCCCTCGATGGAAGGATTCTGGGAGCCGGACGTAGTGGGTGTGGGGACATCTACAACGCTCACGGAGAGACCGATTCCTCCGAGGAGGCGGCGCTGGCAAATATAGCAGAAGCCGTAACAAGCGCGCTCGACGCGGCAGGCGTCGAAGCCACTGATCTGGTTGCCGGAGTGTTCAATATGGCCGGCGTAGATTGGCCCGAAGACCAGGCTTTGATCGAGGCTGCGATGCAATCGCGTGGGTTCGGCCAGCACATCATTGTGCAAAATGACGCGCTAGGCGTGCTGCATGACAAAGTCAGCAGCGCTACCGGCGTCTCGGTGATCTGCGGCACTGGAGGAGCCATTGGCGCGCGCGCGCCAGATGGCCGCATCTGGCATAGCAGCCGTTGGCAGGATCAGGTGCAGGGCAGCGGCGATTTAGGCGAGGAAACACTGTTTGCTCTGTGCCGCGCCGAGTTGGGCATCGATTCGCCGACAACGCTGACCAGACGAGTATTGGATTTCCTGCATGCCTCTTCGGTTGAAGAGGTGCTGCATCTCTTCACCAGCAGGGCGAGCAGGCCACATCGTGGACTGGACCGCCTGACGCCTATCCTGCTGGACGAGGCGCAGGCAGGCGACGATGCAGCCCGGCGTATTGTAACAGGCTATGGAAGAGCGATTGGCAATTTTGCGCTGGCTGCGGCCCGGCGCGTTGGCATTGAGAACACGGGATTTGCGCTGGCGCTTGCAGGAGGCGTTTTCCGGCATCCTTCCTCGCTGCTGCCAGATACCATCATCGATGTCGTCAGAAGTGCCTCGCCAGGCGTGCGCCCGATGCGCTGTCGCTTCGAGCCTATCGTTGGCGCGGTCTTCTCTGTGCTTGAAGCCGCCAAGGTGATAGTCGATGAGCCGTTGGTCGCAAGGCTTGTTCCGACGCTTCCCTCCGCCGCCTTTTTTGCGACTGACGCTGAAGAGGCACTGGTGGCGTCAACCGAACTTGAAGCGTAGGAGAGACATCCTCTATACCTGCCTCCTGCTAAGAATGGGCTACTCCCCCTGGCGCTGCCGGTGGCTCATCGGCAGCGCCGCCAACAGCGGCTTGATGTCGAAGCTGAGCTTGCTATGGGCCAGGCGCAGCGCCTCCTCTACCTGGGCCGGATCATCGCCGCGCGCAAAAATAAAGCCCAGATAGCTGTCGCCCTCCGGCAACGGCACGATCTGGTTATACAGCTTGGCCGTAATTTCTACACCAACAATGCCAGGCACCGCCTGGGCCTGTTCGACACCATGCACTGCGCGCAGCATGCCGGCGTCAGGAATGGGGATCATCATCACCCCGACGGCCTGCCGCTCGCGCTCAACCGAGCCAACCTCCAGCCCCATTGCCTGACGCAGAATGAGTTCTTCCAGGCACATATCCACCCCAAATTGCAAGATCGTCGAGCAAAGGCCACCAATTGAGCGCCCGGCAATCTCAACGATCCAGGGTCCAGCCTCGTTGACGCGCAATTCAGCATGCACCGGCCCTTCGCGCAAGCCCAGCGCCGCCGCTGCTTTTTCTGTGCATTCGGCAATGGCCGTCTGCGTCGCTGCGGGCAGCCGCGAGGGCGTCACATAGATCGTCTCCTCGAAGAATGGGCCATCCAGCGGATCAGGCTTATCAAACAGCGCCAGCACGTTCAAGCGCTGATCGGTCAGCAGACCCTCCAGCGCCACCTCAAAGCCGGGGATAAACTGCTCCACCAGCAGAAAGGTCGCTTCTGGTGGATTGCCGTCGGCCAGCAACATGCGGCGCGTGCGGGTAAAAGCGGCTATCAACTCGGCGGGGTTGTCAGCGCGAATGACGCCGCGACTCCCCGACAGGCGCAGCGGCTTGACCACGCAGGGATAGGCGACCTGCTCAGCCACCCAGGCAGGATCATCCGCCGCCGAAAAGCGGCGAAACTCTGGCACCTGGACATCACCCGCCGCCAGCAAACCGCGCATCACATATTTATCACGCGCCGCCAGCGCCGCGTCTGGCGAGTTATGCGGCAGTCCCAGTGCCTCACAGGCCCGCGCCGCTAGCAACGTCGCGCCATCATCAACGGCAACAATGGCCTGAATCGGCTCTTTGGCCGCGTAATCAACTATCGTGCGCGTAGCCTGCTCTAGATCAGTGAAATCCAGCCCCAGCGGCACATGCCAGTATTCTGCCAGCGCCTCTGGCATATCCACGCCGGCAACCACCTCCAGACCGAGCTTCCTGGCCGCCTCTAGAAAAGGGCCAGCTCGATACGAAGAGGGCGAATAGAGCAGCAGCACACGCTTCTTCTTAGAAGATGGAGTATTCATGATCCTGCCTATTACTGAAGCGCTCATACAAAAAGGAACAGGGCACACTCATCTTCTGATTATATCTGCCCGTGCCTCGGAATGCCATCAATCAGGTCATCCCTGCTATTGACCATGCTCAGTTGCTCTATTGATGAAGCAACCCTGCTCGTGCCTGAGCCAGCAAGGCCAGCAGCACATCATGCCAGGGCGTCAGCGAAAGATCGATGACTGACACCTTGCGCCATTCAGCAAAGCCCATCGCAGAGCGGGTGCCCTTGGCCTCAGCATGCGGCCAGGCCAAGACCAGCCGCGACTGGAGAACGATGCCTACATTGCGCGCGTGGCGCAGCCGGAACGCGCGAGGCACCAGCGACCAGGGGCCAGATGCCCCAGCGCGCACCTCATCCCAATAGCGGGCGGCAGCTTCTAGCCATTCGGGATGGCTATCGGGATACTCCACCGTGACGCCATCTAGCAGACTGCCACTGCCGCGAGGGAAACGCTGCCAGGGGAGGCAGAGGAGCAGGCTGGTCGGATCGGCATGATAGGCGCCGGTGGCAAAGGCGCCATCGGCCCAATTGGCCCACTCGTCCTGCCCCGGCGTGCCCGGCGTCGCGCCGGTTACGATTGTGTAACCCGCCCGCGCCAGTTCCATGCCGATCTCGCGGCAGGCATCGGCAGCTTCATCTGGAATCTCGCGTGAACCTATACAGGCCAGGCGCATCTCTTATGCCTCCGGCGTTTCCGCTCCGAATTAATCGCCACTCATTGCCCTGCCGAATATGCAAAAAGCGCGCCAGATGAGGCATGAAAAAGGGTAGGCCCGTTATAGCTGTCGCTAGCGAATGAGCGGGGCGCGCTCGCCGAGCGTTCCCTCAACTGTGCCTCCCTCCCGTCGCCAGTATTCAATGCCTCCGATCATCTCCTTCACCTGGAAACCCAACGCGCCCAGCCTCGCTGCCGCTTTGGTCGCGGAATTACACCCAGGCGACCAGCAATACACAACAAGAGGCTGTTCTTTTGAGAGATGAGCCGTTGACTCGGTGCTGATCTGGCGATAAGGCAGGCTGATGGCCCCTGGGATGTGACACTCCTCGTAATCCTGAGCGCTGCGGGCGTCAATCAGGACAAACCCATGCTGTCCACGCTGCAAATCAAGCCGAACATCAGCAACGTCCGTTTCTACAGAAAGTTTGGCGAGAAAGTGATGTTGGGCATCCTCTGGCTTCGCTGCCGGCGTTTCTAAGACAAGCGAAAAATGTGATTGAGTGGCTTGCATGTCTCTGCTCCTTTTGCTTGTTTGAACAATTGTGTTCTTTTTTCCAGGCCTCTGGAATGGCCCTACTCTACCATAGACTTTTGCATCAGAGGTATCTATACTTATTTGGGGAAAGTATCAATGATTTCGATGGAGGCGGGCAATGGATTTTATCTATCTGCGCACGCTTTGTGAAGTTGCAAAGTGGGGGAGTCTGACCCAGGCGGCTGAGGTATTAGGATATGCGCAGTCGAGCGTAACCGCGCAAATCCAGAAGTTAGAAGAGCAATATGGAGTCGTGCTGTTTGAGCGCTACGGCAGAAGGATGCGACCAACGCAGGCAGGGGAAATGCTCTTGCACTATGCGCAGCAAATGCTGGAATTGCATCTGGAGGCAAAAGCCATCCTCTCGCAGCAGGAAATGGGCACGATCACCATAGGCACCATCGAAACACTGGCCGCTTTTTATCTTCCACCTGTCCTTCAGTCGTTTCGTCAGACGTACCCCAAGATTACTATAGCGCTCCAGTCCGGCAATGAAATCTCAATTGTGCAAGCGGTGAAAGATGGACACTGCGACCTTGGACTGGTGCTGGATGTTGTCTCCTCTGACTCGGACCTCGCCTCTCTTCTGGTGCGAAAAGAAGAGTTTGCCATTGTCGCCCACCCAGATTCACCATATGCTCACATGACAGAAGTACCCGCCCATGACCTGACAAACGCTCGTTTTATTCTTACCGAAGAGGGCTGTACTTATCGCGCCTTTCTGCTCCAGGCGCTCAGGGAGGCAGGTATCACTTACCAGATTGTTGGGGAGTTTGGCAGTATAGAGGCGATCAAACAATGTGTGCGATATGACCTGGGCATTGCCTTCTTACCGCGCGTGACGATCCAGGCGGAAGTGGAACACGGCATATTGCAGGCAATACCGTTGGCAGCAGAGAGCAATCTCTATACCCAGGCGATCTATTTGAAAAGAAAGTGGCAATCTCGCGCCTTCCAGGACTTGCTCAACCTGCTCGGTTCTCCCCACACACCAGACGAAAACCAGGCTCTTTCCTGAAGCAGCATGCAAGAGTACAATATACAGAAAAAACAAAGGCGAGATAGCATATGTGCCGGCGGGTCAGGAGGCACTGATGAGAACGGAGACCGAGACTGAACTTGCGCGTGCTGCGCAGAGCGATAAACTGCTCTATGACACGGCCACCCTGATCGACACCGAGCGTGCCCGGAAAGTGCTTGCCTGCGAAGATACCACCTTACGTGGCAAACGGGCTGAAGAATTTGCCCACTGGCTGCGCCAGCGCGGCGTGCTGCCTCAGGCTGGTGAGTACGCGCCGCACCCCACGCGCCCACGCGAGCAGCGGTCCCTCTATCGACTCGCTGACCTGTGCACCATACTCGACCAACTCCCCGCGCTCAGAGCGCAGTATGAATCCTTTGCAAAACGTCGCGCTGCCGCCAAAGCCGCTCACCCACGCGCCGCAACCGTCAAAGCTGTGCAGACGCGCCAGACCACCGAGCGGACAATAGCCGGCTTTGATGCTGAAGCGCTGGTACTGCTAGAACGCTTGCGCGCGCTGGGCTACCCACGCGCTGCTGCTGTGCGCGCCATCCAACGCACGCCACGCAAACATCTGTTGCAACTTGTGGAACGGGTAGAAGCGGGCGTGCAAGATGGTAGCATGTATCGCCCGGCAGCGTACCTTGCCGCTGCCCTGGAGGGCAATGGCCCGTGATTACCACAATCCTGCTGATTGCTGGTTGTAGCTAAGCGCGACTATTCAACCAGTACATCCTGGCCTCTGGCGAAGCTGGCGGGGCATTACAGATCGCCTGAATCAAGCACAGCGCCTAATACTTCGTCTGCCAACTCCAGCTATTCATCCTCTTCCATCTCAATATCGCCCAGTGCCGTACTGGCATCATCGGCCAGACTTGCAAGGTCATATTTCGCCATGAGTCATTTGCCGAGAAGGTTCTCGTTCCTCTTGAGAATGCCGCTCCACTCGGACACTTGCAAGTCATGGACCCGGTGCAACTGACCTGGCTGGGAACCCTGCTGGTTCCTTACGGTGGTTTGCTGGCAGCAAACGTCCAGTCTGGACAGGTGGTGCTGGTGAACGGAGCAACCGGTCACTTCGGCAGTGCAGGGGTGGCTGTGGCCGTCGCTATGGGCGCGGAACGAGTGGTTGCACTGGGGCGCAGCCAGGGCAGATTTGATGCCTTGGTGAACCAATTATGCACATGACCACGGAGGTGCTTTTCAACTGACGGCGCTGACACCATAGCTTGACTTGCTCTATGTGTGGAACAAGAGCCTCTTCTCTCGAGAAGAGAAGCTGATTGTCATGCATTTACATTCCCCGATCACCAAAATCGTATGATGAGGGTGTCTCTTCTCCGCCGAGGTGGTTCCAGGGAGCAGTCTTGGGAGATGGAGCGGCAACACGGAAGAGATCGGTATTTCGTGTTGCCGCTCCATGAGGCTAGCGGTGCGCGACAAAGGCGTCGAGCGCGTCGAAGGTCGCTTGTGGCTGTTCGAAGTGGGGCAGATG
>CAZFWN010000115.1:0-13246 GCA_964522745.1 uncultured Ktedonobacterales bacterium
CTATCCAGCGTGGTCAGCTTCTCGCCAGCGCGGGCGGTGCGCACAATCACCGTCGGCTTCGACTGGCCGAGGCGTTCTGCGCACCGCACCAGCGCATCGTAGTCGAAGGCATGCAGCGGCTGGCCCCATTCCAGCATCACATAGTTGGTAATGTCCACCACATTGTTGATGGGACGCATGCCGGCCTTGCGCAGCCGCTCCTGCATCCATTTGGGCGATTCGCCGATCTGCACATCTTTAATCAGCACGCCGATATAGCGATTGCACAGGTCAGGATTGGCAATCTCAACAGTGGCGTAATCGCTCGCCTGCCCATCGCCCGATGGCTGCCACTCGTCCGGCGGCAGATGCAGCGGGGCGTCGGTCAGCGCGGCCACCTCGCGGGCCACGCCGATCACGCTCAGGCAGCGCGCCATATCAGGCGTCAGTCCCAGATGAAAGACCGTATCGCCAAGGTAGTCGCGCAGCGGCACGCCCACCGGCGCGTCCTCCGGCAGCACCAGGATGCCCTCGTGTTCCTCGCTCAGCCCCAATTCGCGCTCCGAGCAGACCATGCCATTCGAGAGGACGCCGCGAATCTTGGCCGGCTTCAATTCTTTTTTGGGCCGGGGCTGCTCGTCGCTGTAGGCGTCGAACAACACGGCGCCGTTGCGGGCGAACGGGACTTTCAGCACCGGCAATTGCTCCGGCGGCAGGTCTTTATACTGGAAGAGATTGGGCGCGCCGGTCACGACCTGCTCTGGCTCCGACCCGCCGAACTCGACATCCACCAGCGTCAGCCGGTCCGCATTGGGGTGCTTCTGGACCGAGACGACCCGGCCCACAACAATCTTCTCCGGGTTCCACCAGTCGCCCTGGCCCTCGATCTCCTCGACCTCCATCCCGGCCAGCGTAATGCGCTCGGCCAATTCTCGCGTAGGGATGGTCAGGTCTACATATTCTTTCAACCATGATAATGGCACTTGCATGCTGATTCTCTCCTTGCTCCCGCTTGTTGCGCTTTTTAGCCAATGCGCTCCAGGAAGCGCGCATCATTGCTATAGAAGTAGCGGATGTCATCGATGCCGCGCTTGAGCAGCGTCACGCGGTCTGGTCCCATACCGAAAGCAAAGCCGCTGTATTCCGCCGGGTCGTAGCCGCCATTTTGCAGCACAATCGGATGGACCATGCCAGCGCCCATAATCTCCAGCCAGCCGGTATACTTGCAGATCGGGCAGCCGCTGCCGCCGCACAGCACGCAGTCTACATCGACTTCAACGCTTGGCTCGGTGAACGGGAAGTAACTCTTGCGGAAGCGCAGGCGCCGCCCTGGGCCATAGAGTTGATTGGCAAAATTGACGACCACACCTTTCAGATCGGTGAACCTGATCTGCTTGCCAACGGCCAGCCCCTCCACCTGATAGAACATCGATTCCGAGCGCGCCGTCACCTGCTCGTAGCGATAGACCTTGCCCGGCAGGATCACCCGGATCGGCTCCGGCGCGTACTGGCGCATGGCCCAGATTTGCCCAGGGCTGGTATGGGTGCGCAAAATCAATTCGGGCGTGGTCGTGTAGAAGGTATCCCACATATCGCGCGCAGGATGGCCCGGCGGAATGTTGAGCAATTGGAAATTATACTCATCCGTCTCCACGTCTGGCGCGTCATACACCTGGAAGCCCATCGAGCCGAAAATAGCATAAATTTCGCGCAAGGTCTGGCTGATGGGATGCAGCTTGCCCACATCTGGCCGGCGGCCCGGCAAAGTCACATCGACGGCTTCGGCATTCAGCGCAGCCTCCAGTTCAGCCTGCTCAATCGCGGTCTGGCGCTCCTCCAGGGCCATCTCCAGCGCGACTTTGACCTCATTGGCCGCCTTACCCACCTCTGCGCGCTCTTCGGCGGGCAGGCTGCCCAGCGTGCGCAGCAGGGCCGTCAGCAGACCCTTGCGCCCCAGATACTCGCCATGCCAGGTTCTCGTCGCCTCGCCGGTCTGCGCCAGCGCCAGGCTTTCTCGCGCCTCCCGGCGCAGTTGCTCCAACTCTTGCAAGATGGCGCTCATGTCTCACTCCTCACTTGATAATCAACGATCATGCAGCCCAAACAAAAACCCCTCGTCCAACCTTGGGACGAGGGGTCAACTCGCGGTGCCACCCAACTTAGCAGCGCATGGCTGCTCGCTCATTCAGACGACGCTGGGCGCAGACAACTGAAACGCGGCAGCGTATCTGTCTCTCGGATAATGGTGAGAGGGCCAGCGGAGCCTACTGCCGGCAGCGCCGGGTTCAGCGTGCAGCTCCCAGGTGAATCGATGCCGGGAATCGCGCGAGGCTCCCACCAGCCCCCGCTCTCTGGGACGGTTCCCATCTGGCATCTGTGTTCCTGTTCATCGCGCATACTATTCTATTTTGCCCGTATGATACCACCGATTTGCCCCAAATGCAAGGATAGGAAATTCTATTATTTTTACACAGATTTGCTTGACATGCTCAAAAGCTGAATATAGTATATGCTCGTTGTGGCAGCCAGGCTATTCCGTTTCGCGCAGCAAGTGCTATTGATCATTTTGGAATAGCCAGGGACCAGGAAGGTAGCAATGGATGCAATCTTATCCGCTTGACTTGGCAACGATCCTCTATATCTTGCAAGGACAAAGTGGTCGGCTGCAAGCACTACTGCAAGAGCTTCCTGGCACAAGAGAACCTTGCCAGGTGAGCATCGTCCTCTTCGATGGAAAAGTTGCCTCATGTTCACTGGAGACCCGCCGGGGCGTATTGGTTGCCCAGGGGGCACAAGTCCTCAATTTGCTGACAGGGCTGGGCACAATTGACTGGCTCTGGGAGCCAGGGCTGACACCTGCGGCGCAGTTGCCCACCAAACCCACAACCGGAACCCTCTCATCCATTCCCCGACGAAGAGAACCGCTCAGACCAGAGAGCCTCGTGGCCTGCAATCGCATCCAGCGACGGGTGCTGGGGTTGGTCGATGGAAGACGCACGACTCACGAAATCGCCACGCTCCTTGCAGTTCCCCCCACCGAGCTTGAGCGGCTGCGAGCCGTACTCCGCGAGTTACAAGGTATGGGGTTGATTAGCATGGATGAGTAATACTTGCTTGTAAGGAAGGAAAGTTGTATGCAGACCCGGACATCCCCATCGCAGCCCTTCAGAGGGAAAGCAGATCCCTCGCTGGTAGACCTTATCGAGCGCAGCCCACTGGCTCCTGAGCGCTCAAGCCCGCTGGAGTGGTGGTATCGCCTGGCAGCACCACCTGAGCCACCGCCCACCTCCAACCTGAAGCAGCGCGAAGCACACCGGCGTGGCCGGCTGATTGCCACAATCTTGTTTATCCAAATCTTAATTGATGTTTTCGTCGTCCTGACGGTTGGCGTATTCGTCAATCATTTCGTGATCTTGAACACCGGCCTTTTTATTCCGGTGCTGCTCTTTGCCGGGTGGCTGAACCGGCGTGGGCGGGTGATTATTTCAGGCATCTTCACCATTGCGTTTCTGGAGATCTCGCTCTTCTCCCTCATCTTAACCTACCCTGGCGGAGTATCCGTATTTGCGCTGCCGTTCTTTGACCTGCTGGTCTTTGGGGATTTATTTGCCGCCTCTCTGCTTCCTGAAGCTACCGTTTTTATCGTTGCTGTGATAAATATTGCCTTTATTGTGGGCACGATCTTCCTAATTCCCGCTCCTGATCTGGTTACAGTCCTTCAGAAATCGAATGCGGTGGATGCTATTGTACGGCCAGTCGCCATCCAGATCGGCGTCGCCTTTGTCACCTACCTCTGGGTGCGCAGCGCAAAAAAAGCACTGGAACGCGCAGACCGGGCCACGACCATCGCCTCCCTCGAACACTCGCTGGCACAACAAGGCAAGCAGGTTGCTCAGCAAAAGCAGCAGCTCGAGCAGAGCATTCAGCAAATCGTCGAGACCCATATGCGCGTGGCGAATGGGGACTATTCGGCGCGGGTGCCGCTCACGCAAGAGAACGTACTCTGGCAGGTCGCCGGATTGCTGAATAACGCGCTGGCGCGCCTGCAACACTTGCAGCAAACGGAAACTGAACTCCAGCAGGTCCAGCGGATCGTCGAGTACCTGGGAGAAGCGCTACGCCGCTCAAACGGCCAGCCAGTTTCCTGGCCTCAGACGGGGACGGTCTTTGATACCGTTGTGTTGCAGTACAATCAACTGGCCCAACAATACACCCACCTGGCCCAACAATATGATAGACTGGCTCACGCCTATGCTGACCGGCAGAGATGGCAAAGCCAATAAAGCATCGAGCGTTGTCCCGTAAGGAAGGAGTCGTTGAAAATGAAAGCCGTTGTCTTTGAAGACTATGGTGGCCCATCACTGGTGACCGACATCCCCGTCCCTGAACTCGCCCCAGGGCAGATCTTAATCAAGATGGCCTACGCAGCGATCAACCCGCGCGACCTTAATCTGCGCTTTGGCATGTTCCGTAATATCCCGCCGCCGCTTGGACTTGGACCAAACACCAGGGTGGTTGGCAACGAGGGATCAGGCATCATCGTGGCCTCAACCGATGAGCAGCAGACCTATCCCGTCGGAACACAGGTCTTCTTTCGAGAAGCCTATCATCTTCCCAACGGGGGAACCTGGCAAGAGTATGTGGTGGCAACCCCACAAGATGTACTGCCCATTCAGCCAGGCAAGGACATGCGCGAGGCGGCGGCTCTGCGCACCGGCTATCAGTCGGCGTTTATCGCGTTGGAAATCGGCGGGTTCCAGACCACCAATGGGACCGATCAGTTGGTGCTGGCGCCTGCAGTTGGCAGTTCCGTCGGCAACGCCGCCATTCAGATTGCCAGGGCATATGGCGCCCCGGAACCCGTTACCACCGCCGGCTCTTCGGCCAAGGCCGAGAAAGCGCGTGCGCTCGGCTATAGCAAGGTCATCGATCTCTCCCAGGAGTCGCTGCGCGATGGGGCCAAACGCCTGACCGAAGGCGCGGGCGTGGATGTGGCGCTCGATATTCTGGGCGGACCCTATATGCCCGATACGATTGCCGCGCTTAAACCAGGGAGAACCATCGTCATTATGGGCGGCTCGGCAGGCTTGCAGGTTTCCTTTGTCATCTTCGATCTGGTTGGTCCCAGGAAAAGCATGCGCCCCTTGAACGTGATCTTTGAATCGCCGGAGGTGCGCAAGTCCGCGCTTGAGCGCGTGGTGCATCTCTGGGAGGAAGGCCGCATTCATCCCCTTGTTGATCGGGCCTTCCCGGTGAGCGAGGCAGCAGAAGCCCAGCGCTATTCTAAAGAAGATCGGCCCTTTGGCAAGGTGCTGCTTGCGTTTGAATAGCGTTTGTAGCGCTGGCCCTTTTTCTTGAAAGGCAGCAGATCATGAGTCAGGTACGCATCGGAGTGCTAGGCGCGGCGAGGATCGTTCCATCAGCCTTGCTCGCGCCGGCAAAGAACACGCCGCAGGTTGAGGTCACAGCCATCGCGGCGCGCAACCCGCAGCGCGCCCAGGCGTTTGCGCGCAAGCATGCTATTCCGCGTGTGCTGAGCAGCTATGAGGAAGTGATTGCCGATCCTGAGATCGATGCCATCTATATCCCGCTGCCCAACGGCTTGCACGCGCCCTGGGCGATCAAGGCGCTGGAGGCCGGCAAGCATGTTCTCTGCGAAAAGCCATTTGCCTCCAATGCTGAAGAGGCGCAAGCGATGGCAGACGCGGCTGAGCGCTCCGGGCGTATCCTGATGGAAGCCTTCCACTATCGCTATCATCCCCTGGCCGCGCGTATGAAAGCGATTGTAGCCAGCGGTGAACTGGGCAAGATTCAGCATATCGAGACCTGGATATGCTTCCCGCTGCCCGCTCCTGGTAACATTCGCTACAATTACGATCTGGGCGGAGGTGCAACGATGGATGCCGGCTGCTACGCCATCCATATGCTGCGCTTCCTGGCGGGCGATGAGCCGGAGGTCGTCTCGGCTCAAGCCCGCCTGATTTCACCGCAGGTGGACCGCTGGATGCGGGCCGAGGTTCGCTTTGCTGATGGACGCACCGGGCGGATTACCGCCTCGATGCTCTCCACCAACCCATTCCTGCACATTGCGGCGCGGGTGCAGGGCGATCAAGGCGACATGAGCGTCTTGAATCCAATGATGCCGCATTACTATCACCATATCAAAGTCCGCACGGCCAGGGGCAAACGCACCGAGCGCAGCACCAGAACGCCCACCTACCTCTACCAACTGCGCGCCTTCGCCAGCGCGGTGCTAGAGGGCGCGCCCATCCTCACTCCGCCCGCCGACGCCATCGCCAACATGCGCGTGATCGATGATGTCTATACGAAAGCCGGGCTGGCGCTGCGCGGCAAAGAGGCTCTGGCACCAGTTCCTCAATGAGTGAGCAATACCGCGCAAAGATCGTATAGAAGAGTAGGGATGCTTTTCACCAGAACTCCGATACCACAAACAAAGGGAGATTGATATGCGTATCGCGGTGATCTCAGATATTCACGGCAATTGTTTTGCGTTGGAGGCAGCGCTGGCGGACATCCGCCGACGCGCCATCGATCAGATCGTCTGCCTGGGCGATGCTATCCAGGGAGGCGCCCAGCCGACCGAAACAGTAGCCTGCCTTCGCGCTCTTGCCTGCCCGGTGGTGATGGGCAATGCCGATGCCTGGCTTCTGAACGGCATCAACACCAGCCCAACTGAGACCACCAGCCAGCAGCAGGAAGACGTGCGCCAGTGGTCGCTCTCCCGGCTCTCTGCGGCAGACCTTCAGTTCATCGAAAGCTTCCAACCGACGCTAGAGATCGCGCTGGAAGGGGACAACCGGCTGCTCTGCTTTCATGGCTCGCCAGACTCTTTCGATGATTTGATCTTTCCTGAAACCTCGGTAGAAGAAATACAACGACTGCTCGGCTCTTTTGCCCCGGCCATCATGACTGGAGGACATACCCATACCCAGCAAATACGCCGCGTGGGCGAAGGTCTGTTTTTCAATCCTGGCAGCATCGGCGTGGCCTATGACCGGCAGGTGCCAGATGAGCAGGTCCGGCTGGACCCCTGGGCCGAATATGCCATCCTCTCTTCAGAAGGGGAGCAGATAGGCATAGAGTTTCGCCGCGTGCCCTACGATGTCGCTGAACTCATTCGCATCTATCAGGCGAGCGGGAGACCCCACGCAGAGCGGTCCGTTGCCGAATACCAACGCGGCAAGTGAGAGCAAATGTGGAGCGCTGCCAGGGCCGGCTGTGCCGTATCAGCGCTTCCGGCCCTGGGTAGCGATTGGCTCAGCCGGCCTGCTTTAGCTGGCGAGTTTGTTGATTTCCTGATGAACCACATCTTTGATGCGCTGCTTGACGCCATCGGCTTTGCCGCTGGCCGCAGGCACGCGCTGCACGATCATATTAACCGCCTGATCGACGGCTCCATCAATCATGCTTGACGCTTGCTGCGTCACTGCGCCACCCGTCTGGCCGCGCATCGCATCGCTGGCCTTCTGGCCCATACCGCCTAAATCCATATGCTTGCACATCCTTTCTGTTGAGAAAACGAGGGTTTCTGGCCGCTCACTGCGGCAGAATACCCAATCCATGCACACATCGCCGTTCGTTGACTGGGGGCACGGCTCCACAGCCGCGTCTGCCGAACGACAGCGAGAAAGAGCAGCAAGCCCCATGCCAGGGCCATTCTATTCTTCTGCTTCCTCTCTGTTGCGCAAAGCGGCACCTCCTGCTATATTGCCACCATCAGAACCGGATTGTCTTATCCTGGCAATCACATCAATGGAGGCGCATCATGACCCACGAGCAAGCCATGCCAGTCGGTGCTGGCGTCCCTGATGTCCTGAACGCTAGCCAACACGGCGCGGCAGCCATTCCCAGGCGCTCCCTTTGGGGGCTGATCTCCATCGGCATCTTCTGGATGGCCCTCAACTTCCATTGGACGGCCCTGCTTATCGTCATTCTTCCCAGCCAGGTGGAGGCGCTCCTGGCCCACAGCTATCTTCAAACGCATATTTTCAATCAGGCCGCGCTCAACGACTTTATCAACAACAACAAAGCCGTCACGTTAGCGCTCGTCACCAGCCCTGGCCTGCTGGTGGCACTCGTCACCAACCCGCTCTTTGGCATGCTCAGTGATCGCACAGTGGGCCGCTGGGGCCGCCGGCGCCCCTACATCTTCGGCGGCACGCTGCTGAATATCGTTGGCCTGTTCCTGATGATAGTGGCGCCCAATATCATCACCCTGATGCTGGCGCTCTGCCTGACCCAGCTTGCCAACAATGCCGCTGCGGCGCCGTTCCACGCCTATCTGCCCGATCTGGTCAACGAAGAGCAGCGCGGCACTGCCGCCGGCATTATGGGCCTCGCGCAGATTCTAGGCATCATCCTGGGTGCGCTCACCACCGGCCTGTTTCTCTCGATCAATCCAGTGCTGACGGCGACATCCGCTACCGCCGTCACCGGCGCGCTTTCCACTTATTCCAGCCAGCTCTTCATCGTCTATAGCGTCGTGTCAGCGGTCATCTTCCTGTTGATGCTGTTGACCATCTTCGCCGTCAACGAACCGCCCTGGCTGCGCCCGGCATCCGAGGGCGCCGCTCCTGAGATCAGCATGAAGTGGCTGGCGCGCTACCGGCGCCAGGTGGGCGAGGGCGCGCTGGCGCTGGCCCTGATCGTCATTGTCCTCGGCGGCGCGCTGCTGGCCTTGCAAGCCTCTGGGATCAGTTTTGATCTGAATGGGGCGCATCTGGCTCACAGCGACACGCAAAGCGCCAATAACGCCAACATCGCTATCAACGTCGTCTTGCTAGGAGTGATGCTGATCGTCACCCTCTGGGCCGCTCGGCTCTTTGACTTCCGGCCACGCCGCGACCCCGACTTTGCCTGGGTGGCTGGCACACGCCTGCTGATGATGCTGGGCATCAACACCGTGCAGGCATTTCTGCAATACTATTTCCACGACGCCCTGGGCAGCCAGCACCAGGAAACGGATGCCTCCAACTTCGTCATCATCTTGACGCTCACCGCCGCGCTGACGACCTTCTTTGGCGGCTGGCTCTCCACACGCTATGGGCGCAAACGCATGGTGTACCTCTCTGGCGGGCTAATGACGGCTGTGGCCGCCATCTTTATCGCGCTCAACTTCCTCGTGAGCAGCAGCGCGGTCACTCAAAACACAGGCATCATCATTGCCCTTTTCGGCGGAGCGATCTTTGGGCTAGGGTATGGCGCCTATCTCAGCGTGGATTGGGCGCTGGTCGCCGATGTCTTGCCCTCCAAGGAGCGTTACGCCCGTGATATGGGCATCTGGAACATTGCCCTCACCATCCCGCAGGTTGTGGCCTTTGTCATTGGCAGTGTCTTGCTCAGCATCCCGGCGGCGGCCTCGGTGCGCTACACCCTACTTTTTGTGACCTTTGCCGTGTACGCCCTGGCGGGAACCATTACCATTCGCTATATTAAAGCCGTCAAGCGATGACAGTGCTGTTCTCATATGAGCGAGGCAGGCATTTCAATGCGGGGCAATCAGGATGGTATGAAGGAGGCTCTTGCTGAGCCTCACTTCCCGGCCATCCCGGAGGCAGACCAATCGTGCCCAGAAGCGGTGGGCATCTGACTGAGGGAACCGGCCAGCGGCAGCACGACAGAGAAGGTGCTGCCCTGGCCGACGGTGCTTTCGGCCCAAATCTTCCCGCCATGCCGCTCAACGATCTCGCGGCAGATATACAGGCCCAGGCCCAGGCCCACCCCGGAGCCGCTTTGCACCTCAATGCTCGGCACGCGGTAGAAGCGATCAAAAATATGTGCTAGCTCCTCAGGGGGGATGCCGCTGCCCTCATCGCGCACCGAAAACAGCGCCATCTTGCCCTCCTGGCGCAGCGTCAGCGTGACCTGACAATCGGATGGCGAATATTTGAAGGCATTGGAAAGCAGGTTGGTGAGTACCTGGCTGATCCGGTCCACATCGACCTCCGCCTCCAGCGGCTCCCTGGGCGCCTCGAAGCGCACCTCGCGCTCGGTTGCCATCACCTGCTCATCAATGATCTGCTGGCAAAGTGTTTGCAATTGGCATGGCTCCGGGCGGATCGCCAGCTTGCCAGCCTCGATGCGCGAGACATCCAGCAGATCGTTAATCAGTTGCTCCATACGCACAATGGAGTTTTCCATGCGCGCCAGGTGGGCTGCCGCCGGCGCATTGGCGCGCTCCAACTGGCGCCTGGTCAGTTGGGTAAGCGCTTTGAGCGAGGTCAGCGGCGTGCGCAGTTCGTGCGAAGCAATGCTCAGAAAGTCATCTTTCTGCCGTTCTAACTGGTAGAGTTGGGTGATGTCGCTGGCAACAGCCACCGCGCCGGTGATCTCGCCAGCACCATTATGGATGGGCGCCGCGCTGATGCGAATCTGGCGGCGCTCGCCGGTATCGAAGCGCGGAATCATCAAGCGGTAATCGGTGCGCGTGTGCCCCTGCAACGCCTGGGCCAGCGGATACTCCTCAACGGGCAGCGGGTTGTCGTCGAGATCAAAGAAGAGATGTGTGTCGCCGTGCTGCGCCAGAGCGTAGATCGCCTGCTCAAGCTTCGCGCCAAGCAGCGCAACCCCGCTCGCGTTGACGCGCACAATGGTTCCGTTCACATCGCAGACATAGACCCCATCGGCCATCGACTCAATAATCGTCTCCAGTTCGCGCGTGCGCGCCTGGACCGTTTCCTCCAGGGTGAGCGCGTGGCGCTCCAGCGCCAGCCGCTGCTCCTGCACCGTGCGGCTGAGCGCGCGCATCGAGATAGCGCGCTGCAAGGAGGCCACAAAATAGTCGCGGTCAATCGGCTTCTGGATGAAGTCATAGGCGCCGCCGCGCAGCGCCTGCACGGTCAGATCATGCTCGCCATGCCCGGTAATCAGCAGGGTCGGCGTCTCTGGCCGCAGCGCCCGTACCTCTTTGAGCAAGGCCAGGCCATCCATTCCTGGCATTTTTATATCGCTCACGATAGCGTCGTAATCGATTTGTTTGATCCGTTCAAGTGCTGTGAACGCTGAATCAGCCGTCTCAATGCGTATCCCATCCATCCGCAGTTGCAGCGCCTCCGGCAAGGCTTGCAGGAGAGCCGGATCATCGTCAACAATCAGAATAGAGGACTCATTCATAAAAATACCTCATCCCCTTTTTCAGCGCGCTGCCCCAAGGGAAGCTGCACGAAGAAGGTTGCCCCCTCGCCAGGATGATTCTCAACAGCAATGGACCCTTGATGATCCTGAATAATACCATAGGTGATCGAGAGGCCCAGCCCGGTGCCGGCACCAACCTCTTTGGTCGTAAAGAAGGGGTCGAAGATACGCTTCTCCAACCCCTCTGGAATGCCGGTGCCCGTATCGCTGAACGCCAGGTGTACCATGCCTTGCTCAACCTTGCAGGAAAGAGAGAGCCGCTTGCGCGGCACGTCGGCCATCGCGTCGCGGGCATTGGTCAGCAGGTTAATAAAGACCTGCTCTAACTGAATGGCATTGCCAATGACAATAGGGTTGTTCGGGCATAAGTCCAGCACGACCTCAATCTGCCGCAGGCGCAGTTGCTCCTGCATCAGCGAGAGTGCCTGCTCGATAACTGGCTTGATCGCCAGCGGCTCGCGGCTAACGGCGGCGGCCCGCCCAAAGGTGCGCAGATGCAAAATAATCTCGGTAGCCTTGCGTACCTGCTGCATCGCCTGCTGCAATTCATTCAGCAGGCGATCTTTATCGATCTTGTCGAACGCCAACAAGTCTATCACATTGCCGATGAACAGGCCGATGTTGTTGAGCGGATTGTTGAGTTCATGCGCCACGCCGGTGGTCAATTCGCCCAGCGTCGCCAGTTTGCCAGCCTGAACCAATTGCTCCTGCTTATCGCGCAGCTCCTGCTCGCGCCGCTGCATCTCCGCTGTTGTCTCGCTCAGGTCGCTCATGATATGAATCATCGCCTTGCGGCTGTTCTCCAGGCGCTGATTCGACTGATGGACATCCTGCAAGATATGCAGCAGCGCGCGGCGCGAGTTTTCCGAGCGCTCGGCCTGCTGGATGAGAGAATGGCGATCTTGCTCGTAGTCGGCTAGAATATGCAGCATAGCCTTGCGCTGGTCGGCTAGCTTCTTGTTGAGTTGATTCATATCGTCCATGATATGAATCATGGCGCGGCGACGCTCCTCGCTCTTGCGCACGCGCTCTTCCAGCACCTCCTTCTGCTGATAGAGTCGCGCGTGGGCTTCGAGAATCGCTTCCAGGTCAGTCCCTTCAGGGAAAAAGGTGGGAGTCTCGCCTTCCAGCGTGCTGCTCATCCGGCTCGCCCTCGCTCCGCTTGCAGCCGCTCAATATCCCGCTTGAGGCGCTCGATCTCACGCTCCAACGCAATCATCTTGAGTTCGCGCCCAACCACCACTTCCTCGAATTTCTCCAGGTCGAGGATTTTCTCCTGCAACTCGCCCTTGGATTGCTCCAGGTCATGCACGACACGCTCATAGGCGCGCATATCGCGCAGGATGCCGATAGCGCCAGTTACCTTGCCATCGGAATCGCGCAAGGCCGAAGCATTGAGCGTCGTCGGAATCACCTCACCGGAGGCACTGCGCGGGTTGAGACGCGCGTTGCGCGTCACGCCGCGCTCGATGACTTCACGCAGCGCGGCCAAAAATTCGCGGGTCTCTTCGTGGCTGATAAAGCGCGAGAGCGATTGTTCCAGCACTTCATCGGGGCGGAAGCCGAGCAGCGCGTAGACGGCAGCATTGGCTTGCAGAATCTTGCCTTCCAGGTCGCTGACAAAGAGCGGATCAGGAGCGTTGTTAATCAAACTTTCGGCAAAGGCGCGGGCCTTGTCCAGTTCGCGCATATCGCGTAAGATACCGATGGCGCCAATCACCTTGCCATCTGGGTCGCGCAAGGCAGAAGCGTTCAAGGTCGTGGGAATCACCTCGCCAGAGGCGCTGCGGGGGTTAAGCTGCGCGTTGCGCGTCACGCCACGCTCGATGACCTCGCGCAAGGCGGCGGTGAATTCGCGGGTCTCTTCCGCGCTGATAAAACGCGAGAGCGATTGTTCCAGCACTTCATCGGGGCGGAAGCCAAGCAGTTCATAGACGGCGTCATTGGCCTGTAAGATTTTGCCTTCCAGATCGCTGACAAACACCGGATCGGGAGCGTTGATCGTCAGGCTTTCAGCAAACGCCCGCGCCTTATCGAGTTCGCGCATATCGCGCAGGATACCGATAGCGCCAATCACTCCGCCTTCGGGATCGCGCAGGGCCGAGGCATTCAG
>CAZFWN010000115.1:13346-18080 GCA_964522745.1 uncultured Ktedonobacterales bacterium
TACCGATAGCGCCAATCACTCCGCCTTCGGGATCGCGCAGGGCCGAGGCATTCAGACTGGTGGGGATGACTTCGCCGGAGGCACTGCGCGGATTGAGAACTACGTTGCGGGTCACGCCGCGCTCGATGACCTCGCGCAAGGCAGCGGTGAATTCGCGGGTTTCGTCGGCGCTAATAAAGCGAGAAACCGATTGCTCCAGCACTTCATCGGTGCGGAACCCCAGCAGTTCATAGACGGCATCGTTGGCTTGCAGAATCTTGCCTTCCAGGTCACTGACAAACACCGGATCAGGCGCATTCTTAATCAGGCTATCGGCGTAGGCGCGGGCCTTGTCCAGTTCGCGCATATCGCGCAGGATACCGATAGCGCCGATCACCTTGCCCTCTGAGTCGCGCAGGGCCGAGGCATTCAGGCTGGTCGGAATAACCTCGCCAGAGGCGCTGCGGGGATTGAGCATCACATTGCGCGTGACGCCGCGCTCCACGACTTCACGCAGGGCACCAGTAAACTCGTGGGCTTCCTTGGCGCTGATAAACTGCGAGAGCGATTGCTCCAGCACTTCATCGGGGCGAAAGCCCAGCAGTTGTGATACCGCGTCATTGGCTTGCAGAATCTTGCCTTCCAGATCGCTGACAAACACCGGGTCGGGCGCATTGGCAATGATACTATCAGCATCAAGCGAACCAGGCGCTTTGGCGCCCTGAATAGTCATGTGGCTCGTAACGGTGGTCGGCAGTGCGGCGTCGGGCATGAAAGCATCCTCCAGGGTGATACAAGTACGAGGAAAGCAGCCTATTGCTCAGCAACAAGCATATGCTCAGGCAAGGGATTCCAGGTATGCTTTGTTTACGACCTGCCAGCAATTCTTATGCCGATTTCGGGCACCTCCTGCTGTGCAATATCTAGACCACTATACTCCCGCTTTTGCTTCTTATGCAACAACGGACCGGCAGAATCAGCAGTGTGCTGGGATGGACCGCTGGCACTTTTGTCTGGAGTACGGTATGATAGGGTCAACGTTGCGATTCTAGAAGCAACGAGGGCTGGCAAGCCTGGCCGCTGAGATGGCAACACCCTACCCGCAGGAGAGCAGAGCGAGATGATGAGTAACCAGCAGCAGGCAACGTGGGTGCTGGTCGTGGATGATGATCAGGAGGTCCGCGAGGTCATGCGTCTGGCGCTGGAAGATGAAGGTTATCACGCGCTGCAAGCCGGCGATGGCACAACAGCCCTGCAAATACTGCGCGCCAGCGAGCAGCGCATGGTAGTTCTCCTTGATCAACTGATGCCAGGGGTCGATGGCGTCAAGGTACTGCAAGCCATTCAACAAGACCCCGCGCTGACGAAACATGCCTACATTTTGATGACCGCCAGTTCTCAGACACCATCCGAGGCCATCTCCTTACTCAGCGATCTCTCCGCCGAACTCTTGCGCAAACCCTTCGAGCTAGACACGCTCTTTGAGAGCATCGAGCGGGCAGCAGAGCGGCTGAAAGGTGCCGGCGGTTAGCCCCCTCTCAAGACAGCCCGCGCGCTTCTTCCTGTAGCGCGGGCTTCCAGCCGGCCCGTTGCGTGTAGCGCCGGCTTCCAGCCGGCCCGTCCTGTTGGCGTGCCGGAATAGCCTGCACTCCACGCGAACCCTGCCGCGTGGGGTTGCTGGTGTAAACTCCCCAACTGGACGCCCCCAGCCAGCTCTACCCCTGCCGGCTGGAAGCCCGCGCTACACATGATCGTCTGCTGTAGTCCCACCCACCCGTTCTGCCAACGCTTCAATGATCTCAGCAATCAGTTGGGGCAGTGTGGCAAACGAATAGGACATCAGCACCCGCTCGCCGCGCTGGTGCGCGCCCCGGCCATAGGGACCGATGTTGACAAAGGGCGCGTCCAGCGCCTGGATGGCTTCGAGCGGCAGGCGATAGGCGCCCGGACGCGCCGGTCCCTCTGCCGGTTGCCAGAGCGGCATATTGGCCGTCAGCGCCGCCAGATCAACCGACGGGTCCAGCCGCAGGTAGCTCATATCGGACAAGAACGGGTAAAACTCTTCGACGCGCAGCCGCAGGTCGGGATGCGCGGCGGCTACCGCCTCCACTGCCGCTTGCAGCGCGCACTCGCGCTTCGCCAGATGCGGGTAATACGGAGGCGAGTAATAGAGAACCACCAGCGGCCCCGACAGTTCACTGAGCCGCCAGAGGCGCTGCACCAGCAGCAAACTGCGCTCGCGGGCATCGCGCTGCCGCCCATCCAGCCCGATCAGCGATTGCTGCCACTCCTCGGCCAGCGCCTCCTGTACCGCTGGCTCGCCATGCTTCTTGACGGCCAGTGATAGCAACTCGGCATAGGTAGAGACCTCGCCCAAAGGGAGATCGCCTGGAGGCGCGCCGCTCCAGCGCCGCTCAGCGGCGCCGACCCGCGCCAGCACGCGCAGCATCGCCACTCTGACCCGCTGGCGCAGCCGCTCCAGCAATTCGCCCGGCGGCGTCGTCAGCGTAAGCACATTCAGGTAGAAATAGGCCACAAAGGGCAATTGCACATCATAATGCGTCTTGAGATCGGTGGCATGCAGCGTCACCGGCGGCGGCGCTCGCTGCTCGCCCAGCGTATCGGACAGCGCGTCGTTCATGCTCAGATCGGCGATCAATTCCGCCGCCAGCAGATTGGCATCCAATCCCTGAAACGGCTCGCCCACATGCGCCTCGCGGCCTACGATAAAAAAGCTGGGCAAGAGCTTGCCAATCGTGCCGGTATAGGCATAGCGGTGCGGATCGCCGGGAAAACGCGAGGTCGTATAATCGGTATTGATCACACCTACATACTCCAGGCCATATTCCTGCTTGAGCCGAAGCAAAAGCTGCACCGCCTGCAACACTCCTGCCGACTCATTTTCCTCATCGCACGTCGCTAGCAGCACCGCCGAGAGCGGCACCTGCCCGCGCCGCGCCAGGTCCGCCAGCCGGCGCAGCAGGGCGATATTGACGGCCACGCCGCTCTTCATATCGTTGACCCCGCGCCCCAGCAGCCAATCCTGGCCGCTCGTCGGGTCGGTCAGATCATCGGCCAGCCCCGGCGTCAGCGCCAGCAGTTCCTCGCGCCGCCGGTCCAGCGCCTCCGGGTCGAGCGCGTCGGCCTCCAGCCGGCCATAGTCCGCCGTTCCAACCGTATCGATATGGCCGAGCAGCACCACCGTCCGCGTAGACTGGCCGCGCACCAGCGCGTAAGCATTCTGCCGGCCAGCAGGGTCGCCCGCCAGCGCGTCCAGCCCCAGCGCCGTATAGGCATCGTCCCAGCCGCTCGCTGTCAGCAGCCGCAGCACCGCCTCAGCAACTCGCGTCTCATCCGCGCTGGGGCTGATCGCTTTGATCTTCACCAGTTCAATGGTGGCGCGGCGCACCTCGTCGTACCACTCGCGCTCATCCTCCCGTCGTATCGACCCGGACATAGTAACTCCTCTAGCTTGGGCGCTCGCCACATTGAAAGCGCCCCGCGATGTTCCTGAATGACGCCCCGACCAGCGACAACAATGGCCCACTGGCGGGTAAACTCCATTATAGAATACAAGGCTAGACATGCCGCGCCCTGTCTGCTATACTACAGGCATATCGAGTTGCGCTCGTGGGAGCGCAGGCAGAGAGTTGACCAGGGAGTGATGGCGATGCTTGAACAGGGGCCGCTGTCCGGCCAGCAATTGGCCGGCAAGTATCAGATGGGTGGGTTGTTGGGGCAGGGTGGCTTTGGCGCCGTCTACCGGGCGCAGCATGTGCTGCTCAATCGCCCGCAGGCGATCAAGATTTTGCTGGAGCAGCATTTCACCAGCCCCAAGTTCCGCGAGCGATTCACCCGCGAGGCGCAGGTGTTGGCGAAGCTGGACCACCCCAATATTGTGCATGTCGATGACTTTGGCATTGAGGGCAATCGCGCCTATCTGGTCATGCCCTACATCGGCGGCGGCACGCTGCAAGGCGTCCTCAAGGCGCGGCGCGGGCCGCTGGGGCTGAACGACACCTGGCGCTATCTGGAGTATATCTGCGCCGCGCTGGACTACGCCCATGCCCGCCAGATCGCCCATCTGGACCTCAAGCCGCTCAACCTGCTCATCCACGAGGATGGCCGGCTGCTGCTCTCCGACTTTGGCCTGGCGCATCTGATGGAGCAGGGATCGGTTGAGGGTGGCACCAGCCTCTCCTTTGGCACGCCCAGCTATATGGCCCCGGAGCATTTTGATGGGCAGCCGGAGCAGCGCAGCGATGTCTACGCCCTGGGTGTCATCCTCTACCAGATGCTCAGCGGGCGGCTGCCCTTTGAAGGGTCCACGCCGCGTGCCATCATGCACAAGCTCTTAACCGAACCGCCCGCGCCCCTGCGCGCCACGCGGCCAGAACTGCCGCCCGCGCTGGATGATGTGCTGGGCCAGGCGCTCGCCAAAGACCTGGCCCAGCGCTACCAAACAGCCGGAGAACTACTCTTCGACTTCAAAGCCGCAATGGCCGGGCGCCAGACGCAGGCATTCAGCAGCGGCGCCTCGCTCGCCAACGCCCCCACCCGCCGCTCGCCGCCGCAGGACACGACGATCAGAGCCGCCAACCCGCCCGGCCCATCGATCCCGCCGACCATCCACACACCCTCTGGCGCGGCCTTCACACCCTCCGGGCCAGCCACGCCGTCAGGCGGCGCCTCCAACGAGCAAATCCTGCGCGAACTGGAAGAACTCAAAGCCGCCATGCGCCAGATGGCCCAGCA
>CAZFWN010000116.1:0-17990 GCA_964522745.1 uncultured Ktedonobacterales bacterium
CTCGACGTGCAGAAGTGGGCCGGTGTTGAGGATGAATTCAAGCAATGGTTCCACAGCAACATCGTTACGGGCTAGCCCAGGCAGCAGCGACGCCTGGCACAGGTGGGGCAGAAGATTCTGCCCCACCTGTGCGCGCTTCTGCCGCGCTTCTGCGTCGTGTGGCTCGCCTGCTGAGCGTCGTAACCATCATGGGGCTGCCTGTCGCCTTGCTGCTGCTCCTGGTGCTTTATCCGCTGGCCGCTATTATCATTCAAAGTATCCTGCCCAACCTGTTTGCATTTAATCCCGATCTGACCTTCAACCTGGATGCCCTGCGGCAGGTCTTCTCCGACCATGCCAACTATCAGGCGGTGGCTGCCTCGACCACGCTGGCCCTGATAACAAGCGTTGGCGCGGCGATCATCGGCACGGCGCTGGCGGTGATCGCCCGGCGCACCAACGTGCCCGGCAGTGGCGCAATTGACACGCTGGTCTGGATCATCTTTTTCACGCCCTCCTTTTTGCTAGGCGAGGCGTGGAGCATCTTCATGATACGCGGGGGCACGCTCGATCAATATGTCCACCTGCCCGATGGCGTGATTAAAGTCTTTTTCTCACCCGTCGGCGTAGCGTTCCTGTTGATTCTCAAGAGCTTTCCCTTCGTCTACCTGGCCGTGAGCGCGGCGCTGGTCTGGCTCGGCTCTGAATACGAGGATGCCGCGCGCATTGTCGGAGCGCGTGCCTGGCAAGCCTGGCTGCGCGTTAATGTGCCTCTCCTGCTGCCTGCCATTCTCTCCGGCGCGTTGATCGTCTTTGCCGAGGCGCTCTCAGACTTTGGCACCGCCGCAACGATTGCCCAGAACGCCAATGTCACGTTGATTACCTACCAGATTTACGAGGCCATCAATACCTTTCCAGTCAACTTCCCCCTCGCGGCGGCACTCTCTTTGCTGCTCTTTCTGGCGATTGCCATTGCCTTGCTCGGCCAGGGACGGCTGGTGCGTTCGCGCTCGTTCCAGGTCATCAGCGGGCGCTCGCGCGGCGCGCGCAGGTTGGATCTGGGCGCCTGGCGCTGGGTAGCGCTGTCTTTTGTCATCCTGGTTGTGCTGCTGGCGCTGGTCATTCCGCTGGCGGAATGCATCCTGCTCTCGTTTCAACACACCTTTGGCAACGGCATCAGGTCGAGCAATCTTACCCTGTTTAACTACCAGGCGGTGCTTGCCAATGGGACTGATGATCGCACCTCGCTGGCCGTTTCGCTGCGGCTGGCGTTTGGCACAGCCACCATTGTCACGCTCGTCGGGTTGCCCATCGCCTTTCTGGTCAGTCGCACCCACCTGCCAGGCCGCAGGATTTTGAGCTTCGTAACCCTCGTGACGATCTCTGTACCAGGAATCATCCTGGCATGTGGCTATATCTTTGCCTGGAACTCGCCCTATCTGGAAAACATCGGCATTGGCGGGCGCGGGCAACTGCATGTCTATGGTACGATTTGGATTCTGCTGGCGGCCTATATCGGCGGCAACCTGCCCTACGCCATCCGCTTGAATATCGGCGCGCTCGATCAGATTGGTAACTCGCTGATTGAGGCCGCGCGTGTGCAGGGGGCAGGGCTGTTCAATGTGCTCAGTCGCATCATCGCGCCTATTCTGCGTTCCGGGTTAATTTCTATCTGGCTGCTGGTCTTCACAGGAACCATGTTTGAGCTGGCCGCTTCCGAACTGCTCTACCCACCGGGGGAACCGACCATGCCGGTACGCATCACCAGCTACTTTGGTAACTTCCGTATCGAACAAGGCATGGCACTCGCTATGCTCAATGTTGCGCTGGTCGCGCTCTTTGTTGCGCTGCTGCGCCTGACTCCCTGGCTCTGGCGCGTGGGGCGTAAGCTTGTACCAGGAGGGCCCACATGAGTCAAGAACAGGCATTTGTGCTGGTGCAACATCTCAACAAACGCTATGCTGACCGTCCAGTCATTTCCGACGTGAGCTTTGAGCTGCACCAGGGCGAGTTTCTCTCCCTTCTGGGACCATCCGGCAGCGGGAAGACGACGGTGCTGCGCATGCTCGCCGGCCTCAGCCGCCCGGACAGCGGCGTCATCAGCATTGGTGGACAGGTGGTCTTTACGGGCAAGAAAGACGTACCAGCGGAGGAACGCAGGCTGGGGATGGTCTTTCAGGATTATGCCCTCTGGCCGCATATGACCGTTGGGCAGAATATCGCCTTTGGGCTGCGCCTGCGCCATGTAGCGCGGCGCGAGCGGCGCTCACGGGTCGAGGAAATGCTGGCGTTAGTTGATCTGACCGGGTTTGAAGGACGGTATCCTAACCAGTTGTCCGGTGGTCAGCAGCAGCGCGTAGCACTCGCGCGGGCGCTGGCGACCAACCCCAGGCTGCTCTTGCTCGATGAACCGCTCTCCAGCCTGGATACCGGCCTGCGCCAGACGATGCGCGAGGAGTTGGTGCGCATCGTGCGCCAGGCGAACATCACCGTGATCAATGTTACCCATGACCAGGACGAGGCAATGGTCATGTCGGATCGCATTCTGCTGCTCCGAACTGGGGTCGTGCAGCAGGCGGGTACGCCTGAGGATTTGTATCACCGGCCTAAAAGCGCGTTTGTGGGACAATTTATGGGTCCGGCCAACGTGATCGAGGGCGAGATTGTCGAGGCAGCGGGTGGTCGGGTGACGCTGCGCCGAGGCGACCTGATCCTGAAAGGAAAGCTGAACGGCGAGACGGAGTACACCCCTCAAAAACCTGGTGCATTGCTCTGCCGCCCGGAGGATGTGATAATCCACGAGGCTGAGCCATCCACGCTGGGCAATACGCTGAAAGCAACCGTGAGCAGCGCTGCCTTCTCAGGTGGTCGGTGGCGCCTGCATATGAGCGCCACGTCAGGTATCGAAGTTCTCGCGGCGCCTGATCGGGGATACGAAAGGGGCTGCGAGGTCTGGATCACGCTGCCGCCTGAACGGTGCCTGCTGGTCCTACCGGATCAGAGCGAGGCCAGCACCCATAACCCAAAGCTTCCAGCAGGAGAGAAGCTCGCAGTTAGCCCGGCTGGTATGGTGCAATGACAGTGCAACCTATTCCAGCCGATCCAGGTGTCTGCCCTGTCTTTAGCACTCGCAAAGACAGCAAGAGGCGTCTGGCTAGATGGTGTGCTGCGGCCCCTAATGAGCCGCAGCATTCTTGAGAGCAAATTTCTGAGGGGTAAGAACGTAGTTGGCTGGATCGAAACGTCGTGTCCGCCGGCGATAGTCCCAGGTGAAGCCAGGCCAGAGAGTGGTGTTGCGCCCGCCGGAGTGGAGATACCAACTCGAACAGCCAGAGGTCCAGACCGTGCCATTCATTCGTTGCTGGACCTCTTCGTTGAAGCTTTCCTGCACCTCGGCCCGCACCTCAACACTTTGCAGGCGCCACCTGTGCATGAGGCGCAGGCAGTCGAGCAGGTAGGCAACCTGTGATTCGATCATGAACACCATCGATGTATGGCCGAGGCCGGTGTTCGGGCCAATGAGCAAGAACAGGTTGGGGAACCCGGCAACGGTGGTGCCCAGATACGCCTCGGGGCCAGTGCGCCAGGCATTGGCAAGCGTTTGCCCATCGCGCCCATGTACATATCGGGCTGCCGGCATATCGGTCACGTGGAAGCCAGTGGCGAGGATAATCGTATCGACCTCGCGCTCTATTCCGTCGGCGGGCACAATGCTGGAAGGCCGCACCTCACTGATCCTGTCAGTCACGACCTCAACGTTCTCCTGGGTCAGCGCCGGGTAGAAGTCGTCGGAGAGCAAGATACGTTTACAGCCCATCCGGTAGCTGGGGGTCAATTTCGAGCGCAGGAGCGGGTCTGGCACCTGCGCCTCCAGGTAGCGCAGGGCCAACTGCTCGGCGTTTTGCAGGAGGCGGGTCCGACGGGCAAAGCCCAGCACAAGCAGTTCGCGCTGCCAGTAGATCAACCAGCGCGCGAGGTGTTGGACAACGGGCAGCGTCCGAAACAGAGCGCGCTGCCGGCGAGAGATCGGGCGATCCTCGCGGGGCAGGATCCAGGGCGGAGTGCGTTGAAACAGCGTGAGGTGGCCGACCTGGGGCTGGATGCGCGGGACAAACTGGATGGCCGACGCCCCCGTTCCAATGACTGCCACCCGTTCCCCACTCAGATCATGAGTGTGATCCCAGTGGGCCGAGTGAAAGATGGTGCCCTTGAAGCGGTCAAGGCCAGGAATGGAGGGAGTGGATGGCTCGCTGAGCGGGCCATTGCCGAGCATGAACACCTCGGCGGTCAACTGATCTTTGGTGGTTGTGATGCGCCACTGCTGGCCGGCCTCGTCCCAGGATGCGTCAAGCACTTCCTCGTCCCAGCGGATGTGGGAAGTGACCCCAAAGCGCGCCGCGCAGTTGCGCAGGTAGTCAAATATCTCGGCCTGGGGTGAGAACTTGTGGCTCCAATTGGGGTTAGGGGCAAAGGAGAATGAATACAGGTGTGAGGGCACGTCGCACGCGCAGCCTGGGTAAGTGTTGTCGCGCCATGTCCCGCCAACATCGCTGGCGCGCTCGATTATTACAAAGTCATGGATGCCACGTTGTTTGAGTCGGATGGCTACTCCCAACCCGGAGAATCCGGCGCCGACGATAGCCACACGGACATGCTGTGGTTGGGTATCCGACCTGGCTTGAAGAGGGGTATCCTGGTCAATGGAGACAGACATAGCTTGACTCCTGTAGCGATTATTTTTTCTTTAACTCCCACTCCCAAATGGTTGAGCCATTGGTGTATCTGATAAGACGGCTGGCCGCATTGAGATACATCCCCAAAAGGAGCAGCAAAAGCGCAAGCAGCAAGGCGAGAACCCCTGGGACAATAAACGTGCCCAGGCTCAGCAAGCCGATACCAACCATCAAGCAGAGGACACACAGCCCCAGGACAGCCAGCGCAACCATCCTGGTGCGCTTCCTCCATCTTACCCCGCCTGGCACTTCTGTTAGCGGCAATTCGTCATTCATCCCAGCCATCTCCGGCTCTCTTGACTTCATATGTTACTTTGGCACTCTGCGAATAGCATCATCAAACCCGCGCTCATGACTATGCAGTTGATCTTATTGTACTGGAAGAGCTGACCAAGAAGCTAGTCAGTTTCGCTCTTGACAGGCCACTGATCGGGCGGGTAGAATGTAATTGTCTCATCCAAGAAAATATGGATGATCTGCCCCCATCGTCTAGAGGCCTAGGACACCACCCTTTCAAGGTGGCGACGCGGATTCGAATTCCGCTGGGGGTACCAGGATTCAAACTGGTGCAGGGAGCCTATTTGATTCTCTGCACCCTTTTTGCGCGCTACCTCATTGTTTCATCTAGCCAGCATCCTTCCTAGGAGAAGGATAGCAAGCCTTCTCCCCCCATCTAGGCTTCATCACAGCACGCCAGAGGTTGCATGTAACCAGCCACCACTCAACGAAGCGGTTGCCTGCCATTCTGTGCTATAATAAGAGATGGGGTGGTGCTTACTCAGCGCCATGCTAATAATTCTTCCTGCAAGAGCAGGGGGTCTGTAGAAAAGAAATGTTGGGGTGATCTGGTATTAGCTATCAAACTCGTCAGGATATTCGCAACATCGCCATTATTGCTCACGTCGATCATGGCAAAACGACCCTGGTAGATGGTCTACTGAAACAGAGCAGAATCTTCCGGGAAAATCAGCAGGTTGGCTCGCTCATCATGGACTCCAACGAACTAGAACGTGAGCGCGGCATTACTATCCTTGCCAAGAATACGGCTATCATCTACAAGGGCGTCAAAATCAACATTATTGATACCCCTGGACACGCCGATTTCGGCGGCGAGGTTGAGCGCGTCCTCAATATGGCCGATGGTTGCCTGCTGCTGGTGGATGCAGTAGAAGGCCCCATGCCACAGACGCGCTTTGTCTTGCAGAAAGCTTTTGAGCTAGGGCTGCGCACTATCGTGGTTATCAACAAGATTGATCGCCGCGATGCGCGTTCCGATCAGGTGCTTGGCTGGACGCAAGATCTCTTCTTAGAACTGGCAACGTCAGAGGAACAACTGGACTTCCCGGTACTCTACGCCATTGCGCGCGAGGGCATTGCCCGGCTCCAACCACAGGACACGAACCAGGATCTTGGGCCACTCTTCGAGGCAATCATCCATCATGTCCCAGCACCAGTTGTTGATATGGAAGCACCACTGCAAGTGCTGGTCACTACGCTGGATTATGATGATTATAAGGGTAAGTATGCCATTGGACGCATTAGCCGGGGCAAGGTGCGCCCTGGAATGACCATTGCTCGCATTGCACGCGACGGCACAATCAGCCGCCACAAGATTGCACAAGTCTTTACATACCAGGGACTTCAGCGTCTTGAGGTAGAAGAAGCCGAGGCGGGAGACATTGTCGCTATTACTGGTATCAGTGATGCCAGCATTGGCGAGACGATTGCCGACCCTGACCAGCCGGAAGCTCTGCCAACTATTGCCATCAACGAGCCAACCCTCAAAATGACGTTTGGGGTAAGTAGCAGCCCTTTTGCAGGCCGCGAAGGCAAATACTGCACATCAAGGCAGCTACGAGCGCGTCTGTATCGTGAGCTAGAAACCAATGTTAGCTTGCGTGTGGAGGATGGTGCCAGCGCCGATGAATTCATTGTCTCTGGACGCGGAGAATTGCATCTGGCAGTCCTGATCGAGACCATGCGCCGCGAAGGCTATGAATTCCAGGTCTCACGCCCAGAGGTCATTACAAAAGATCAGGACGGCAAAGTCACCGAGCCAGTTGAGCATCTGATTATTGACACACGCGAGCAGTATATTGGGGCAATTAGCGAGAATCTGAGCAAGCGCCAGGCAAAATTGACCAATATGACCCACGATGGCAATGGGAATGTGCGCCTAGAGTATCTCATCCCCACACGCGGACTCATCGGGTTCCGCAACGCCTTCTTGACCTTGACACAGGGCAACGGAGCGATGGGCAGCCTTTTGGTTGGCTATCAGCCCTGGTCCGGCCCGATTGGCAGCACCCGCATGGGTGCCTTGATTGCCTCTGAGCCAGGCATCGCGCTGACCTATGGCCTGAACAACGCACAGGAGCGCGGAGACACCTTCATTGAGCCAGGCACGCCAGTCTACGAAGGTATGATCGTCGGCCTGAATAAGCGTCCAGACGATCTAGTGGTAAATGTGTGCAAGGAGAAAAAACAAACGAACGTGCGCTCATCAACCGCCGATATTGCCGTCCGGCTTACCCCTGCCGTGAAGTTAAGCCTGGAGCAATCTCTGGACTTTATCAATGCCGACGAGCTGGTGGAAGTGACCCCGCAGTCAATCCGACTGCGCAAGCGCTACCTGACCCAGCACGAGCGCGCCCGGATGCGAGAAGGCCAACCTCTTGCCGTATCGAGGGATTAAAGAAAGAACACCAGGGAGGGATTTTCTTCTCCCTGGTGTTGGCTGAAAACACACGCCGTTGGAGGGAACGGGGATGACAGAACAAGAGCGGGTAACCGAGTTGATGGCGCGATTGCGTCAGATGTATCCAGACGCAAAATGTTCGCTTGATTTTACGACCCCACTTGAACTGCTGGTGGCAACTATCCTCGCAGCCCAATGCACCGATGAGCGTGTCAATCAAGTGACCGTGAGCCTGTTCAAAAAATACCAGACAGCCCAAGATTATGTGTCCGCTTCCCTCCAGCAGCTTGAGCAAGACCTCAAACAAATAAATTTCTATCGCAACAAGGCAAAAAACATCCAGGCAACCGGCGCTATTTTGGTGCAGCGCTATGGCGGCCAGGTGCCTAAAACAATGCGCGAACTCCTCACTCTGCCAGGTGTTGCCCGCAAGACGGCCAACGTTGTGCTGGGGAATGCCTTCGGCCAGGTTGAAGGCGTGATTGTCGATACCCATGTCAAGCGAATCTCTCAGCGGCTCGGCCTGACGCACAGCGATGATCCCATCCAAATCGAGCAAGACATGATGAAAAAGCTGCCGCGCCAGGATTGGCTCGACTTCACTCACCTCCTGATCTATCACGGTCGGGCTATCTGTCAGGCCCGCAAGGCACTCTGTGACCAGTGCGCGCTTATTGACATCTGCCCCACCGGCGCTGCTGCTACCGCAGCGACAAGCATAACAGCCGGTGTTCCAGCAGGCGAATAGGCAATGGCAACTTACCGGCTTGGTATTGATGTCGGTGGCACCTTCACTGATCTGCTCGCATTTGATGAGCAGGAAGGGACGTTGCTGCGCTACAAAGTTTCCAGCCAGCCCCGCTCCCCTGAAGAGGGGGTACTCGATGCCATTCAAGCGCTCCAACAGGACCACTCGGACGCCGGATTTCATCTGGTTACCCACTCTACGACGCTGGCAACCAATGCGTTGTTGGGACAGTTGAACCTCACCTTGCCTCGCCTCGTCCTGCTCACAACAGCCGGCTTCCGTGATGTGCTAGAAATTGGCCGGCAAGGGCGCGCCGAAGTCTATAACTTATTTGTACGCCGGCCAGACCCACTGGTTGAGCGTCGGGATCGCTTGGGTGTTCGTGAGCGCATCGATGCCAGCGGCGCAGAGGCCACGCCTCTCGACGAGAGGCAGGTGCGCGAGATCGCGCGCGAACTTCACAAGCAAGGCATCCAAAATTGCGCCATCTGCTTCCTGCATGCTTACAAGAATCCTGCCCACGAGCTTCGTGCCCGCGAAGTCCTGCAACAGGAATTTCCTGATCTGGCCGTTACACTTTCATGCGAGGTTGACCCTCAAGAGCGTGAGTACGAACGCAGCAGTACAACTGCCGTCAGTGCGCTGCTTACGCCTATCGTTCGTCGCTATCTCCGTCGGCTAGAAGGGAACCTGGAGCAGCAGCAAGCTGCACTGTTCATCATGCAATCGAATGGTGGAATGGCCTCGGCGGCAAGTGTGATTGCCCGCCCGGCCACCATCATTGAGTCCGGCCCGGCCAGCGGAGTCATGGGCGCTGCTCATCTAGGGAACTTGCTTGGAATCAACCATCTATTAAGCTTTGATATGGGGGGCACGACTGCCAAGGCGGG
Source organism: uncultured Ktedonobacterales bacterium (assembly GCA_964522745.1). Classification (GTDB taxonomy): domain Bacteria; phylum Chloroflexota; class Ktedonobacteria; order Ktedonobacterales; family DATBGS01; genus DATBHW01. The sequence goes on from CAZFWN010000116.1 coordinate 9,049, forward strand.
CACCATCCTAAATGGGTCGCCGCAAGTCATAGGAGAGTTTGAAGCCGCCGGGCGCACCCATAGTGGCAGGGCGGTACGCGGCAGTGGCTATCCAGTGCGTTTCCCCTTTATTGACCTAGCAGAAATTAGCGCAGGCGGGGGCACCATTGCCTGGATCGATAGTGCTGGGGCGATACGAGTTGGCCCAAACAGTGCCGGCGCCGATCCTGGACCTGCATGCTACGGCAAAGGGAACACCGAGCCGACCATCACCGATGCCAATCTGGTTCTGGGGCGCCTCAATCCAGGGCAAATTGCTGGAGGCGCAGTGCGCTTGAATCGAGAACTGGCAGAAGAGGCTCTGGAACGACTGGCTGCGAGGGTAACAGGATTTGATCAAATCCGCTTAGCCGCAGGCATCATCCGTCTAGTAAACGCGGATATGGCAAAGGTACTGCGCATCGTCTCCCTTGAGCGCGGCCACGACCCACGACACTTTACGCTCATCGCTTTTGGGGGCGCAGGACCGTTGCACGCCTGCGCCTTGGCAGGTGAACTGGAGATTCCACGTATTATCATCCCACCCCACCCTGGTCTCTTCTCAGCTTGGGGTCTACTTGTTTCAGATCAAATCCATACCAACCTGCAATCACTGCTTCTGCCGGCCCATCGATGCAATCCAGAAGATATTGAAAATGCCTTCCAGAAACTTGAACAAGCGGGAAGACAGGCATTGCAGAGACAGGATACCCCAGCAGCGCAGACCACCTTTCGGCGCTTCCTGGAGACCCGGTATGCAGGGCAATCGTTCGACCTGACGGTGCCCGCTCCACCACTCATTCAGCGCACCACCATTGAACAAACTCTGGAGACCTTTCATCAGGAGCATACCCGCATCTATGGTTACGCAGCACGCGATGCCGAGATCGAACTGGTTACGGCCAGAGTAGACACCATTGCCCAGATTGCGAAACCCGCCCTGCCAGAACATGCGCTCGATCAGGCCACCCCTTCAGCAGAAGCTCAGACAGGAACGCGCCCAGTATTTTTCGACGAGATCGGCGCTTTTCACCAGACCCCTCTCTATGAACGTGACCGGCTGCGTAGCGGCAATAGGCTAGACGGGCCGGCTATCATCGAGCAATATGACACAACCGCCTTGCTTCCGCCGGGCTGGATTGCAACCGTTGATCGCTTTACTAATTTAGTGATAGAGCGCGAATAAGGAGCCTGATGGGGAAAGGCGAATTGCCAATGGAGCAGCATTATGATGGAACCTCTTGATCCCATCATCGTCGAGGTGATCCGAAATGGACTATTGTACGCCAGCGAGGAAATGGGCATTGTTGTTCGCAATGCTTCGTTTTCCCCCAACATTAAAGAGCGGCTCGACCATTCCTGCGCGCTCTTTGATAGGCTGGGCCGGCTCATTGCCCAGGCAGAGCATATCCCGGTTCATCTTGGCTCATTGCCGGTAGGTATCACCAACACATTGGCATATCTCCAACAGCACAGCCGAAGCCTGAATGAAGGCGATATGGTCGTCGTCAACGATCCCTATATCGCTGGCACGCATCTAAATGACATCACCTTGATCCGCCCTATTTATGTTGAGCAACACCTCGTCGGATACGCAGCAAGCAAAGCTCATCATACCGATGTCGGCGGAAGAGTCCCTGGCAGTATCTCCAGCGACGCAACAGAGGTATTTCAAGAAGGATTGATCTTGCCACCAGCCAAATTGATGGTCCGGCACGAGTTTCAGGAAGACATTGCCCGGATTATCTGTGCCAATTCGCGCACCCCAGCATCACGTATGGGTGATCTGCGGGCACAAATCGCCGGCAACCTGCGCGGCGAGATACGCATGCAAGAGTTGGTGGCACACTATGGATGGCCGCTCTTCCAGAGTGCTGTGGACCGTATCCTCGATGAGTCAGAAACACGCTTGCGACACCAGTTGGCCTTGCTTCCCGCTGGCCGCTATGAAGCCGAAGATTATTTGGATGACACTGGGCAAAGCGATACACCAGTCCGTTTGAAAGTTGCAGTGACCGTTGCTGGTGATACGCTCTCTGTGGACTATACCGGCACCGCCGCTCAGGTCAAGGCGCCCATCAATGCTGTCTTTGGCGTGACCCTCTCGGCAGTCTACTATGTACTGCGCAGCGTCACCGACTATACCATTCCGATGAATGCTGGCTGTTTTCGCCCGGTGAGCGTGTATGCGCCGGAGGGAACCATCCTCAACCCACGCTTTCCTGCACCCGTCGCTGGCGGCAACGTCGAAACCTCAATGCGCAATGCCGATGTGCTGCTTCAAGCCTTCGCCCAGATCGCTCCACAACGAGTTCCAGCCTGTAGTGGCGGCACGATGACCAATCTGATGGTCGGGGGGGATGATTGGGCCTTCTACGAAACGATTGGCGTCGGCATGGGGGGCCGTCCCGGTCTGGATGGCATCGATGGTATCCAGACGAACATGACCAATACCCTCAATACGCCGATTGAAGCGATGGAACGACACTTTCCCATCCGCATGACTCGCTATGAGTTTCGTGAGAAAAGCGGAGGGGCCGGTCAGTGGCGCGGAGGATGCGGTTTAGAGCGCGGTTTTCAACTGCTGGCTGAGTCTGCCACCGTCTCACTCCTAGGGGATCGCGCCCGCTTTGCCCCACCAGGGTTGCAGGGCGGCCAGCCCGGTAAGACATCTGAGCGCGTGCTGATTCGGCGCCAGCATTCCCAGTACCTAGCAGAACAGATTCCTGCAAAAACAACCATCACCCTCTACAGGGGAGATGAATTAATACTCAAGACACCTGGCGGTGGTGGTTTTGGTGCTCCTGACCAACGAGACCCAACAACAATAGAGCGGGACAGAGCAAATGGCCTGTGCCAGGTGGGCTAAACAGCACCAGAAAGCCCCCAGGGCACATCATCACTTTCCCCGATAGCCCAAAAAGGCTACAAGAGACGCAAGGCCGATTGATAAAAACACATGGTGAGTATCCAGGCTGCTTCGATAGATACCCACCACGCTTCTGTTCTTGGTCACTACTCTAGGCGCTGATTTGCTTTTCTACACCCTTAAAGAACTGGCCGAGCAGCACTTTCGCCGCCTGAGCTACCAACACATTATCGGCAGCTTTTAATTTGCCGTCGAGTTCGGCCTCGCCCTTATAGGTCAGCTTCGTCTTATTGCCATCATCGGCCAGATCAATAGTCGCGCTCCCGCGTACCTGTGTCCGCTGAATGCTCAGCTTGAAATGCGAGGGTTCCTGCTGGTCGCTCACCTGAAGCCGGCCCACATAGGTGCCCTTAATGATCGGAATATTCAGATCAACAATCAGTTCCACTGTCTGCGGATCAACCCAGGTAGCTTTCTGACATCCAGGAATAGCAGCAGCGAGGACATTCGCATCAAAAAATGCCGCGTAGACCTTGTTCCGGTTTGCAGAAAAGTCGTGGTTCCCGTTGAAATCCATAACACACTCCTCAACTCAAATATTGCCGATGCCCCTCAGTGTGCGCCCTATTCCGCGCCACGTTCACCGGCGAGGTTGTACTGGCACATAAGTGTTCGCCAGCCAGGATGGTATTATAGTAGCTCTTTCTCCCTCTGGCAATAGGCAAAATTACTTTTTTGCCATATTCCACCAAGATTCCTAATTTTCTTGCATCTGCTGCTCACTCCCCCTATACTGGACTCATGAGTACAAAGCAGCAAGGCAGCCAATCAATCCAGTCAGTGCCGCCTGCTATAACAGACACCATCAGCCGCCGTCGGAAAAAGCACAACGCGGGCGCGGGAAGCATCATACTGATTCTATTCCTGGCCTACAGCTATTTCATCCCACGTGGGACGATGTGGAATGCCGATACCCGCCTCTTTCTGGCAGCGAGTATCGTTGATCGCGGACAGATCAACATTGACCCCTACGAACAATATACCGGAGATAAATCCTCATACAACGGGCATTATTACAGCGACAAAGCGCCGGGAAGCTCGCTCCTGGCGGTCCCAGCCTATCTTTTTGTCAAGCTGGTACTCTACCAGGGGAAAACCACCTACCAGCAATTGCTCAATCCCTCCGATGAAAAACGGACCGATTTTCTCGCCCGTTACCTGATCACCTTGCTGCTGGTGGGCATCCCATCTGCTCTCCTTGGGGCATTGCTCTTTCGCTTCCTGGCCTACCTGGGTCTTGGGCTGCGTGGAAGGTTGGTGCTGACTCTTGGGTATGGTCTGGGTACTATCGCCTTCGCCTTTTCAACTGTCTTTTTCAGCCACCAGATGGCCGCGCTGCTGCTCTTTAGCGCGTTTTATCTCCTCTTTTTACTCAAACGAGGATCGATTCCAAGCTGGCACTACCTCAGCGTTGGCCTTCTGGCTGGCTATGCTATCATTACTGAATACCCCACCGCGCTGATTGCTGGCTGCCTGGCACTCTATGGGCTTTCTTACGTCCGCCGCTGGCGCCCAATCCTGCTCTTTGCTATCGGGATGCTCCCATCCCTGATCATTGTGGCGGTTTATAACACGCTTTGCTTTGGAAGTCCTTTCAATCAGGGATACGCCAATCTGGCTGGTCCTGAAGCCTTTCGTGTGGGGCAATCTCAAGGACTACTTGGCGTCACCCTCCCACACCTTGACGCGCTCTGGCAAACCACCTTTGGTCCATATCGTGGAATGTTTCTACTTTCACCATTCTTAGTGCTGGCGGTTCCTGGCTTCTTCTTGCTCTTTCGTCAACACCGCTGGCGAAGCGAAGCCATCCTCTGGCTCAGCATTGTAGGCTTCTATTTCCTCTTCACGATCTCGTACTTCGCGTGGGATGGCGGCTATAGCCTGGGTTCGCGTCATTTCATTCCAGCCCTCCCCTTCCTGGTTCTCCCCATTGCTCTTCTACTCAAACAACATGGATGGACGAGAGTTGGTGCCGTTGCCCTGATTGGGCTTTCCCTGGTGATCGTAACGCTGGCAACCGCCACCTATCCCCTCAATGATCCCCGATTCGATGCCCCCCTCACCGAGCGGGTTCTGCCATTGCTCCTGGGCATCCAGCCCAATGTCGCGCAGCCCACCATCCCCTTCAATGCGTTATGGTCGGCATTCTGGCACGCATTCCCCTGGTTTGCGCGTGCCCAACTCGACAACAATTGGGGAGAACTTTTCGGCCTCCCTGGCATCTGGCAACTCCTGCCTCTGGTGCTGGCATCGGCTCTTATTATAGGCCGATTCTGGTATCATAGTTCCAAATCAACAGACAGCTTGATTGGTTGGTACGGTTCACGCTGCCGCCAACGCACCGGGTTGGACTGACCAGGCAAACGTTAACCATACGGGCGCAACTACCAGCGCCTCTATCTCGTTGGCATATGCCGTCGGGAGTGCTTTGCGCAGGATGTTGTAACTGCCGTTCACATCCGCGTTCAAGGTCCGGCCATCCTTGGCCCGATACAGGCCCCGCTTCACGCGCTTGCCGCTGAAGTGGGGCTTCTCTTCCTGCTTCGGGTCATAGGTGGGGATGGGATCACCGTCTAGGAAACTTGCCCGGCTGGTATAACTCTCTTCTTGCAGGATGAAGCGGATGCCAGCGCGCTTCGCTTTGTACGCCAGCATGGCGATAAAGCGGGCGTGGGGAAGCTGCACAAAATGCTGGTTGTTCACGCGCCCTAACTCCGCTTCCTGCTTCCAGCCGGGATTCTTGCCAACCACCAGCGTGCCGATGCCCTCTGCAACGAGATCGGCAATGATCGCTTTGCTCGCTGTGTGGAGATAGTGATTGATGCGGCGCGTGCGTTTTGCGGTCAAGCGTTCCATGCGGGCGGTCGTGCCAGTGGTTCCTACTGCTTCTTGCAATTCCGCCTTGCGCTTGTTATAGAACTGATTCGTTGACTTGATCGGGCGACCATTCACGAGCCGGGGCACAAAGCCCTTCTTGTTTGTAGTTATCGCGGCGAGGTTGTCAACGCCAATGTCTATCGCTGCATAGAGCCGGGGATGGCCGGAAGGCGCGGCTTCCTGGCACTCATAGACGACTTCCACCACATAGAAGCCGATGCGAGGCACAATGCGGACTTGCGCGATGCGCGCTTGTTTGGTCTGAACGGTGATCGGTAACATGGACGGCTGAATCAGCCCCCGCTTCAAGCCAGGCCGGGAAAGCGCCTGAATCGTATAGACCAGGATGCTCCGCCCATTCGTCTTGTGCTTGTAGTGGGGCATCTTGGGATGTTTGCGAAACTTGGAGGGGTCTTCCCGGTAGGCTTCACAGGCGGCAAAATAGCTCTGCCAGTTCTTATCCAGCAAGCGAAGCACCTGCTGGGCAACCTTCGTTGGCAGCGCCCGGTACGCTTCATGCCCTTTCATCTGGTGATAGACGGCTTCGTAGTTCAGGTAGCGCCCCTCAAAGATGAAGGATTGCCGAACGAGATAGAGCGCGGCATTGTAGAGATTCTTGGCGGCAAAGGCCGCAGAGTCAATCGCAGCAAAACGACTATCGTTTCTCTGGATGAGGTGCTGCTCGACGGGTTGCATCCTCTGCCTCCAAAGCGCGCACTACAAGCCAGAGCACGTCTTTGTTAAACGAGCGCTTTTCGTGGCTAGCGTGCTGACGCACCCGCTCTAGCAAGTCAGGCGGGAAATACACCGACATTTTTTGCGGTTTGGTATCCTGTTCCACAGAGGTATGTCAAGTGCAAGGATAGTCAAGACCTGTCTAAGATAGGCACGAACCCTACGAACGTTTATGATACCCAGCCCAAATTTAGGGACGCTTCCCAACCCGGCGGAGACAGCTCTTCCACGCTAGCATCAAGCACGAGCGCTCATCTAATCGACCAGGCCGAAGAGGGCCAAACACCCCCTCACTCATAACCCGCAGAAGCTCAAACTCGGAGGGGAAGAAATTATCCATCAGCAGAGCTGCTGATGGATGCACATGATGATCCATCTTTGCTCCCAGGTTGAGCGCATCCTGATTCGCTTGAGGCGAACCAGTCACTACTACATCGATGATGACCGTCACATTCTGGTCACGGAAGAATACGTTATAGTCGGTTGGGTTAGTATCACAGCACAGCCCATCGATCTCCTCTTGCCCTATCGGATGCTGCTGTGTCTGCTTGAAATGAGGAATCACATCCTGAAAGTAGCGGTGAGCGTCTGCTGCGGTGTCAAATTGATCGATAGAGAGCTCCAGATAATTACTGCCATTACGATCTAGCTGCTCGAAAATATTCTCCTGCCAGCCATATCCCTGCGTGGGATCAACCACTCGGCCATAGTTCCACTTGTGAAATTGGTCCGCTGTCATTGACGTTTCGGTATCAAAGATCGTCGTTCCGCTCGGCAAATCACCTTGCTGGGCCTCAAACTTGTTTGCTTGATACACTACGGAAACAGGCGTATTTGTTGGCGTTGGTGTGTTGGTCGATGTCGGAGTGAGGGTAGGAGTAAGGGTCTGGGTAGAAGATGGCCCTTTGCTGGCAACGCTGGTGACTGTCGCCGTCACTCCGTCTGGTCGTTTTGTAATCCCTTTGATCGCTGCATAAGCTCCCACCGCCGCCAAAAGAATAGCCAGCAAAGCCAGCATAACATTCCGCAGGCGATGGCCTGGTGGCGACACAGGCGCTCTAGGCGGCGTGGTCACACCCGGCCTGGCTGATTTCTCCTCTCGCCTGATTTCTGGGGCTTGCTCAGCAGGAATCGGCATGGGAGCAGGTTGCGCAGTTCGGCGCGGCTGCGCAGGTGAAGCTTGCACCGTTTGGGAAGGCAAGGCCGCGCGGAACGCGCGCGCAAATTCGCCGGCAGAGTGATAACGGCCAGCCGGGTTTTTCGCCAATGCTTTCAAAATTACCTTCTCGGCCTCTGTAGGAAGGTCTGGACGAAATTCGCGCGGCGCAGGAGGAGCCTCGCTCACATGCTTGGCGGCTACCGTCATTGGCTGAGCAGCAATAAAGGGTACTCGCCCCGTTACCATATAGAACAGCACGACCCCCAGGCTATAAATATCGGCTCGCGCATCTACGGTATGCCCCATCGCCTGCTCTGGAGCAATATAATCAGGGGTGCCAACCACATGCCCAAATGTTGTCAGTTGAGGTGAAACCTGTCCCTCCTCCTCTGCCGCTGCCTGCGCCACCTTCGCAATGCCAAAATCACTCAGCATCAGGCGTTTATCGGGATAAAGCAGCATGTTTTGTGGCTTCACATCGCGGTGAATGACCCCATGCCCATGCGCATAATCCAACGCTGCCGCAGCCTGGCTTAAAAATCCCGCCACCTCCGCCAGCGGAAGTTGACCTTTGCGCTCGATACGATCACGCAGCGTCCCACCACCCACATAGGGCATCACCAGATACGCCAGATCGGTCTGTTCTCCGTACTCAAAAATGGGCAGAATATTAGGGTGATCCAGCGCAGCAACGGCATCGGCCTCACGCCGAAAACGTTGGAGAAAGCGCGTGCGGCGTGCTGGATCAGGCATGAGTGAAAGCAGCAGCACCTTGACCGCCACCTGGCGATGCGGACGCGCTTGCTGCGCCAGAAAGACAACCCCCATTCCGCCACGTCCTAAGACCCGTTCAAGCGTACACGTCCCCAGGGTTCTTCCTACCAACGTTTCTGGCGTCTGCTGCTGTGATGCTCCTGCATCCATTCCCATAAGCTTCTCCCATCACGATAGCAATGTGCGCACGACCCATCTCAATTGTCCCAGACTCGCAGCTACCTGCTCTATCTGATCTCGTCGTGCCAGGTAAGCGATGCCTGTCTTTACAGGTCCGGCTCCTCTTTCCCTATGATACTACGAGCGGGGGGCGCTGAAAAGTACGCATGACTTCATCTTGAATAAACACACTGTGTGGTAATAAGCGTGAAATCAGCAAAATTTTTGAGGTGAAACTGGCAAAATCAGCGCGAAATCCGCACAAAATTAGGAGGCAATGCGAAGCCAGGA
>CAZFWN010000117.1:0-3142 GCA_964522745.1 uncultured Ktedonobacterales bacterium
CAGGAAAGGGAGGCCATCATGCCCCTCTGGAACAGAGATCAAGACCGAGACCGCTTTGATAGGTTCACCGAGCGCGCCCGCAAGGTGCTGAGCCTGGCGCAAGAGGAGGCCAGAGACCACCAGCATCCCTTCATGGGCACCGAGCATCTTTTGCTGGGACTGATCCGCGAAGGCGAGGGCATTGGGCCGCGTGCCCTGCTTAGCCTGGGCGTCGATCTTGAGAAAGTGCGTGCCAGGATTGAGTACATCATTGGGACTGGCGAGCATAGAGGAACTGGAGAGATTGGGCTGACGCGCCGGGCTAAACGAGTGCTAGAGTTGGCGGTAGAGGAAGCGAAGGTTTTTAAGCATCGCTACATCGGCACCGAGCATCTCCTGCTGGGGTTGATCCGCGAGGGCGAGGGTCTGGGCGGCAAAACCCTGGCGGAGTTTGGGGTCACGCTGAAGGAGGCGCGCACGCAGGTGTTGGTGCTGCTGTCGCAGGTCAGGGTCGATGATGTCCCCTCCGGGGGGCCAAAAAGCAATGTGATTGCCTGCCGGCTGGATGACCGCGACCTGGATGCCCTTGACGCGCTGGTCGAGGCGGGCATTCGCTCCACGCGCAGCGACGCCGCCGCGTGGCTGATTCGCGCCGGCATCGAAGCGCAGCGCCCGCTCTTCGAGCGCGTCTACACGACGGTTGCCGAAATTCGCCAACTGCGCGCCGCAGCCCAGAAGATGGCTGAGGAGATGGCCGGCGGCACGCCAGCGCCGGAAGCGCCCCCCGCCAGGGATCAGGAGCCGCCTGAAGCGAGCGCGTCGTAGCCCTCTTGCATGTGATCAAATTCTCTGACTATAATCAGAGAATAAGGAATCACTGATGAAGCAAGCTGGAGGGTTTCATGGATACGTCACTGGTTGAACAGGTGCGCAGCTTCAACCGGACCATGACAGAGCGCATTGGTGTCCTCAACGATCACTTCCTGGGCCGAAACCATCCCCTTGGCGAAGCGCGGCTCTTGTGGGAGATCGCAGAAGAAGGGGCAAGCGTTCGGGAACTGAGGCATCGGCTTGGGCTTGATTCTGCCTACGTCAGCCGCCTGCTGCGCTCGCTTGAGAAACAAGGCTTGATTGTGGTGAGGCCGAGTGAGCATGATGGAAGAGTTCGCCTCGTCCAGCTTACCAAGGCTGGCCTTCATGAGCGAGCAGAGCTTGATCACCGCGCCGATGCCTTTGCCCATTCCCTGCTAGAGCCACTCAGCGAGAGCCAGCGCGCGAAACTGGTGGCAGCAATGGCAGAAGCCGAGCGGCTGCTGATCGCATCAATGGTCCAGATCACTGTCGCCGATCCAACCAGCCAGGATGCCAGATGGTGCATCGAGCAATACTTCGCCGAACTCAACCAGCGCTTCGAGGCTGGTTTCGATCCAACGCTCGGTATTTCGGCGCATGCGCACGAACTCACGCCCCCGGCGGGCCTGTTGCTCGTTGCCCGTCTGCGAGAGGAGCCGGTGGGCTGTGGTGGAGTAAAGTTTCACGAGAACGCGCCTGCGGAACTCAAGCGCATGTGGGTCGCCCCACGAGCGCGTGGTCTTGGGCTGGGACGGCGTTTGCTTCAGGAATTGGAGCGCTATGCAAGGGAAGCGGGAATCACGGTCCTTCACCTGGAAACGAACCACAACCTCACTGAAGCTATCGAACTGTACCGACACGCTGGATACCAGGAGGTAGCAGCCTTCAACGACGAGCCTTATGCCCACCACTGGTTTGAAAAGCACCTTTGAGCCTGCTCTGGCGCTGCAACTTGCAGCGCCAGAGCAGCATTACTGGTCAGGCTTTGCGCAGTTCGGTGCCCAGCACGACCAGACTACTGAGCGCCAGTCCGGCGGCGATGAGGCCCAACACCAGCTGAGGGCCGAACGCGGCCAGCAGCAGGCCACCCAGGGCGGCGCCCAGCGGCTCGCTGCCAAAGGATAGGAAGCGAAAGGCGCTGTTGACGCGCCCTTGCAGGGCATCGGGCGTCAGTTCCAGCCGGTAGGAGACGAGCGTGACCGCGTAGATCGGCCACAACGAACTGACCAGGCCCACGCCAACCACCAGCCAGGCTGCCGAGGGCGCGGCGACCAGCGCCAGCACTCCAACAGCCCAGAGCATAACCGAGCCGATGATGATCTGCCCAAAGCGCAGGTGGGCGCGCAGCCAGGGGGCGATCAGCGCGCCCAGCACGCCGCCGATGCCGCCCGCGCTCAAGACGAAGCCAAGCGTCTGCACGTCCAGATGCAGAATCGTTCGCGCCAGCACGATGACCGCAAGGGTGAGGAAGCTTTGCAGAAAGTTGACTGTCATGGTCAGCAGGGCCATCAGGCGCAGCCGCCGCTGCTGCCAGAGGAAGCGCAGCCCCTCGGCAATCTCGTGACGCAGGCTGCGCTTGCCGGTATTGGCGCGTTCCCGCTGGAAGGGGACGCGGATGAAGCGCAGCGAGATGACCGAGGCCAGATACGACAGGCTATCGGTGAGATAGGCCAGCATGGTGCCCAGCTCGATGCCTGGCGCCAGGCCGATGATAACGGCTCCCAGGCTGGGGCCGAGCAACGCTCCTACATACTCGTTAGTGTTGTCCAGCGCGTAGGCGCGCGCCAGATGATCGGGCGCCACCACCTGCGGCAGCGCGGCGATCTGCGCCAGGCTGAAGAACACAAAGGCCGTTCCCTCGACAAAGGCGACCAGATAGACCTGCGCCATCGTCAGGCGCCCCAACGCGAAGGCCAGCGGCAGGGAGCCAAGCGCCAGCCAGCGCGCAGCATCGCAGCGGATCATTATGGCCTTGCGGTTCCAGCGGTCAATCAGCGCGCCCGCCGGCAGGCTGAAGAGTAGATACGGCGCCTGGCGCAGCGCGGCCACAAAGCCGGCCTGGGCAGGCGAATGGGTCAGCGCCAGCACCAGGAGCGGCATGGCAAAGGCGGAGATGCCTGTGCCCAGCGTCGAAATACTCTGTCCGCTCCAGAGCAGCAGAAAGTCGCGGTTGCGCCAGAGCGGACGCGAGGGATGCGCCGCCTGGGCTTCCTCTTGAGAGATCTGAGGTTGATTCATAGAAAAAACGGTTCCCCTTCCACAGAATGCGGTCATCAATAAACGCCGTTTCGGTGGAGGAACCAGGAGGAGC
>CAZFWN010000117.1:3242-17443 GCA_964522745.1 uncultured Ktedonobacterales bacterium
CATCTGAACAAGCATTATTCCCCAGCGCCAGCAAACGCATAGCGTAGAAAGAGATAGCTGCCGGCGCGGCGGATGTCTACGAGCGTGCCCCACAGCGGATGGTTTGGCGCGAAGAGCGTGCCGGCGGCGAAGCCTGGGCGGTTGCTCGACGCATCGCGTCCGGCCACCTGCGGGGCGACGGTCAGAAACAACTCATCTAGCTTGCGCTCGGCAAAGAAGGCGCCCATCAGCAGCGGCCCGCCCTCGGTTAAGATGACCTCGCAGGAGCGGACCTGCTCGACGGCGTTGAGGACGGCGCCGGCGCTCACTTTGCCCTCGCCTTCGACGGCGATCAGGCGTACCCAGGCGGGCAGCGCCCGCCCGCTCAGGCGCCCCGCGCCAGCGGTGGTGGTGACGATCAGCGCGGGCGCCTCGCCGGATTGAAAGACGGGCAGGCTGAGGTCAACATTGCCCTGTGCCGTCACGATGACTTGCAGCGGCGGCTCCGGCTTGCCCAGCGCGGCGCGCAAGCGCTGATAGGCATCGGCGAGCGGCGGATAGATGGCCTGAGCCGTCCAGCGGTGCCTGGGAACCGAGCGCAGCGTGCCCGCGCCGACAATCACGGCATCGGAGATGGCGCGCAGCAGACCCATCACCGCCTGGTCCTGTGCGAGATTGCCGCTGATGCTAAAGCTGCTGGCTGATTCCAGCGCCACCACGCCATCCAGCGAACTGACGAAGTTGCCAATAACGTAGGGTCGCCCTGGATGGGCCGGCAGATCGAGCCGGCCATAGAGCGCGGCCAGTTCCGTCGGCAGCGGCAGCGCCGGCCCGCGCTCGACAGTGTATAGTGATTCAAGTGGTGCAAGTGTGGTCATAGATATATTCCAGCCCACCCTGCCGCACCAGTTCTGGTGCGGCAGGGTGGGCTACTTATTTAGTCGTCCAGGCTGAGGACGAGCTGCGGCGGGGTGATGATGTGGTCCTGACGGGTCTGGATGACGCCGGTGCCGACGGCGAAGTATTCGATGACGTGGCTGCCCCAGCCATGCGATTTCTCGTGAATCTGGGCGCCAACGATACCCTCGGCGTGGACTTCGACGGCCTCGGCCTGCATGCGCTCCATCGCCAGTTCGCGGGCGTCGTAGAGTGCCTGGGTGTAGTTGGTCATCTCGGTGTTATTGCCCACCGTCTTGAACCACTGGCCGAGACCCTGATGCGCCACGTGATAGACGCAGGAACCCATCACCAGCCCGACGGGCATATAGCCGGCCTGGATCAGCGTATAGAAGTCCTGGCCGGAAAGGTCGCTGGTGAAAGGCATGCCCTTGACCGTGCGGTGGTTCTTTCCATCGTGGCTGCGCACTGCCGTGCCAATCGCCAGGAACTCGGCGAGATGCTGGCCCCATTCGTAGCGCCCCACTTCCAGGCGCACACCGACAATGCCGTCCGCGCCCAGCGCGTTGGCTTCTTCCTCCATGCGCGTCATCGCCAGTTCGCGGGCGTGGTACATGGCTTGCGAGAGGACCGTCATTTCCTGATTGCTCATCATGTTGGCGAACTGATAGCCAATATGATAGATGCTCGACCCGACGACCAGCCCAACCGGGTCAAAGCCCGCTGCTTTCACCAGCAAAAACTCATTGATCGAGAGGTCGCTGGTGAAGAGGCCGCCCTTGCCGGGCGCGCCGCGCATGCGCTGCAAGCGCTCAAGCGCGTGTTGAGGCAGTCCTTCCAATGGGCCGCCGGGTTGCGTCTCTGTGGTTTGCATCTGCTTGCTCCTATTCAATCTTGATGGGTTTGTCTTCGAGGTCAACGACCAGGCGTGGTTTGACGATCTCATGGCGCTGGTCTATTTCGGCGATGGTGGTGCCAACGGCGAAAAATTCGACGATGTAATCTTCGATGGACTCTGATTCGTTACTATAGGGACGGCGACGATAGGCGGTCACCTCCTCGACGCGCATATGCACGTCGGAGCCAACGACGCCATCGGCGTGGACGCGCCGGGCATCTTCGGACAGGCGCGAGAAGGCCAGGTGGCGGGCGCGATAGACGCCCTGGGTGTAGCTGGTCATCTCCTGGTTGACCCAACTGCGCTTGGCGTATTCGTCGTTCCAGGTGGTGTAGATGTAGTAGGCGACGCAGCCCATGCCGAGCGTCACGGGTACATAGCCGGCGTGCAGCAGTTTGAGAAATTCCTGGCCGGAGAGGTCGCTGGTGAAGGGCAGAGGCAGCTTGCCCTGCCAGCCGCGCAGGCGCACGGCGGTGCCGATGGCGGTGAACTCCAGCAAGCCCTGGCCCCATTCGTACTCTTTGTGTTCCAGGCGCACGCCGATGACGCCGTGCGCGCCCAGGGCGGTAGCCTCTTCCAGCAGCCGGCCCAGGGCCAGGCTGCGGGCGTGGTAGAGCGCCTGGGAGTAGGAGGTGATCTCGCCGGTGCTGCTGTAGCTCCACTGGCCCACCTGATAGGCCATATGGTAGATGGAGGAGCCAAAGACCTGGCTGACCGGGTCAAAGCCCAGCGAGCGGCTGGCGAGAAATTCATCAACCGAGAGATCGCTGGTCCAGATTTTGGGGCGACCATCGGGGCCGCGCTCCTGGGCCAGCCGTTCTTGCGCGCGGATCGGCAGCCCGCCGCGCTCCAGCGAGGCGATGCTGGCGGCATCGCGCGCCTCGGCGGCCTCGCGGGCGGCCTGCTGCTCCGGCGTCTCTTTTTTGAAGAGCGACATAACCTGACCTGCCTTTTAGATGAGCGTTGAATGATGTGTCCCTATCATAACAGTATTACGCGAACACAGCAATCGGGGTTGGACCATCCTTCTTGCTCGTCTTGTTCGCTCGTTGTAGAATAAAACCGCAGTTTTTGAGGTGCGGCCAGTGTACCCATTGGGGCACTGGATGCGGAAAGGAAACCGGGGATGGGACCACAACAGCCCGGCAAAGCATTGGGGTCATCGACCCAGCAGATCTATCGGCAATTACAATTGACCATCAATGAAGCGTTGCAGGTGCTGGATGCCGCCCATCCGAGTGATCCGACAAATCAGGCAGAAGTCGATAGTTTGCGCTCGCTGATCTGGTCGGAGTTGACGGGGTTGGAGGCGGAGTTTGCGCGGGAGGAAGGGCCACGCGCTGATCGAGCCGAGCGCTTTTTTCATCATCTCCTGAGCAATGGCGATTATGTTGGGCAGATCGAAGCGTTAGGCAGCACGTTGCTGGGCGGCGCGCCGCCCAGCCAGCCGCCACCGGACTCTCCGGTAGCCGGGTTGCACCGGCTGCACAGGACACTGGCCGGCCTGCGTCGGCAATGGCAGCAGGTTGCTCCAACTGAGCCAGTCGCCCCGCCTCTGCCCCCGCCCACCCCAGCGGCGCTTCCCATCCCAGAGAAATTCGGTGGCTTGCAGAGCCTTTTTCTTGAGGATGCCAACCAGGGACTACCCGAAAACGGGGCAGCAAGCGATGGACGTCTCAGTCGCCCGCGACGGACGACTCACCCACGCCCCCAGGCGCCGGCAGCTCGGCAGCCGAGCAGTATGGATCGGCTGTTTGGTGAATTTGGCCTGGGCAGCCAGAATAGCTCGCTGGTAACGCCAGAAGCCGAGGCGCCCCGCCCGCGTGTGCTTATTAGTTTTCTGACGGTGTTTCTCATTCTGGCACTGATGGGCGTGGGCGTCATTTATCTCGGCCTGACAAGTGGGCCACAGGACACTGGCACCGGGCAGCCGCTGGTCAACTCAACAATTACCGTTGGGCCGCTCCCTTCAGGAACGGTCCGGCCCACCGCGACGCTCGACCCCGCCCCACCGCAGCTACAAGTGCTGGGCAATCCGCTGCTGGTCCCCTGTCCGAGCAGCGGCCAAACTACCGGCTTTTTGATTGAAAATACCGGCGGAGGAACCTTGAATTGGACGGCGCGCGTGAGTGCTATCGGGGTGGTACAGCAGCCGGTGACGTTGGATGCGCTGGGTGGGCAGCTTTCTGGATTGACCAAAAGTGTGACGGTGACGGTGACGGCGCAGACCACCAGAGCCAGTGGCACGATCACGATCACGAGCAATATCCCCGGCCCCAAAGGGACCATAACCATCAACTATCAGATTGCAAGTTGCTAGTGCTGGAAACGAGTCGAGGACGTGCAACGTATCTGCGTGTTTTGTGGGTCGAGTTCGGGCACGCGCCTGGAGTATGCCGAGGTGGCGCGCGCCTTGGGAGCAGAACTGGCGGCGCGTAGGCTGGGGCTGGTCTATGGGGGGTCGAGCGTTGGGCTGATGGGCGCGGTGGCCGATGGCGCGCTGGCGGCGGGGGGCGAGGTGATTGGCGTCATTCCGCGCGCGCTCTTTCGCCGCGAAGTAGCTCATCCTGGCCTGACAGCGCTGCGCGAAGTGGGCAGCATGCACGAGCGCAAGGCACTGATGAACGAACTGGCCGATGGGTTCATCGCGCTGCCCGGCGGCTTTGGCACCCTGGATGAATTGTTCGAGGTGATTACCTGGGCGCAGATTGGCCTGCATGCCAAGCCCATCGGCCTGCTCGACATCCACCGCTTCTTTGAGCCGCTGCTGGCTTATGTGCGGCATGTGACTCATGAAGGCTTTATTCCACCAGCGCATCTGGATGTATTGCTGCGCGCCGACACGCCAGCAGCAATCATCGATCAGATTCTGGCTTATCTTCCACCGACCTTGCCAGACAAATGGCTGGACCTGCCCAACCCTTGAGTCTGCCGCACTATGCTGGTTAGCCAGTTTGAGCGAAAGGGACGATTGAGAGCATTTCAGGGGAGCAGGATGGTGAAGGTCTCATCGAGCCTGATCGTTGACTCTTCCAGCACTATGCCATAGACCCCTCTGTGCCCATGCGCTGCTTTCGGGAAATACTGAGCCTCAACCGAGAGGTGAGGAAATTGAGCAGCGACGGCCTTCCCTGCATCGATGCAAGGGTCGGTAACTCCCCTGACCTCAAGCACTGCCCGTCCCTGGCTATCGATGAGTCTTGTGCCCTCAACCAGGCTCTCCGTAAAGTTCTTGATGTCTGGGCAGGCGAAGCAGATATTCGCTTTGATCCAGGCGGGATCGATAAAGGGAACCCCAAATGCCTCGGCTACTTCCCCAAGTTCCCGTGCGTTCACGGCGGTGAAATGCCTGAAATTGGGCACGACCTCACCTGTGCTGCGCACCCGTGTTTCACCGGCATGAGTATCGCCAACAATCCCATAGTCTGGGCGCAGATAAATCTCAGGAACTGGGACGCTGATGCCCCCAGGAGTCTTACTGATAGAGAGTGAGACGACCGTGAGGGTCAGGACATCAGTATGCGGCATTTTTCTTTGACTCTCTTTATGTTCTGCGGGCAGCGTCTCAGGCAATGGCGGATATACGCCTCGCAACAGATGCCCTGGCAGGTATACCACAACAATAGCTCGCTGTTGCAGTATAGCATAGTCTGCGAGACCTAAGCGGCGGACCGGGAGCGTCGTTGCTCCCGGTCCGCCGACAAGTGAGGCAAGGAAGATGTGGGGCAGGTTTGCTAATCGGACCCCTGGACGGAGCTTTGAACATCGGCTAGCCTGGGCGCAGCCACGCGGCGAATGATGCGCGAGCCGGGCGCGGTGGCAAGGCCGTTGGCAGCCTCCAGCGCCATCCATTCTTTCATGCTGCGCTCTGGGGCCTTTCGGGCCAGCCAGAAATAGGTCACCAGAGCCGCAGGGCCAAAGGAAGCTTGAGCCGGCACGACGATACCAACATTGGCCCGTACCACGAAATCAATGATGAGTGGCGATAGGGATGGCAAGAGCGCTCCGAAGATGGTGATAATCACGAACGAGGTAATCGCTCCCTTTCTGCCGAAGCCCTTATAGGCCGCGATGGTGAAGCAGCAGAAGACAAGCAGGTCGCCCAGGCCAATATTCGCGTTGTCTGCCCCCATCCTGAAGCCGATGGAAGGGTCCAGGGGCCGACCTATGAACAAATCAGCCAGTTGTTGGGACAGGGGGATCACCATGACAAAGAAGAGGTCATAGAAAGCAAGGATGAACGAGAACCAGGCGACATGGCGCAGGCGCATGCCACCCTGGACGTAGAGATTAGCGACGCCTACCGAGACAAGCAGCATCACGACACTGGTGAAGACCCAGTACACCTGCCAGCCGATGACGGTATCCAGGTAATGATAGGCGATCCAGATGTCTCCGCCCAGCAGGAAGATGATCAGCGGCCAGAGGTAGCGGGGACGCAGCAGCGGGCGGAGAGCCATATACATCGCGCCGGTGAAGGTGAGGGTGAGCAGCACGGTGATTGCCACATGCGGCAGAACCAGATAGATGAGCGGGAGTACGAGGATAAAAAAGATCAGCACGCCAATATCACGCCCATTAAAGACACCGATGGCCGGGCGCTCCAGGCGCACTTGTTTAAAAAACAGCAGCGCGCAGCCAGCGGAGGCCAGGGCGCCAATCAAGACTGTGAGCGTCTGAAAGGTATATTGCGCAAACATATCAAATCCTCCCGGCAAAAGTAGTCTCCAGCAGGTCCGCGCGTACCGGGCGAAGTTCGTGTGCCGCCTCGTCGGGCGCTGTGTGTTCAGCCAGCCGCACCGGAATGCCCAATAGCCGGAAGTGCCGCTCAATCTCATCCTTCGTCAAACCTTGCAGCGCCTGCGTTGGCAAGACCAGTTCAATGACCTCATCGCCCGGCTGCGCCTGTGCCTCCGTGACGACCCGCGCGTTGAACCGGGCCGGCCAGGGCCGCGATGGCAAGGATTCGCACGCTTCAACGAGATCGCGCATGCTGATGCACTGGCCGTTGACGCGCAGCAGATGATCGGCCTTGCTAAGAATGCGTGATGTTGCGGGGATGCCGGCCAATTCGCAGGTCAACCGCTCATCGGGCAAACGCCGCACGACATCGCGGGTATCATAGCGAAAGATAGGCATGCACTCGCGGTAGGGGTAGTAGGGCGTGACGACCATCGTTCCAAGCGCGCCTGGCTCTGCCGGCGCGCCTGTCTCCAGATCGATAATCTCTATAAAGCCCATGTTGAGGTCTGGATGGAGGTGTCCCTGGGTGCAAACGCGCCCGCTGACCGGCAGGATTTCGGTCATGGCGAAAACATCATTGACCACCGCGCCAAATGTTTCACGGGCGGCTTGTGCCAGCGCGCTGGAAAGCACCTCGCCACCGCAGTCAATGCGGCGCAGATGGAAATCACGCGGCCCCAGGTTGCGCTTGCGGGCCGCGTGAACCAACTGCGCGAGATAGCTGGGGTAGGTGCTGAGCAATGTTGGCGCCACATCCATCCTATCAAGCAGGCTATCCAGACTCTCTTCAACTGAGATGAGGCCCAAGACCCGCGCGCGCGCGCCGACCAGGCGGCAAATATTGATATTCATCTGCATGGCCGCCGTTGCCCGCGAACTGATATTGATCTGCATGCAGTCCTTCGGGCTAATCTCATTGCGCAGCAGCCCCCCAAGCACCGCCAGGGCCGGCCACAGGTCGTTTTCATATTTTGAGAGCCAGATTTCGGCGGGGCGTCCTGTGCTACCAGTCGTGCGCGTTGTCATGACTGGCTGTGAGTTGGTGGCAATGAATGCCTGGGGCTGCTCTTGTAGGGTCTGCTTGCAGGTTGTGGGAATCTGCTGGATGGTTTCTATCGTGACCTTGTCAGGATCAACCTGATGCTCGGTAAAGAGCTGGCGATAGTACGGGGAAACGTGAGCCAGACGACGGGCTGTTCTTTGAAGCGCCTGGTTTTGGAAGGCGGAGCGTGCGTTGGCATCGGAAAACGGGCCATCGAGCAATTGCTGAACGTCATCGCCGGGTGTGCCAAATTCTTCCAGTGTCTTCAACGCATCTTGGATGAGGCGTTCGATATTGCGTGGATTGATGGGCCTCCCAAACACCATCGCCATAGCCATGCGAAACTGACGAATAGCGGTCTCAAACACGCGGCCCTCCTCATCTCTGCCCAAAATGGAGAGGGAGCGGCAAGAGCCACTCAAGAAGCTGTCCTCTGATACACCACTGCATAGGAGGCGTCTGGTTGCAGTAGGTCATTCCCTGGCGTCTTGCTGTGGAAAGCAGAGCGGTTCCCGGATGCTTTCCATCCGCACCAGAGAGAGCAGAGAGATACCTTCTCTCAGGACTCCTGCCTCTCCCGGCACCTTACGAGCGGGGAATTACGAGTTGCCGCAGCAAACGGCGAAGAGGACGGCGCTCATGGAACCCATAGCATAGCGGGCGTACTTGAGGGTGGTGACGAAACGTGCCATTGTGTCTTCCTCCTTGGAATCTGTCGAGGTTTTTCACAAAAGAGGGGATACGCAACCGGAACGGGGCACTGCTCTGAGCCTCCAATTCACCGGGATGGCCGAGTTCCTACTTCAACTGTACATGGATTCGTCGCGTTTGTCAACCCTTTGTGTGAGGTTTCGCTTGCTCCTCTCGTAGATACTTTTGTAAACATTCTACAAATAAAAAATCACCTAAGTAGATGCTCTCTTACTCGTATGCTTTATTTCCAGCGTAATGGGCTATAACACCTTTGAGTAGGTAGACTCACTTGCGATCAGAGTGCCACAGCGAGGCAGGGCTGGTTAAAACTTTCGTATTCTGTAACGATACTGATGAGAGCGCCCGCTGCGGGCGCCGATTCATGATTCGCTTGCCCGGCGGCGGTGCAGACGCTCCTGGAGGTAGCGGCTATAGGCTTGCTCGTCGATCTCTAAGAGAGCGTCGGTGGTGTCTGGCAGCGGATCGCTCCAGAGCCAGGCCACCCGCAGCCAGAAGCCAGGCAGCACTGCTGAGTGATAGCTGCCCTCGGCATCCAGGGAGGCAGGATGATACTGCCCGGCTTCGTCGCGCTGATAGAACAGCGCCTCTTCTGCTTGCGGATCGATCAACCAGTATTCAGGAATGCCGGCCTCATCATACTCGCGCAGCTTCTCAATGCGATCACGCTCCTGGCTCTCTGGCGAGACGATCTCCACCACCAGATCAGCCGGGCCATCCAGATACGTCTTCTTGAGGCGCCCCAGATGCTCTTTTGACACAAACAGCAGGTCTGGCTCGCGCCCGGCGCGTCCCAGCTTCATCTGGAAGGGGGCTGGCATTACCTCGCCCAGGGCGTGTATCTCCGTAAAGGTAGAAAGCAGCCTCACGAGGAATTTGAAAATCTTTTGATGCCGTGTACTGGCGGGACTGGTCATCACTACCACTCCATCTACCCACTCGGCCAGGGTGTCCTCATCGGCCCACTCCAGAAACTCCTCGTAGGTCATATAGTTGGGCGGGCGCTGCTCGTGGTGCGCTTTGGTGGATTGTGTCATGGATGATAGCCCTCGCTTTTGCTCCCTGGCGCCTGTTTCTCTTTCCAGTATAGCATAACTAGCAGCGCCCCAGATATAGCCTGGGGCGCTGCTAGTTTGTGGAATATAAAGATGTATGCGCCTATGCGCCGAGCCAGCAGAGGTCGGGCTTGCGGGCGGCCTGGGTCTGGTCGAGGCGGCCCACTGGCGTGTCGTGCGGCGCGTCGTGCAGCAGGTCGGGGTTGGTCCTGGCCTCCTGGGCAATCTGGCGCATCACGGCGATGAAGTTGTCCAGCGTTTCTTTCGTCTCTGTCTCGGTTGGCTCGATCATCAGCGCCTCCGGCACGATCAGCGGGAAGTAGATGGTCGGCGGGTGGATGTTGAAGTCGATCAGCCGCTTGGCGATGTCTGTCGCGTGAATGTCGTGGTCGTCCTTCTGGCGGCTGGCCGAAAAGACGCATTCGTGCATGCAGGCGCGGTCATAGGGCAGTTCGTACTCATCCTTGAGCGCGTGCATGATGTAGTTGGCGTTGAGGACGGCGCTGTCGCTGATGTGCCGCAGGCCGTCGGGGCCATGAAAGCGGATGTAGGTGTAGGCGCGCACCAGCGCCAGGAAGTTGCCATAGTTGGCGCGCACGCGGCCAATCGACTGCGGGCCGGCATCCTGCCAGAAGTAGCCCTGCTCGTTCTTGCCGGGCAATGGGCCGGGCAGGAAGGCAACCAGATGTTCTTTTACGCCAATGGGGCCGGCGCCAGGGCCGCCGCCGCCGTGTGGCACGCTGCATGTCTTGTGCAGGTTCAGATGGACAACGTCGAAGCCCATATCACCAGGGCGGGTGATGCCCAGGATGGCGTTGGCGTTGGCGCCGTCGTAATACAATTGACCGCCGGCCTCATGTACCAGTCCGGCAATAGCTTCGATGTTCTCATCGAAGATGCCCAGCGTGTTGGGGTTGGTCATCATGATGCCGGCGACCTTGCCCGCGTGGGCGGCGAGGGCGGCCTTGAGCGCTTCGACATTCATGTTGCCGCGCCGGTCAGAGGGCACTTCGACGATCTCATAATCCGCCAGCGTGGCGCTGGCCGGATTGGTGCCATGCGCGTTGTCGGGGATGAGGATGATGTTGCGATGCCCCTCGCCCCGGTGTTCGTGATAGGCTTTGATGACCATCAGGCCGGTGATCTCGCCGTGCGCGCCGGCGGCGGGCTGCAAGGTGAAGCGCGTCATGCCGGCCATCTCGCAGAGATACTGCTCCAGTTCATAGAGCAGTTGAATCGCCCCCTGCGCGCTCTGCTCGTCCTGGTGCGGATGGATGCGTGCAAAGCCGGGCAACGCCTGCATCTCCTCGTTGATCTTGGGGTTATATTTCATGGTGCAGGAGCCGAGCGGATAGAAGACGGAATCCACTCCGACGTTGCGCTGCGAGAGGTGCGTGTAGTGGCGCACGACCTCGATCTCACTGACCTCCGGCAGCGGCGCGGCATCTTTGCGCTGAAGGGCTGTCGGAATGAGGTCGTCTATCGACACTTCGGGCACGTCCAGGGCCGGCAGCGTGGCGCCGCGCCGCCCCGGCGCGCCGATCTCAAAAATTAACGGTTCGGTACTCATCTCTGGTTCTCCTAGCGCCGCACACCAACGGCCTGCGTAATCTCCGCGAGGGCGCCGGCAAGTTGATCGATCTCTTCTTTCGAGCGCGTTTCGGTGACGCAGAAGAGGGCGGCGTTCTCCAGTTTGGGATAGGCGCACGTCAGCGAATAGCCGCCGATGATGCCGCGCTCGGCCAGCCGCCGGTTGAGTTCGTCCACCGGCAGAGGGCAGCGGACGGCGAATTCATCATAGAAGGCGCTGCTAAAAAGCGGATGGAAGCCGGGAAGCTGGCTGATCTGCTGCTGGGCGTAGTGCGCTTTCTGCAAGGATTGCCGGCTGGCGTCGCGGAAGCCCTCTTTGCCAACGGAGGCCAGATAGACCGTCGCGGCCAGCGCGACAAGCGCTTGATTGGTGCAAATATTGGAGGTGGCGCGCTCGCGGCGGATATGCTGCTCGCGGGTTTGCAAGGTCAGCACGTAGCCGGTCTGGCCGCGATTATCCAGCGTCTTGCCGACGAGCCGGCCCGGCATGCGGCGCATATAGGCGTTCTTGGCGGCGAAGAAGCCGACGCCGGGGCCGCCATAGCTGACCGGGTTGCCCAGCGCCATGCCCTCGCCAATTGCCAGGTCGGCGCCGTAGTTGCCCGGCGCTTCCAGCGTGCCCAGCGAGAATGGCTCGCTGATGGCGACAACATAGAGCGCCTTGCCCTTGTGAGTGATCTTCTCAATGGCGTGGACATCTTCCAGCGCGCCAAAGAAATTGGGCTGCTGGATGATGACGGCGGCGGTATCCTTCTCAACGGCGGCGTCCAGCGCGCCGAGATCGGTGAGGCCGGTCTCTTTCGCATAGCCAACCTCTTTGACCTGGAAGCCACGCGCGTGGGCATAGGTGTGTAGGGTCTGGCGATACTGCGGGTCTACCGTCTGCGAGACCACAATCGTACCCCGCCCCGTCGGGCCAATCGCCAACTGCGCGGCCTCGGCGACGGCGGTTGAGCCATCGTAGAGCGAGGCGTTGGCGATGTCCAGCCCGGTGAGCTGGCACATCAGCGTCTGAAACTCATAGATGGCTTGCAGTGTGCCCTGGCTGACTTCGGGCTGATAGGGTGTGTAGGAGGTGTAGAACTCCGAGCGCTTGACCAGATGCGGCACGACTGCCGGAATGTAGTGGTCGTAGACGCCCGCGCCCAGGAAGCTGCTGTTGCGGTCCAGATCGCTGTTTTTGGCGGCCATTCTGCCCAGCACGCGCCGCAGTTCGATCTCCGAGGCGCCCGGCGGCAGATTGAGCGCGCGATTGAGCCGCACGCTTTGAGGAATGCTTTGTAGCAAATCCTCGATGCTCTCCGCCCCCAGGCTGCGTAACATGGCCTGCTGGTCGGCGGGGGTGTTTGGGACGTATGTATTCATGATTAGTGCCCGCTCCGCAAGAAGTCTTCGTATTGCTCGGCGGTCATCAGCTTCTCTACCTCGCTGGGATCACTCAGCTTGATCGCCAGCATCCAGCCATCGCCATAGGGGTCGGTGTTGACCAGTTCGGAGGTGTCGGCCAGCTTGTCATTGACGCGCACGACCTCGCCGCTGACCGGCGCGAAGAGTTCCGAGGTGGCCTTGACGGATTCAATATCGCCAAAGTGGCCGCCCTGCTTGACCTGCTGGCCGGCTTTGCTTTGCAGGTCCAGATAGACCACGTCGCCCAGCGAGTCCTGGGCGTAGTCGGAGATGCCGATGATGGCTTCGTCGCCTTCGACGCGCACCCATTCGTGCGTTTCGGCGTAGCGCAGGGTTGCCGGATGATTGAGTTTTGCCATAAGGTTGTAGGCTCCTTTCATTGTTACAGGCTCTAGCCTGGTGCTGTTCGTTTTAGCGCAACATTCGCCGATTGAAATCGGCGCTACGGGCCTTCGGCCAGGATGTCCCTGCGGGACGTGGTGGCGGCACGCCCCTAGCGCCGAATTTATTCGGCGTCGTCCTCGTTCGGCTTCATGAACTCCCAGCGTCCTTTTGGCGTTTATAGAAGGGCATGGAGACGACTCTGGCCTGCATGGCTTTGCCGCGAATATCGACCTCCAGCGCCGTGCCGGGTTTGGCATACTCCGGTGGGATGTAGCCCATGCCGATAGTTTTCTCGATGGTCGGGCCGACGGTGCCGCTGGTCAATTCGCCGATCTGCTGGCCGCTCGCGAGCAGGGCATAGCCGGCGCGGCAGATGCTGCGGTCTATCATCTCGATGCCGACGCGCTTGCGCTTCAGCCCCTCGCTCTTCTGGCGGACCAGTGCCTCGCGCCCAATGAAATCGACGCCTTTGTCCAGCTTGATGCTCCAGCCCAGACCGGCCTCCAGCGGGGTGATCTCCTCGGTCAGTTCGTGGCCGTAGAGGCAGAAACTGGCCTCCAGCCGGAGGGTATCGCGCGCCCCAAGGCCAATGGGCAGCACATCCGCGCCGCGCCCGGCCTCCAGGATGGCTTTCCAGAGGTGCGGCACGTCGGTGGCGTCGTGGTAGAGTTCAAAGCCATCCTCGCCGGTGTAGCCGGTGCGCGAGATGAGCGCCTGCACGCCGGCCACCGTGCCGCTCTGGCAGTGATAATAGGCGAGATCGGCAAGGTTGATGTCGGCTATCGTTTGCAGCACCGCCTGCGCCTGCGGCCCCTGAAAGGCCAGCAGGGCGATCTCAAAGGAGGCGTTTTCCAGTTTGGTCAGATCAAACGTGCCGGCGTGCTGGTTGACCCACTCCCAATCTTTCTCCATTGTGGAGGCGTTGACGACCAGCAGGTACTCGTGCGTGTCCAGATGATAGAGCGTGCAGTCGTCAATCGTGCCGCCGGTGGGCAGACACAACTGGGTATAAAGCACCTGATTGATCGCCAGTTTAGAGACATCGTTGGGCACCAACTGCTGCAAAAAGTCCAGCGCGCCCGGCCCTTCGATGCGAAACTCGCCCATATGGCTGACATCGAATAGCCCGGCGCGCTGGCGCACGGCGCGGTGTTCATCAAGGATGCCGCGATACTGCACGGGCATCTCCCAGCCCCCAAATTCGACCATGCGCCCGCCCGCTTCCTGGTGCAGTTCAAAGAGCGGCGTGCGTTTTAATGCTGGAGCAGGCTGCGTTGCATTGCTCATCGGCGTCTCCTGGTACATTAGCAGGTCTTCTCTACAAAAGCAGGAAAGCGCCTCTCCCGGCGCTCAGGATGATGAAGTGGGACACGCTTCATGCTCTTTCGCATGCTGGCGCTTGTAGTAGTTTATCATATTGGCGCTAGAGGTGTCTCTGCCCTTGACGGCGGCGGATGAACTCCCTACAATGATGCGCAAGAACAGCTTTGCGGGC
>CAZFWN010000118.1:0-2069 GCA_964522745.1 uncultured Ktedonobacterales bacterium
TCCGGGCAGACCACCTTGTACCAGAAGCTCAGCGATCCAGAGCCGCTGGGGACGGTGAACGTCTGGCTGATGGTGCTGTCGCCATTGGTCGGCGACGTGCTGCCCGCCTGGCCGGAGAAGCTGCCGGTATGGGCGGTGGTGCTGATCGAGGTCGCCGCGCCACCAGTGGTCCAGCCGGCGAAGGTGCCTGTCTCGAAGCCACCGTTGGTGATACCGCCGCCGCCAGAGGTCGTCACCGTCACAGTGATGGAGACGCTGTGTGTAGAGCTGCCCTCGGTGCCTGTTACGGTCACCGTATAGCTGCCCGCCGCAACCGACGAGCCAACGGTAATCGTCAGGGTGGAAGAGTTACCAGCGGTCACTGAGGTCGGATTCAGCGAAGCCGTTGGGCCGGAGGGCGAAACGCTCGCCGTCAAGCTCACCGTGCCTGCCGAGCCGCTCGTGACAGCCGTGCTGATCGTCGAGGTGCCATTACTGCCCTGGGTAATGGACAGGCTGGAGGGACTGGCGCTGATCGAGAAATCATTGGTCACCGACGTAACGGTGACTGTGACAGACGTGCTGTGTGTAACGCTGCCCTCGGTGCCCGTGACCGTCACCGTATAGGTGCCCGCTGCAACCGACGAGCCGACACTGACGGTCAGCGTCGAAGAGTTGCCTGCCGTCACCGAAGTCGGGTTCAGCGAGGCTGTCGGGCCAGAAGGCGAAACGCTTGCCGTCAGGCTGACTGTGCCTGCCGAGCCGCTGACGACAGCGGTGCTGATCGTCGAGGTGCCGTTAGCCCCTTGAGCAATTGAGAGGCTGGTCGGATTGGCACTGATCGAGAAGTCATTGGTTGCCGGGGCGGTGACCGTGACCGTCACAGAGGTGCTATGCGTGGCGCTGCCCTCGGTGCCCGTCACTGTCACGGTATATGTTCCTGTAGCCACCGACGAGCCAACATTCACCGTCAGGGTCGAAGAATTGCCTGCGGTCACTGAGGTCGGATTCAGCGAGACGGTTGGGCCAGAAGGCGAAACGCTCGCCGTCAAGCTGACCGTACCCGCCGAGCCGCTGGTGACGGCGGTGCTGATCGTAGACGTGCCGCTGCTGCCCTGGACGATGGACAGGCTGGTCGGATTGGAGCTAATCGAGAAATCATTGGTTACCGTTCCACCGCAGGAAGGGAATTTGAAGGAGGCGATGCGCGTCTTCCAGTTGAAGGCGCCATTGGACGGGATGTACTCATTGGTGTACCAGAAGGTGCAGCCGTCGGCGGGGTCTACCTGCATGGCGCTGTAATCGCCCCAGCGCGAGAGGTTGCTGCCTGTTTGGGAGCCACCGCCCACGATCACGCTGGTTTCGCCCTGCCCCATCGTGCCCGCAGGATCACCAGCCAGGCGCCCGGTGTAGCTGATGCCTGGGTGCATCGAACTGCTGGAGATGCTAAAGCCCATCGCCATATCGGCAGACTGATCCTGGGCGATGCTGCCCATCCAGCGATAGTTGCTATCCGGCGCGTAGGTGCCCGACTGGAAGACCGTCGGCGTGCCGCCGGGGCTGCGGATTTCATACCAGCGCATGCCCACTGAACTGCCGGCGGTGACCGCGTGATCGACCAGCAGCGATTCGTAGCCGCCGAAGTTGCGGTAGGAGAGCCGATACATCAGCCGGTCAGCCAGCGAATCAAGCTGCTGTGTGGTGCCTGACTGCGGAATACAGGTGCCACCACCGCAGGCTTGGGCATAGGAGGCAACTGGGATGCTGGTTGGGCCGGTGAACGTCGAGTTAGCTGGAGTCGTCCAATCCACATGGAACTTCCAGAACGCGAGTGAGGTGGTGGTGTTCAGCCCAAGGACATAGTTTGGTGAACCAGCAGGAGGCAGAGTCGAACCATCCAGGCTGGAAGGCAGCAAGCCACCAAAGCTGGTGCCCGCATTGAAGCACTGCTGCGTGGCGTTGGCGCCGTTCAGCATGCTGGTGCGGTCAAACGCGCACACCTGGCCGCCCAGGAAGGTGGTGCCGGAGGCATTGAACATATTGAACGTGGCATAATACGCATCCGGCCACAGACCGAACTTGGGGTAATC
>CAZFWN010000118.1:2169-17358 GCA_964522745.1 uncultured Ktedonobacterales bacterium
TGCGCAGCGGTGGCGAGACATCGTGCTTCACAGCGGGGTTCACGGTCACGCTGCCGTAAGGGGAAACAGAAATATGCGTGGTGGCCGGGTGAGTGGGAAAGGTTCCGGCGCTCAAACCAAGAACAGTGATGCCCGCCAGGGCAAGGGTCAAAATCCATGCGCGTAGAGCCTGTTGATTCATTGTTCCTCCCAGAGAGATGACACGGCGCGGCATTCCATGTGCGCCGTCATCCGCCAAAGTGGCGTGCGTCAAAAAAAGGTCGCGGTGGCGTTGGGTTCAACCCTCAGCCGGCTGCATAGCCGGCCATTCCTTTGGATGCTGGTCGCCATTGACCAGATGGGATTGGGATGATGCTCGTGTCCCGTGTTGCCGGGGCCAGCCTATCTCTGGCCCAATGAAAGTGACGCGCGTGTGGCGGATGTCGCCTGTTTAGGGCGCGAGAGGCATAGCTAGCTCACCTCCTGGGTGCAGCGCGAGAGTGAAGCGAGGCCACGCTGCGAGAGTAGTTCCACCAGTGAAAGAACCCGGTTGGAAGGCACACAACATCTGGGACTGGTGGGTCGCCAGAGGTCGCGTGGGATAGCCAGGGAAGCGCCAGGACAGGCCACGACGCAGCAAAACGGCGCGATTGACGTCGCGGCTCGCCCTATATCAATCAGGCGGCGTATTAACGCGCCTGTGAGGAATGCCTGAGGAAAAGCGTAATATCTGATTACGCAAGTAGGTTACACCGTTACAAGAGTAAGGCATCGGCGTGCATTTGTCAAGAGGGTATTTCCAAGAGGAGATATTTCTGCATGCAGCGCCGGCATCTTGTCGGCGCTGCATGCAGAGCAGATCACTGCACCTGGAAGGTGGCAGAAGTGATGGGCGTGTCTACGCCGGTGGATGGGATGCCGGAAGGCGAGGTGGTGTAGCCCAGCACCAGCCGATAGCTGCCTGCTGGGAACGGCAGTTGTTTCAAACCAGGATAACCGGCGGTGATCGTAGCCGTATAGGTGCCGCCGGCATCGATCTTGACCGGGCGCGCCGGGCGCTTCTGCGGGCATTGAGCGACCTGGCTCGGCTGCCAGACGCTATTGACCTGATATTCCAGCGACAAAATTGAGCAACTAGACTGGGTATCCATCGCGTAAATGGGCGTCGAAAGGGCATTGTGGACGGTGACCACTATCGCCTCGTTTGGTGTGTAGGCGGCGTGGTCGGTAGTGATAGCGATCCCAGGAGTCGGCGTCCCTGAGGTCGCCGTATTTGTGTTATTTGACATAGTTCTACACCCCATGAGCAGCAGGCTCAAGCCTAGAAGAAGCATGACGCGACGCAGCATAGCTCTCGTCCTCCTGGCGCGTTGTGCGCTTATATCGGGCGAACTTCATTCTATAGTAATGACGCTGCTCTCTGGTGAAGGGTTCCTTCGTTCACACTAGGACTTCTTGGCTGCTCTTTGGCCGATTTCCTGCATTTTGCTGCCAGATGCGCTATACTTGCTTTTGTCGAAACGGCTGAGGCGGGGAGGAATGAGCGTAAGGATTTCTCGCACAATGCCAGAGCAACAGCATGAGCCACCTTCCAGGCCGCCTCTGCGGCGGCATCGCCTGATACCCGTCACTGAGGGGACGTCAGGCGCCCATCCCGAACTGCCGGCAGGCAGCCAGCAGCCTGCGCTGCCCGTGCCTGTGCTGCAAGCGCAGGCACGCCTGGCGGCGGAGGCGACGCGCATTCTCCAGGAGGCGCAGCCGACCCTGGATGCCTTGCCAGCGGCGCTGGTAGCGATCAGCGCGCCCGAAGAGGCGCAGTCAGCCCTGGGGTTGGTGCAGTCCATCCTGCGCGTACTGCCAGGCGAGTTGGCAGCCGGCGCGGAGGCTACCATCGAGCAGGTTGACTGGATGTTTGCCCAACTGCTCAATGCCCCCGGCGAGCCTGGCTTGATCGAGCAGGTGATGCTGGCGCTCAGCAAGCCGGCCAGCCCGCCCGCAGACGATCAACCTCCGGCGGATACGGCGCCCGCGCAGGAGGCGCTTCGTCGCCTGCATCGTGATCTG
The DNA here is from genome assembly GCA_964522745.1 of uncultured Ktedonobacterales bacterium. Lineage (GTDB taxonomy): Bacteria > Chloroflexota > Ktedonobacteria > Ktedonobacterales > DATBGS01 > DATBHW01. Next base: position 4,213 of record CAZFWN010000118.1, read on the forward strand.
GTCGCGCTGCAATCAGGGTGGGATGCCCTGCTTGACATGACCCTGCCGGCGGAAATGGTCTTTCCCTCCATGCCGGCGCTGTCAGAGCCGGCTGATGAACCAGCGGCGCCCGCGCCCAGAACGCCCGCGCCCCTGCCTGCCGGGTTGGTCGTGGCCCAGCCAGCAGCCAGGGCCGGCCTGGTACGCCCGCGCGCGTCTGCGTTTGGAAGCCTGCCGCTGCGGCTGTCGCTGGTGGCTGTGCTGGTACTCCTCGCGCTCAGTGGTGGCAGTATTCTGGCGCTGCGTGGCCTGAGTAGGCAGGCTGGAACTCCCAACACCGCGCAGGTGATTGCCCGGCTGCCCACGCCGCTCTCCCCGACAGATACCGCCCAGCCGCTGCCCACTGCGACGCAGACAGCGTCGCCATCCCCAAGTTCAACAGCGCACCCGCGTGTGACCTCCACGCCTGGATCGACATCCACTCCTACAACGACCCCGACGCCGCTCCCCGGCCCGGTTTGCGCGTCGGGCGTACAGATGTGTGTCTCTCCCTCATTCCTGTCGCTGCCCTGCGCCGGCCAATCAGGCGTGACCATCCGACTCTCCAACAACGATACGCAGCGCCAGGACTGGCAGGCCACCTCCAGCATGGTCTCTAGAAACACGCCGCTGGTCATCATCACACCCACCAGTGGGAAGCTCAAGCCAGGGCAGACGATCACCCTGACTATCACGGCCAACGCCCAGGGTCAGGAACTCGTTGGTATGCTGTTTATCACTGGCTCCTGGAGCCATACACCATTGATGGTGGCTATCGTTGTGTGCGACTAGGCTGGCACATAGCTTGTAGCGCCGGCTTCCAGCCGGCACGTACCAGTTGGGGAGCCAGAAACGCTGGCCCCTGCGTGAGCCGCTCGGCAGGCCAACGTTTCGCCTCGTAGCGCCGGCTTCCAGCCAGCCCGTACCAGTTCGCCGGCTGACATACAACCCTTCAGGCAAACGCTCCCACAGAGGGCAGCATGCCCGGCTCTCCAACTGGACGAGCCGCCTTCTAGGCGGCGCTACATACAGCAGACTAGCGTAAGCACGCCGTTGTCCGCATTCCCAGCATGCCACCTGGACGGGGCCGGCTGGAAGCCGGCGCTACGCAGGCAGCGTTTGCCCGGTGAGGCAGCGTCACCACACGCCAATGGGTGGCCGGCACGGGCGCGGCGCTCCGCGCTGGCTTCGCAGACATCCGCCAGCGATACTCCCTCAGGGCGTCGGCGTGACTGTCGGTGTTGTGGTTGGTGCTGCCGTTGTTGGTGTCGCTGGTGGGCCGCCTGCTGGTGTGACTGAAGGCGTGGCTGTAGATGCTGAGGGTTGAGTATCTTCCGCCGTTGGTGCAGATGTCGGGGTGGCTGTGGCAGCAATGGGCGGTATGGTCGCTCCGGCGCTCAACTTTACCGGCCAGACCTGCACCGTCCAATCGTAGCCGCCAGAGGCGATATGGCTCCCGTCAGGCGACCAGGCGACGGCGCGGACAACGTTGCTATGGCCGCGATAGGTGATGAGCGTCTTTCCGGTAGTGGCATCCCACACCTGCACCGTCTTGTCCTGGCTGGCCGAAGCAATGTACTGCCCATCTGGCGACCAGGCCACGCCCAGTACCAGATCGCTGTGGCCGCCATAGGTGAGCAGGGTAAAGCCGGTTCTGGCATCCCACACCTGCACTGTTTTGTCATAGCTGCCGGAGGCAATATGGATGTTATCGGGCGACCACGACAGCGTCTCGACTGCCCCCGTATGATTCTGATAGGAAATTACCATATTGCCGCTGATCGGGTTCCACACCTGCACCGTTTTGTCCTGACTTGCCGAGGCAATCTGCCGACCATCAGGCGACCACTGCACTGCCCAGACATGGCCGTTATGCCCACTGTAGGTCAGCAACTTAGCGAGGGTGGTCGCGTCCCACACCTGCGCTGTCATATCGAACCCGCCGGAGGCAATCGCCAGGCCATCTGGCGACCAGGCAACGGCGTGAACCTCATCAGTGTGATCGTGATAGGTTGCAGGATTTCCTCCACTGAGAGCATCCCAGACCTGGACTGTATGGTCAGCGCTGGCTGAGGCAATGCGTTGTTGATCTGGCGACCAGGTGAGCGCCCACACCTTTGATTGATGCCCGCGATAGGTGTATATCCTGGCAAGAGATGTGGCGTTCCATATCTGGACAGTAGTATCGTAGCTAGCCGATGCAATGCTTCTGCCATCGGGCGACCAGCCCAGCGAGGTCACGGGACCATTGTGGCCGCGATAGGTGGGGATGCTGGAGGCTGGTGTGCGAGAGGAGACCAGCAGCGCCGTGCCCCCGGCGATGGCAGCCAGGCCCGTTGCTCCCACCCCGATCAACACCTTCCGCCTGGAAATGCGACCTGGCTGCGCTGGTGGCTGCGAAGGAGGTGCGCTGCCCGCGCCTGGCGTGGGTGCGGGCGTGCTGGTTGCCTCAGGTGGCCTCACCACCTGAGTGGACAGGCTTTCAAGCGGCAGATCGCCATCGCTGATCAGGCTCGTGTCAGGTGGGGTCGGTGTCAGGCCGGAGGTACGGCTGGTGTCGGGCGCGGCAGGGGCCAGGCGAGTGCCACACGTGCCGCAGAAGGTGGCCCACCTGGGCAGGTCGCTGCCGCAGTTTGGGCACGCAACGGCGGGCGCGGTTGGCTTGAGCGTGGTATCGAGATTGCGGCTGATCCTGCTGGGACGCGGCAGCATCGCCGAGGTGGGCCGTTCCGGCAGATCAAACAGGACGCCATCGGGCGCGCGCAGGGAGAGGACGGGCGTGCCCCACTCCAGCGTGTTGGCGATCCCCAACTCAATCGCTTTGCGCGCCTCAGAAACCGCCTCATCGACCGGGTTGCCGCCGGCCAGCGTTTCATAAAAGGCGCGAGTAAACTCAATGGCGGCCTGATCGGTAATCTCGTATTGCATTGCCAGCACGGCAGGGATGCCGCGCCGCGCTAGCGTGGCCGAAGTGCTGGAGAACAGGTCGCGCTCGCCCCCGCGCGCGCCTTCGCAGGCGTTGAGCAGCACCAATCGCAGCGAAGAATGGTCTGCTAGCAGAATGCCGATCTGAGTCGCGTTGAGCAGATGGGAGCGGCCCTGGTCATCGGCCAGCGCCAGCACGCCCTCATCGGCCCTGGGGTTGAAGCCACCATGCCCGATAAAGTGAAAGATATGCCAGGGACCGCGCAGCATGGCGCGTTGCAGATCGCGCCAGGTCTGGCCCTCCAGCCAGGTCAGTTTAACCAGCCCATCGCGCTCTAATCCGCCGAGCGCTTCCTGCATCCGCCTGCGTTCGCGCTCGATGTCCAGCGGGTCAAAATCGCTGGGGCTGGCAACCATGCCCAGAATGCGCAGCGGCGGCTGCACCTTGAGCGGCAGAATCGGCTGCGCCACTTCAGGGTAGCGCACCAGCGGGGTATTGCGCGAGAGGCAGACATAGGTGCCCAGGCGCGCATCGTAGAGATATTCCCAGGGGAGGGCAGCCAGTTCGGGCGCCAGCACGCGCAGTCGCAGGCGCACGCCCATGCCTTGCTGCGCGGCCTCGCGCCGGCTCACATCATACAGGCCGCGCACCTCGCCGGCAATCAGCGCCTCAAAGAGCCGCTGCCCGAACCCTTGCACCGTCTGCGCTTCGGGTAAAAGCACCTGGCGGCGCAGTCCGCTGGCCCGCAGCAGCGCGATTTGCAGGTCTTTGAGCGTATCCCTCAGGGCTAGCTCATCGAAGGGGAAGCGCATCGTCACACGAGTGTCGCCGGCCTGTGAGCGAATCGCTACCGAATACTCGCGTCCATTGCCCAGGCCAATCTCCACATCGAAGTTGAGATACTGCATGGCCCACCTCCCGCGTACTGAATCAAACCTGCCTGCTATTGTGCCACACCTTACTGTTGGTGACAAGCGACAAAAATCCCTCGCTCACAAGAGAAACGCTGGTAGACAACATTTTTTCCTTGTAGCGCCGGCTTCCAGCCGGCAGGGGTAGGGCTGGGGGGCGTCCTCGTGGGCTAGCACGCGAGGACGGCGGTGCTGCAAGCGGCTGAGAACGCCAAGCGGCCCACCTGAATATTCAGGTGGGCCGCTTGGCGTTGATACGTGCTACGCGCGCTGCGTGGACTTACCAGCGCTCGCGGCGAGAGCCGCCGCCGCCGCTGCGGCTGCCGCTGCTGCTGCGTGGCTGGTAGCAGTCGCTGCAATAGACGGGTCGGTCATCACGCGGCTGGAAAGGCACCTGCGCCTCGCGGCCACAACTGGCGCATGTGGCCGTGAACATCTCGCGGGGTGCGCGAGCAGAGGCATAGCCACCGCCGCCGCCGCTGCCGCCGCGCTCTTGCTTGCGCTGCGAGCGGCAATCCGGGCAGCGAGTCGGCGGATGGGTGAATCCCCGACTGGCATAGAAGGATTGCTCCCCGGCTGTGAACACGAAATCCTGACCACAATCGCGGCATTGCAATGTCTGGTCATTACCCGAAGCATACACTGAAGACATGAAACCTGAACCTCTTTCTGGTCCTGGACTCAACCCAGAACCTTGCGCCATCAGGCGCACACAAATGACTGTTGCGGGCGATAGATACACACGGGGAGACGCAGGGGGAGGACCATCAGGGAATCAGCCATTGAGTGCCTCTGCCTCTTACGTATCGATACGCGGGGTATCAGCCAGCGCGCTTGAACCAGAGCGCCAATCAGCGATAGGAATGGCCCTCACCACCGGCGCTGAGGCAACTATACCATCTCTTGCTGCAAATAGCAAGACCCTTTGCCGGCGGCCCAGGCACCGCCTGGGCTGAGACGCCATTATTCCTCAAGAAGCGGGTACGAATCGATGCGCGCAATCACCACCGCGTGGGCCGGAAAAAAGCGCACAGGCCGCCCCGTATCGTCCACTTCGACGATGCAGCGTGTCCCTGGCTGATTGCCACCATTGGTGACGGCGCCGAGAATGCGCTCCAGGCTCTCCACGCCGCCGGCGTCAGAGAGCCACTGGGCACCGACACGGGTATGCGTCGCGTCCAGTGTGACCATCTGCCCTGTCACCAGTGTTAATACCAGAGTCGCGTTATAGGTCTCGCCAGGCTCTTGGACCATCGCTCTGCATCTCCTTTATTACACTCAACGAAGAAGCCATCACTATCAACTCTGCTGTTGCATAGGGCAGTATATCACGATTCTCTTCGCCATCCTAGCAGCGCGGCCCCGGCGGTCTTTGTACCGCCGGGGCCGCGCTGAGACGCCTGCGCCTTGCCAGATGCAAGGATTATCAGGGCTGATAGCCGATCACATCGGAGCCGCCGGTATCGCCATAGTAGTTGAAGTATATCGGGCGTTCCGCCACGATAGACACATCCGAGACAACTAGCGTGGAGAACGACTGGTTGGGCATGATGTTATTGGTCAGCAGCGTGAACCGGCTGTTGGGGGCGATATGATAGACACGCGCCGTTGGGGCGCTGCCGCTGCTCGGCAGGAAGGTGATGATCACGGTGGCCGTCTGAGATGAGTCTGGGTTCTCAATCGTCAGCCATTCGCCAAACTGCCCGCCGGTGTAACCCTCAGCAAAGACAAAGGCATGCGAGGCCACATTGGTCCCCAGCACATCCGAAGCGCCTGGGATGCCAAAGTAGTTGAAGCTCATAAAGCGCTCGGCCAGGATCGGGCTAGTGGCGATGACCTGCGCGCTGTTCGAGACCCCAGAGCTGCCCAGGATACCGTTGACGTTGATGATCTGCTGCGCGCCTGGAGCCAGGGTGAACGGCTGTGTTTGCGTGGTGCCATTGCTCAGGAAGAGTTTGAGTGTTCCGCTGGCGGTTCCTTTGATGTCGGGGTTGGAAAGAATATAGCGCTCGCTGAAGTTTGGATTAGTGTAGCCCTCAGCGAAGTTCCAATCTGTCTGCGGACTCGTCACGCCGATCACATCTGTCGAGCCGGTATAGTGCGTTGTGCCATCGACCAGATACATCGGGCGCTCCACCAGGCCGGGCATATCCAACGTCACCAGCGCGCTGTAGGTGCCTGCCGGTACATCTCCATTGACGTAGATCGTGCCCCGGCTGTTGGGAGCTATTTGATGCTGCACAGTGGTTGGGTTCCCACCCGCCTGAGGATAATACTGAATGGTCACATTCATGGAGTTGGGGCCGGGGTTCTGGTTGAGGACGGTCAGCCAGGTATCATGCCCCGCTGTGGTATCCAGGTAGCCAAAATCAAATTGCTGGCTCTGCTGCGTGGCGCCCAGCACATCACTGCCGCCCGGAATGGGCGCGTTGTTGCCGAGCAAGTTGTAGGTGAAGTACATTGGGCGCTCGGCGGCGATAGGTTGATCGGAATTGACCACCATCGAGACCTCCTGTCCTGCTCCCACTTCCTTATTGACATTGACGGTGTAGCGTGCCTGCGCGCCTACCTGATATTGCTTCACGATGGGAGTGCCGCCATTGCCCAGCAGATAGATCACACTCACGTTGGCGATTGCCTGGTTGGGATTGGCTATCGTGAGCCAGGTGCTAAAGCTGCCGCCGGTGTAGCCCTCGGCAAAGTACCATGTCTTAGCGAGATTGCCCTGCACAACCTCTACCGGCAGGGTCAGCGGCCCCTGCGCGCCGTTGGGGTCGCTGAGCGTGAAAGCGCCCTTATACACCTGCTGCGCGGCAGAGGTGTTAAATGTCAGGGTGAGCGTTTGTGCCCAGCCGGAAGCGAGCGAGCCATTGGTTGGGCTGACGCTGAGCCACGAAGGCAGCGACCCAACCGACCAACTAAACGCCGAAAGCCCGCGATTGGAGAGCGTGATCGATTGGGGAGCTGCATTGGTGGCTGGCGGGGTGATGACGCTCACCCCCGCCTCATTGGTCTGCATATAGGTATAGCTGTTGACGCAGTCGTGGTCGTGGTTGCTATACTCCGTCTGTAGCTCAAAGGTGCCGCCGTTATGCAGGGTGGTCTGGCCTGCCGAAAAGTTCCAGGCGCACTTATCACCGATCTCGAAGCCAGTCGGATCGGCCCAGCCCGTCGCCTGGGGGTCGAGAATGGCATCAAACTGCTCAACCGAACTCAGGTTTGCCAGACTATCTCCGGCCAGATTGTTATTGGGGCTGTTGGGCACCATGCAGCCGGAGGTTCCACCCTGGCCGGCCTGCCCGCTGGGATAGGGGATGCCGACCACCTCAACCCCGGCGGTATAGGAGAAATTATGATAGGCGCAGAAGGCTTGCTCTGAGCAGAACCCGGAATTCGCACCGCCTATGCTTAAAAAGTAGTTGCTGGGGGTATAGACAATATATGTCGAGTTATTGAGGTCTCTCGGCCAGCCATTCGCGTTGATGGCGTTATTCACCTCGTTTTCAAGAGGAATCGCATCAACAGTGGGGCCGCCGCAGGCGTTGGAGTTGACCGGCGGGTTGCTCGTGTCGAGCCATGTCCCGCCCAGATTCAGCTTGATCGACGCCCAGGCATTCTGATCGCCATATTGGGTCAAAATGTTTTCAAAGGCGCTGTTGCCGACATCAGTAAAGTAATTCTTGGCGATCTGCCCGTCTGGGGTCAGGCCGCCAGAGCCATTGTTCCAGCTTGCGCCCCAGAAGATCAGAAAGATGCGCGGCTGCTCCTCAATGGGGCCGCCGTTCCACGTCAGATCACCACCTCCCTGTATCGTGCCGGAAGCTGGCGGCGCGGCCCCTGGATGCTGCTTCCCCCATCCCTGGCGTGTGAGAAATGGATGGACGCGGTGTTGTAGGGCGCTGGCCGCTTTCTGTTGCGCATTGATGGTGCTTGTAAAGATCAATGCCGAAGAGAGGAGGGCAACCACCACCAGTCCCAGAAGGGCAAACAGGGTGATTCTCCGGGTCGTGAGTCGCCGCATAAACGTCATACTACCTTTCAGAGCAGGATCAGAGAGAAGATGCCAGAGGGAAAAATCCATTGATGGGCTTCTCTGCATAGGCTAGCATAGAGCCGAAAAACATGCAAGCATGACCTGATCTGACTGGTACTTTTAGCGGCGGCGTGAAGAGAGGGGGGAGGGCGTCCTTGCCATTAACACAGCCAGTCTGGCGTCGCGTTTTCCGGCGCCTCTGGCTCAACCGGGGCCACCTGCACTCTGGCCGGTGCGGCGAGTACGGGGACGGGCACAGGGCCGGTCAGTTGTGGATGCGCTGGCACCAGCAGCACATCGCCCAGCGCTCGTGCCTGCGCAGTGAGGCGCTGCGCCTTGCGTCCCAACATCCCGCCCTTGACAATCTCAAAGCCTTGCATGATCGGGCTTTCTTCGTGCAGGAAGATATTGACCACTCGCCCGATCAGTTCGCCATCGTCATTGACCACCCGCCGGCCCACCAGCGCGTGCATGCTGGCGGAGCCGGTGGGTGGCTTCTGTGGGGGGCGCACTTTCTTCTCGGCCTCCGTCGGCGAAAGCGGGTCAAGTGGAATGCCGGCCTGCTCGCGGTCAATGACCACCGCGTACTCGCCGATGCGATGCACAATCTGCATCGGCACCACCCAGCGGCTCTTATGCCCCTTAAAGAAAGCTTTGATGCGTGTCTTGAAGCCGGCCCGTACCCGCAGCGCCACGATCTGGCGGGTCTCGAAGCTGAAGTAGATTTCATCAACCACGCCAAGAATCAGCGCGTTGCTGCTATCGATAACCCTGCGCCCTAGCACATTGGTGGCGCGCAAGGTATTCTCCGGCGCGGTGGCGGCGCGCGCTGCTTTTTGCCCATTGCCCGTCTTCTGACGGGCATTGGCTGCCGCTTGCATAATGCTTGTCCTTTCTGAGCGCCGGCGCCCCGTTCACTGCCCAGCGTTCCCCACATCAGCGGCCCGGCATAGAGAAGGTCTGCTGCTCTGCTGCTTTACCCCAAAAATTGTAGCCGGGCCGGCTGGATGTTGTCAAGCAATGGGGCGCACATTAGGACATTTGTGCGCCGTGTCAAATGCGATAGTATAATGAACATTGTCTTCATAGAAAATGAGAACTCCCACTAACAGAACTTCATAGGCTACCCCTTGACAGAGCAGGCAATTGCTGGTGTAGAGCATGGACAGAGATGCGAACTTGCAGCCAGAACAGATGACAGAAGAGTGGGAGGGCCGGCACCGTCCCAACTGGCCCTCTGCCCATGTCACCGCGCTTCAGCTTCAGGCGCGGGAACAGCAGCTTCAGGCTACTTACGAGCGCTTCCAGGCGCTGGCGATAGCCACTGGTCAGATTGTCTGGACGACGCGCCCGGATGGTATGGTTGGGGATTCTCCCTTCTGGCGCGCCTACACCGGGCAGAGCATCGACGACGTACAGGGCTTCGGCTGGCTGGCCGCAATCCACCCGGAGGACCGCGAGCGCGTCCTCCAGTCCTGGTTGCAGACAGTTGCCACCAAATGCTTTTTTGAGACCGAATACCGCCTGCGGCGCGCTGATGGCGTCTATCGCCCCTTCCTGGTGCGCGGGAGTCCCGTCTTTGACACAATGGGAAACGTCCGCGAATGGGTCGGCATCTGCACAGACATCAGCGAGCGCAAGCAGGTAGAAGAGGCCCAGCGCCAGCGCGAGGCCCACTTCCGCGCTACCTTTGAACACGCGCCAGTTGGCATTGGGCAGACCAATAAGCGCGGGCAGTGGCTCAGCGCCAACCAGCACTTCTGCGACATGCTTGGCTATACCCGTGAGGAGTTGCTCACCCGCAGCTTCCAGGATATTACGCACCCAGACGACCTGGAAGAGAGCCTTGAACTGAGCAAGCGGCTATGGAGGGGCGAGAGCCAATCTCTTGCGCTGGAGAAGCGCTATCTCCGCAAAGATGGGTCCGCCATCTGGGTCAATGTGACGATCTCGCTGGTTCGCACGCCGGAGGGTAAATTTCACCATACAGTTGCCGTCATAGAAGATATCAGCAAGCGGAAGCAAATCGAGGAAGAACGTGCCCAACTGCTAGAGGGTGAGCAGCAGGCGCGTGCCCAGGCTGAGACTACTGCTCGGAGCCTACTAGCCATGCAGACGCTCACCGATACCGCTCTCACGCACCTCTCTCTGGAGGATCTGCTGCCCGAATTGCTTGATCGCATCCGCGAAGTCATGGCCGTAGATAACGCAACGATCCTGCTGCTCAGCGAGGATGGACAGTTTTTAGCCGTGCATGCCAGTCGTGGCCTGGAGGAGGCGGTGGCGGCACATCTCCGTATCCCCTTTGGCAAGGGGGTCGCCGGCAAGATCGCAGCCAGCAAGGAACCGTTAATTGTGGATGATGTGTCCAAGGTAGAGATCGCTGGCCCCGTCCTGCAAGAAAACCCCGTCCTGCAAGAAAATATTTGCTCTCTGCTTGGCGTCCCTCTGATGGTCAAAGATCGAGTTATTGGGGTCATTCACGTGGGGACAGCCCAGCCCCACCACTTCACCCAGGATGATGTCTGGCTGCTCGAAACGGTAGCCTATCGCATTGCCCTGGCTATCGACCACGCCCATTTGTTTCAGGCCGAGCAGCAGGCCCGCGCCGAGGCGGCGGCGCGCGCCAGCCAGCTTGAAGCCACGATTGAAGCCATGACTGAAGGGGTCGGTATCTACGATCCCCAGGGGTTCAGCCTGCTCGCGAACCGATCAGGCCGGAAAATCCTGGGCATCGACGACTCTGACCGATTTCAGATGTTCACCTCGTGGCCCCACCCTGAGCGCATCGCCCTCCTCAACTGCCGCGACAAGGACGGCAATCCCTATCCGTCAGAACGCTCGCCTCTGGCGCGGGCACTCCAGGGAGAAGTCGTCCCTGATGCCGAAAGCGAGGATATGATTATCGCCGCGCTGGATGGGCACGAGCGCTACCTCAGTGCGACTGCCGCCCCGATCCGCGATGCGCAGGATCAGCTTACTGGCGCAGTGTTCGTCTATCGGGATGTGACCGGGCGACGCCTCTTAGAACGCCGAACCCATGATGCGCTCAGCGCGCTGCTGGAGATGGCAGAAGCGCTGGTGGCGCCGGAGTCTGCGCAAGAACCCCTCTTCGGCGAAGACGCGCAAACAAGGATCAGCACAGTGGCCCAGCGCCTGGCAGAGATGACCGCTCGTGTGTTGGGATGCGAGCGTGTTAGTATCGCTTCTATAGAACCAGAGACAACACAGATTGTCCCGCTTGCTATCGTGACCCCCTCTGCTGAGGAGCAGCAGCGGTGGTGGACCAGAGTGTGCTATGAACCGCACTTGAGAGATTCCCCTGATCCTACACTGGTCGAACGCCTGCGCGCAGGCGAGGTCATGCTGCTGGATACAAGGAGTCCACCGTTCAGTGATTCTCACCCGTTCAATCTGCCTACGATGCTCACCGCCCCGATATGTGTGAGCAAGCAACTGGTCGGTCTGCTCTCCATCGGTCATGACAGCGCGGGGCATGTGTATGCTCCCCAGGAGATTGCGCTGGCCGGGGCAGTGGCAAAGTTGACCGCGCTGGTGATCGAGCGAGAACACTTGCTGCGCCAGCGGGAGGAGGCGCGCGCCAACGAACTGGCGATACAAGAGGCCAACCGGCGCATGGAAGCCTTCCTTGGCATCGCCAGCCACGAACTGAAAACCCCGCTGACGACCATCCAGCTTCATCTGCAACTGGCCGAGCGTCGCCTCCAGCGCATGGCTGTCAGGGAGGAAGCACTCGCGCCTGGAGTCGCTCAGGAGGTGGCGCGGCTGCACGCGCAGTTGCTCGAAACCCAGGAGCAGTGGGTGCGGTTGGATCGGCTGGTGAACGATCTGCTGGATGTCTCGCGCATCCAGGAAGGAACACTGCACGTGTCGCTTAGCCCCATCGACCTGGGTGCCCTGGTTCAAGGGGTGGTGGAAGAGGAGCGCCAGGTCCATCCAGGGCGCTTGATAGCGTGGTCTCAGCCATCACTGGAACGGCTCCCTGTCCTGGCCGATGCCGGGCGCATCAGCCAGGTAGTGCTGAACTACCTGAGCAATGCGCTCAAGTACGCGCCCGAAACCACTCCCATCGAGGTCGGCATAGCCCGCGAAGACCAGCAGGTGCGAGTGTGGGTGCGCGACCAGGGACCAGGCTTGACGCCTGATCAGCAAGCCCACCTGTGGGGGCGGTTTCATCGTGTCCCAGGTGTGGAGGTGCAAAGCGGGTCGGGGGTGGGCATGGGGCTGGGCCTGCATATCTGCAAGACCATCATCGAACAGCACCAGGGGCAGGTCGGAGTCGAGAGCGTGGCCGGGCAGGGTTCCACCTTCTGGTTCACGCTTCCGCTGGCCCCGGCAGAGGAATAGCTCACCCTTGACACCTGCGCCTGTTTGAAATTCAAAGAAAGGGCCAAGGATTCTCATCCCCTTGAGGGGATTGAGAGGAATTGGCCCAACGTCCGCTTGATACTTCACACATCCTCTGATATACTAGTAGAGATGGAAATACCCCTGACCGCCAAACTGAAACTGATGCTCTCGCCTACCCAGTTCGCTGCCTTGCGGCAGACGCAACTGGCGTATCGGGATGCGTTGAACTACGTCAGCACCTACTCGTTCGCACATGGCAAGACGAGCAATCAGCGTCGTCTGCAACGCGAGACGTACGCGGATGTGCGCGCTCAGTTTGGTTTGCCGGCCCAAATGGCCTGCAACGTGCCCCGGCAAGTGGGGAGTACCTACCAGGGTCTCTGGACCAAAGCCCGCAAGAATGCCGAAGCCCGGCGCCTGGGCTCTACTAAACGGCGCTTTAAGGGTCTGGATGAGGCGCCCAAGTATGTTTCCCCCACGCTGTTTTACAACCTTGGCCGCGACTATTCCCTGCGTGCTGGGCAGCAAGTCAGCCTCCTGACGCTCTCTGGCCGGATACACGTCCCCTATCAGGGCTACCACAAACACGTTGCCCTCTTGCAACATGGGGCCATCATCGGCGGGGCGAAACTCTGGTATGACCAGCGCAAGAAGCGCTTTTACCTGCTGGTGAGCCTGACTATCGAAACGCCCGACCCACTGCCCGAACACCAGCAGCAGATTATCGGGGTAGACGTTGGGCAGCGGTATCTTGCCACCGTTGCGACGAGCGCCAACGGGACGCAGTTCTATTCGGGAAAGGAAGTGCGACACCAGGCAGACCATTATGCCCGCCTCCAAAAGAGGCTTCAGCGCAAAGGCACTCGCAGCGCGACCCGGCGACGTAT
>CAZFWN010000119.1:0-1142 GCA_964522745.1 uncultured Ktedonobacterales bacterium
CGGCGCCAGAACGAGGGCCGGCGCGGCTGCTTGAAGCGGGCGAGCGGGTCTTCTTCCGGGTCGAGGATGACGCCCAGGGCGGTGAGGGCGTGCCGCAGTTCGTTTTTGGGGCTGCGTGTGCCGACGGTGCCGGGGAAGGCATCGAGTATCTGGCGCAGCCGGATGCTCAGGCCGGCAAGCAGCAGATCGCGCTGGAGGCCGGTGAGGGCATAGGGCGGGGCATCCAACACCTGCCAGATGAGGACCAGGACCGATTGCAACTGGTCGCGCCTGGCGTCAATGGTCCCTTTGCGTAAGAGGCGCTCGTCAAAGGCGAGTATCTGGCGCGGCAGATGGCCCTGCCGGCGAGTGCAGGCGGGCCGGGCGGGGTCAAGCAGCGCCTCGCGCAGCAGGTCGCGCAGCGCGGGACAGAGGGAGCAAGTGACGATAGACACTTCCCATTCGCGCAGGGTCAGCGGCTCATAGGGGCCGGCCAGTTCGGTGGGAATCCAGGGGCAGTAGCTGGGCGGGCGGGTAAAGATCAGCGACATGCAAGACCTCTTTCTGGCAGCAGTGCTGCCGCAAAACGCGAGCGGCTGCCCCGGCGAACCTGCCGCGCACAGGCGCGGGGTTCACAGAAGCAGCCGCTGAGAGGTCTCGCAATGATACAATACCCTCAGCCACGCTCCTGGGACTTTTCCAGGGTGGGGTCTGGCAACGTCGGCGGTTTTAACGCTGACGTTGCTGCCGTTACTCGCTTGTCAATGAACGGGTACGGGGGTGGGCCGTACTTGCTAACAAGCAAAGTATACCTAACAAAGTCTGCTCTGTCAAGGGGAAATGGAGGGGAATTTTCGAGAAGGATTATGACCTGGCGAGCGGTTGGGGCACGCCGATTGCCGATCAACTTGTGCCGGCACTTGTCCAGGCCGCCAACCGCCTGCAGCAGACTGGCAGGGACGTTAGCGGTTAAAGCAATCCGCCGATTAAAATCGGCGCTACGGGCCTGCGGCCAGGATGTCCCGGCGGGACAGAGGCACCCGCTAGCGTCGTCCCCTGGCGGTCTCTCGGCGTCTCTTGTTGACGATTTAAGCTGACGATACCAGCCAGATAGCGTAGCCGGGGCCATGCCCAGCGGTGGCAATATGCCCCTGCCGCGCCAG
>CAZFWN010000119.1:1242-9311 GCA_964522745.1 uncultured Ktedonobacterales bacterium
CGCTGGCAAGCGGGACGAAGCGCAGCGCAAGCGCGACGGTCAGCAGGGCAAAGAGGCTGACGACCAACCAACCGCCAGTGAGCGGCCAGGTCGCCCAACAGGACGAGCCGGCGAGACGCCGGCGATACACACGCAGCAGCAGGCGCGCGCTATCGACGAGCAATCCGGCTGCGCCGGCGAGCAGCGTGGGCAGGGAGAGCAGCGGCAGGCGCAGGTTGTTGGGCGAAAAGGGGCGCAGGACGGCCATCATGAGCAGATCGCCGAGGAGGAAGGCAAGCAGCAGCCAGGCCAGTTCGCTGCCGCGAGCGGCCCGCCAGCCGAGCCAGAGCAGGCCAGCCAGGGTGAGGAGCGTTCCCGCCAGGCCGAGGCTCAGGCGCATATCCTGCCAGAAGGTGGAGAGAGTCGCCAGCAGATCGGCGGGGCTGAGGGTGGGCGCGAGCGTCTGGACGCCAACCGGGCTGATGTTGCGATTGAGGGCGAGCCAGAGCAAGGGCGCCCAGCCGAGGGCCAGCGCGCTGCCGGCGGCAAAGCGCCAGGTGAGCGCGACGGCCCGCTGGCGCCTCCAGAGGAAGAGTCCCCAGAGCAGCCCGGCCAGCAGCCAGCCCTCATAGCGGGTGAGCGCCGCCAGGCCAACGACCAGCGAGAGCCAGAGCCACCCAGCCCCACCCCTGCCGGCAAGGATGCCAGCGCTACAAGCCCCCCCGGCTCCACTCCTGCCGGCAAAGATGCCAGCGCTACCGGGCTGTGTAGCGCCGCCGTCCCTGGCGGCTTCTCGGACGCCGGCGCTACAGGCGAGCCAGAGGGCCAGACAAGCCAGCGTGAGAAAGAGACCCTCTTGATAGGGGACGATGCTAAATAGGACGAACAGCGGATTGATTGCCAGCAGCAGCGCCGCCAGATAGGCGCTGGCCGGGCCAAAGGCGGAGCGCAAGAGCAGCCAGAAGGCCAGCACCGCCGTGACACCGAAGAGGGCGCTGAGCAGGCGCACCGCCAGAATAGTATCAACGACGCGGGTGAGCGCGTAGATACACACCTGGAACACTGGCAGCCAGGGGGGAGAATCGAAGGGATGAGCGCGCTGGAGCCAGCGGCCATAGGCATCGCTGTCGTAGAGCAGGGGATAGCGCAGGATCAGCGCCAGTCGCGGCGCGCCAGCGATCAGCGCCAGGGCCAGGCACGAGCAGGCCACGTCCCAACGCCAGGCGTGGGGAAGATGCACCCGGTCTCTCCAGCGCGGCGCCCATCGTTCCCACGACGGATGGGCGGGCAGCGACATTGCTGAACCCATAGGCAGCCTACCTGATAATGCGAAAGGGCAGCACTCCAGGGACAGAGCAACGCTTAGCCCATATCATAGCGCAAGATGATCATATCGCGCACGGGGATACCATGCTCGCTGATGGGCGGCTGGATATAGTTGAAATAATCGCGGCGGACGTGGTCCAGGCGAAAGCCGCATTTCTGATAGAAGGCGATATTTTCGAGCGAGGAATTGGCAGTGCCAACGAGGACGGCCCGCGTGCCACGCCGGCGCGCCTCGTCGAGCAGCAGGGCGATGATGGCCTTGCCAAGACCCTGCCCGCGCCGCTCCAGCGTAACAGCAATATAGACAATCTCGCTCTCTTCCAACTCCCAGCGCAGCGTCGCCGCGCCAACCAGCGTTTCACCCTCCAGCGCGGCATAGGAGCTATGCGCCGGGTCGGCCAGCGTGGCGCGCACGCGGTCCTCGCCCTCATCGGCGTCGAGCAGGATGGAGACAAGTGTGTCGATTGCTTCAGGGGGCGTGGCTTGCAGATGAATCGGCATAGACCTCTCGTCCTTTGGCGCACTCACTCTTTGGGCAGAGTGTGAGGCTTGACCGCCTGCAATGAAAAGAGGAGCGGAAGCGAGGTGTCTGCTTGCGGCCAACGCCACCAGCCTGCCTCGTCTTGTACCAGGGCCGGGAATTGCTGATAAAACTGCATGGGATGTTCGTGAAGAAAGGTCAGTTGCAATCCCGCCCGAAGCAGCGCGGTGACCACTTCTCCCAGGCTATAGGTCCAGGTGCGCACCGGCGAGTCTGCATTACCGGCGAGTACCTGGAGCGGCTCAGCAGGGTGGGCATAAGGACTGGCAACGGAGAAGCGGAGGCCGGCGCCTGGTTCTAGCACAATGCAATTGGTGAACGGGTGCATATCGACCATCGAGAAGATGCCGCCAGGCTTCACATAGGAGGCGACGATCTCGGCCCAGCGCGGCAGATCAGGCAGCCACCAGAGGACGCCGTAGGAGGTAAAGACAATATCAAATTGCTCGTGAAGCAGGTCAGGCAAGGCGTACAGGTCGGCGGCGAGGAAGCGCGCCGCTGTCTGGCTCTGCTCGGCAAGCTGGCGCGCCTGGGCAATGGCAACGTCGGATATATCCACGCCAGTAACAAGGGCGCCGCGTTTCGCCCAGGAAAGGGTATCAGCGCCCATATTGCATTGAAGGTGAAGCAGCGTTTTGCCGCTCACATCGCCCAGTTCCGCCAGTTCGATGGAGCGCAGGCTTGAGCCTGTCGCCTGATAGCGCTGGACATCTTTGTGGTGTTCGGACTCGGTATTGTGAGCGGTCCAGCGATTCCAGGTGTCGAGGTTGATATGTATGTATGGGTTCAAAGCGTCTCCTTCTGTGTTTTCAAAAGACAGGCATCCTCAGCCTCTGCTATTCTAGCACAGGCCCGGTTTTAACCAAATGAGCAAGGAGCATCGTATGACAGAGATCATCCGAATCGCCTCGGAGTGGTACGTCAAGTCGCTCTAAACTGGTGTAACAAAATGCGCTCCGTTTGTCTCCAATGATATGTAAGCTAAAACATATCAGCTATCAATTAAATAGGTAGCCGGCTAACATCAGAGGAGTGGACAGCATTGGAGACGAGTGTGATAGAGCAACCAATGGCGAGCGAGACCCAGGGGGCGCAAATGGCGCCGGCTAAGCCGCTGCTGCGCGGCTGGTCGCACGCGCTGGCCGCTGGCGCGGCAGTCATCCTGACCATCGTGTTATGCTGGCAGAGCCGGGCAGATGTGCCGCGCCTGCTCTCGCTGCTGATCTATGGCCTGAGCATGATCGAACTGTATACCGTCAGCGCGGTATACCATGTGGGCACCTGGGGCAACACCACGCGCCTGAAGCTGCGGGCGCTCGATCACGCCAACATCTTTGTGCTGATCGCCGGGACATATACGCCGCTGTGCTTCAATGTGCTGAATGGCTGGGTGCGCGTGGCGCTGCTGGTGACGATCTGGGCGCTGGCGCTGGCAGGCATCGGCATCGCGCTGTTTAATCTGCGGCTGCCGCGCTGGGTCAGCACCAGCCTGTATATTGGCATGGGCTGGGTCGCGCTCTTCGCGCTGCCGGCCTTCCTGGCGCACCTGCCCTGGCTGTTTGTGGCGACGCTGGTGCTGGGCGGCGCGCTGTATACCATAGGCGCGGTGATCTATGCCCGGCGGCTGCCAAATCCCTTCCCGCGCATCTTTGGCTTTCACGAGGTCTTTCATCTCTTTGTGATTGCCGGCAGCATCGCTTTTGCCGTCGCCATCTGGGTCTGGGCGCTGCCGTTCCCCAGGATATAGCCAGGTGGAGCGCGCCATCCTCCATATTGAGTTGCAGTTCGCCAACGTCGGCAGTGCTGGCTTTTTCCCACGCATCCGGTATAATAAAGATACCACCTGATTGGTTCCGGCAACGAGGAGGAGGTTGACACATGGCAGCGACAAAGGCTCCGGCGCGCTACCCGCTCTGGCAACGGCTGCGCGACCTGCGCAAGATGCGCCGTAACCCGTTCAGCACGATTGTCGAGATCAGCCAGCGCGGCGATTTCACGCCCTTTCCCCTCCCCAACAACGCCTACCTGGCTACTACGCCCATCATCGCCGCCGCCATTATGGTCGAGCAGGGGGCCTCCGTTGAGCGGAGTACCATTGATCGCCGTCTGCTGGGGCCGCTGCTCGGCGACGGGTTGCTGATGAGCCGCGAACCCAGGCATCGCCGCCAGCGCAAGCTGCTGGCGCCCGCTTTCACCCCCACGCACGTCCAGTCCTACGGCGCGCTGATGGCCGAAGCAGCGGAACGCCAGCAAGCGACATGGAGCGAGGGCATGCGCCTGGACCTTCAGTCAAGCATGACCGCCCTGACCCTGGAGATCGTCGTTGGCGCCCTCTTCGGCACGGAGGTCAGTGGCGAGGTTGATCAGGTCCGGGACAACCTGCGATTCATCCTCAGCTATATCAGCCGATGGAGCGCGTCGGTCGTGCCGCTGC
Source organism: uncultured Ktedonobacterales bacterium (assembly GCA_964522745.1). Classification (GTDB taxonomy): domain Bacteria; phylum Chloroflexota; class Ktedonobacteria; order Ktedonobacterales; family DATBGS01; genus DATBHW01. The sequence goes on from CAZFWN010000119.1 coordinate 5,523, forward strand.
CGCTGGCATGGCCGCATCACCGCCGCTATCATCGCGCCCTCAGCCAGCTCGAGAGCGTGGTACAGCGCATTATCACTGAACGCCGCCAGCATCAGGAAGAGCGCGGCGACCTGCTGAGCCTGCTGTTGCACGCCCAGGACGAAGACGACGGCACATTGATGACTGATGCCGAACTGCGCGACGAGATCCGCTCGCTCCTCGTCGCGGGCCATGAGACGACAGCCAACGCGCTCACCTGGGCCTGGTATTTGCTCATGCACCATCCAGAGTGGTACGACCGCCTCTGCGCCGAGGTCGATACCGTGCTGCAAGGCCGCGCACCCGGCGTGGAGGATCTGCCGCATCTGCCGCTGACGCAGAACATCTTCAAGGAAACGCTGCGCCTCTATCCCCCCGCCTCGCTGGTGAACCGCGAGATTATCAAATCCATCGAAGTTGACGGGCGCACGCTCACACCAGGCATGACGATCCTCGTCAGCCTCTATGTGTTGCACCACCGCCCCGACAGCTTCCCTGAACCGGACACGTTTGATCCCAACCGCTTTGCCAACGACGCAGAAAAATCCTGGCCGCGCATGGCCTACATGCCCTTCGCCGGGGGCACGCATATCTGCATCGGCAACCACTTCGCGCTGCTCGAAGGCGCACTGATCCTGGCGACGCTGGCGCAGCGCGTGCGCTTCAGCATGGCGGAGGAGGTGCCGGTCCGCCCCATCATGGAGGTGACGCTGCGCCCCTCGCCGTTTGAGGTGCTGGTCCACCGGCGCTACAGGTGACAGCTATCCCACCTCTTCTTTTACCGGCGCCAACGTGCTGGCCGCAGAAGCGCCGGGCAGCCAGCGGCGCAGCAGCGGCAGGCCGCGCACCAGCACATAGCCGGCGAAGGCAAAGCTGGTGATGAAGAAGCTGACGGGATAGGGCGAGTAGCTGGCAATCTTCATGACGAGTTTTTCAACCTCCCAGACCTGTTCCCTTCAATAATGAGATAATGTCTCAATTTCAAGGCAAGCGCAAAGTCCGCGTCTAAAGCGCGCACCTTGAGGCTAGAAGCCTCGAAGCCTGCCTTCGCAGGCTGGGAAGAAACGCTCTTGAGCAGCCCTGTTCAGAGGTGGTACACTGGAGGAAAGAGCGCCCCACGCGACAATTACCAGGCGCTCCTGACGAGAAGACCGATGCCTATCACAGCCGAGAGTATTTTTACGATCTTCAATGAAGAAGGTTTGCGCTGCACCCGCCCGCGCCGTTTGATTGCGGAGCATCTGGCAGCGCTCGCGGCTTCCGGGGCCGTCTTTACCCTGGAAGACCTCTGGCACGATCTCCAGCAGCTTGACCCGCAGGTTGGCCGCGCCACCGTCTATCGCGCCGTCGAACTGCTGACGGAGCATGGGGTGCTTGATCGCGTCGAGTTCCCCGATGGCTCGCACCGCTATCGTGTCTGCGGGACCAGCCACCATCATCACCTGACCTGTACGCGCTGTCATCAGGTGGTGGAGGTTGCAACCTGCCTCCCGGTTGAGCAATTCGCCGCTATTGCCAGCCAAAACAACTTCGCCCTTGAAGGGCACTCGCTCGAACTATTTGGCCGCTGCGCGCGCTGTCGTGAGGAGCAGCCATAGAGGGCCGGGCTGCGAACTATCGTCATCTCAGGCGAGCGAGCGATGGTCATGTCTGGCTCTGCCAAGGCTCGCGCCCAGCGCGCCGGCGAGCGCGCCCAGCAGCAGGAAGAGGCAGAGCGTCGTCAGGTAGCCAATGATGAGCGCGCCGATCAAGACGCTCTCTGGTACTTGAAAGGCCATTCTTGACTGTTGTAATACGTGATTGACGACAGTGAGGAGGCCGGCGAGCGCATCGGGCTGCGCGACGAGCGCGACAAAGGAGGCCGTCAGGCTGAGGAGGGAACTGACCAGCGCTGTCAGCAGGCCCGCGTAGGCGCCGGTGCGCGTGTTGCCGGTCTGTTGCGCGGCGCGCAGGCCGGCCAGCAGATAGAGGTCGAGCATCAGGACCAGGGAGAGCAGCAGCCAGAGCGCACCGTCTGGCGCAAGCGTACCCAGCCAGCGCAGCACGAGCAAGACCAGCCCCAGGGCCAGCCCCAACAGCAGTCCCTCTCGCAGCGCCGGCCTCTCAGTGGGCGTCGTCGAAGCAGCCATCGATGCCTCCTTTCAGCACGTGTTTCGGCCCAGATAAGGAAGGAGCCGGCTCACTACTGAAAGGTTGATGCAATAACCGTGCCATGATTGGCATTGCCAAAGCCGGCGCAAGCCGCTATAGTGGACGCCATGAGGAACCTCAACGTTTCGATGAAACGCTTTGCTGGCCTGGGCGCGCTGCTGGCCTGGGCTATTCGTCTGGCGCTGTGTCTGGGCGCGCTAGCGATCAGCATCCTGATGCCGCCGGTGGTCGATTTTCGCGCCCAGCCGCTGGCGGCGGTGGCGCTCAGCCTGGCCGGCGCGGCGCTGCTGCTGGGGCCGGCGATGGGCACCCAACGGTTGATGAAGCCCCTTCGCCGATTAAAATCGGCGCTACGGGCGCCTTTGGCGCCACGAAGTCCCGACGGGACTGCCGACGAGAGCGGCGCATCTGTCCCGCAGGGACCGTCTGGCCGCAGGCCCGTAGCGCCGATTTTAATCGGCGAAAGGTGGGGTGGGCTAGAAGCTGCGCGGATCGTGTCGCAGATCGCCGGCTTTCTCTTGCTGTGGGCTGTGATTGGCTGGGCGGTGTTTTCTCAGCCGGCGCCGCTGGATCGGGAACTGGCGTTGGTGCTGGCGCTGCGCGCCCTGCCGGTGGTGGCGCTGGCCGGGCTGGCGGCGGTGCTGCTCGTTCGTATCGCCTGGCAGCGCCGGGCGCTGCTGGCGCTGGCGCTGCCCTCGCTGCTGGCGGTCTCGTTTGTGGCAACGATCACACCGCCGCAGGTGTTAGACTTCCGCCCCTACTGGCTGGCCGTTGACTCGCGTGGCACGCTCTATGTGACCGATGGCGAGTCGCCGGTCATTCGCGTCTTTTCCTCCGATGGCACGCTGCAAGCCAAGCTGCGCCCGCGCCAGGCGGTGCTGCGGGGCGTGCCCGGCATTGGCTTCAGCCCACCCGGCCCCTGGAACGACCCGGATAACCTGGGCGTGCCCGGCCTCACGGGCCAGTCGCCGGGAAAATACGGCTGGCTGCGGCCCTGGGCGCCGAACACCGATGAGTTCCTCTTCTGCGGACTGGCCGTTGATAGCCAGAACCGGCTGTATGTGCTGGACTGGCTGGGCAATCACCTCTTGCGCTTCACGCCTGACGGTTGGATGGATGCGCTCTGGCCGCTGCCCAAGGATTACCAGCCGACCACTGGCTGCCTGGCGCTCAGCCAGGGACGGCTGTATGTCGCCGATCAGCGCGGCAGTGTGCTGACCTATGATCTCGATGGGCATCTGCTCAACACACTGCCGCTGCCGGGCCAGCCGACGGGCATCAGCGTCGATCAGGCCGGGCATCTCTACGCGCTGATCGGCAATAGCATCTGGCGCGAGACGCTCAGTACCCAGGCGACGCTGCACTGGAATCTGCCGACGCCACACGGCGCACTCGGCACTCCCTATGAGACGCTCCTGGCGCTCAATGGCGATCAGGTGTTGGTCAGCGACCTGAACACCCAGCGTATGTGGCGCTTCAGCGGCGAGGGGCGCGCGCTTGGCTGGCTGGGCGGTGCGGGCAATCAGCCGGGGCAGTTTGCCGGCATTGGTGGACTGGCGCAGGGGACCGACGGGCAACTCTACGTCACTGATTTCGATCACCGCGTGGTGCAGCGCTTCA
>CAZFWN010000119.1:9411-17075 GCA_964522745.1 uncultured Ktedonobacterales bacterium
GCGCCCCGGCAAAGCAGATGGCGCGCCGGCATCAGCCGGACGATTGTGGTGCTGGGGCTGGCGAGCCTATTTACCGACATTTCCAGCGAGATGATTATCCCGCTGCGCCTGATTTTTCTGGTGCAGGTGTTGGGGACGCCGCTGGCGCTGGCCGGGCTGGTCGAGGGGCTGGCTGAGGGCGTGACGAGCATCCTCAAGCTGCTCACCGGGCGGCTGGCAGATCGCGTCTCGCGCCGCGTGCCGCTGGTAATCTTTGGCGTCTCGCTCTCCAACCTGATCAAGCCGGTGCTGGCGCTGGTCCCGTCCTGGCCGCAGGCGCTCGGCGTGATCCTGCTGGACCGCGCCGGCAAGTCGATTCGCGGCAGCCCGCGCGACGCGATCATTGCTGATTCAACCAGCGCGCAGTATCGCGGCAAGGCGTTTGGCTTCCATCGCAGCATGGATACGCTCGGCGCGGCCATTGGCCCGCTGGCCGCCATCATCATCCTGACCTTGCGCCCGGCGGACCTGCGCGGTGTCTTCGCCTGGACGGTGGTGCCGGGCGCGCTTGCCATTCTGGTGGTGGCGCTCTTCCTGCGAGCGCCGCGCCGACAACCCAAGCCGACACCTGCCGAGCCAGCGCCCGCAGCGCCGCCAGGGGTTCCGGCAGAGGTGAGAGAAGCTGTAGCGCCGGCCACCGTGCCGGCAGGGGATGGGGCGGCGCGTGCCAGTCCCGGAGGGACATCCGGGCCGACGGCCCCTAGCGCCGATTTCAATCGGCGTCTGGGGGCGCGCTTCTGGTTCTTCGTCGTGGTGGCGAGCGTCTTCGCGCTGGGCAATTCTTCCGATGCGTTTATCTTTCTGCGCACCGAAGGATTGGAGCAATCGCTGACGGCGGTGCCGCTGCTGTATTTTGGCTTCAATATCCTCTATGCCGTGCTGGCGACGCCGCTGGGCGCGCTGTCGGACCGCTGGGGTCGGCTGCCGGTGCTGCTCGCCGGCTATGCGTCCTTCGCAGTGGTCTATCTCGGCTGGGCGATGGCAAACCAGGGCTGGCAGGCGTGGTGGCTGTTCCTGATCTATGCCATCTACTACGCAGCCACAGAAGGCGTGGCGCGGGCCTTTGTGGGCGATCTGGCGCCGCGCGCCCGGCGCGGCACGGCGCTGGGCTGGTACAACGGCCTGACCGGCGTGGTGGCGATTCCGGCCAATCTGCTCAGCGGCTGGCTGTGGGTGCGCTGGGGGCCGGTGGCCGCCTTTGGCTTTAGCGCCTGGGCCGCGCTGGTGGCCCTGGGCCTGCTGATCGCCTGGTGGCCCTGGCTGCGCCGCGCCCAGCCGCCGGCACCACAGCCCGCCGCGAGCGTTGAACTACCCACGCCAACTGGAGATTAACTGATGAGCAGGAAGCCACACACCACTACAAGATAGACCCAGGCCAGGGGCGCTGGCTACAGGAGCGGCTGGCCGCAGCGGAGGCAGAAGCGCATGCTTGCCGGCCCCATTTGCCCACAGCGCGAGCAGGTGATATAGGGCAAATGGTTCGCCTGCATCCCTCGTCTGGCGCGATCATCGTCGTTGAAATCAATACCGTCACCATCACCATCACCACCATCACCACTATGGGAGTGGTCGCTGCTGGAATGGCTGCTGCTGCTGCCGCTATGACTTTGATTACTATCGGAGTCCGCACCGCTGAGCGCAATAACTACCAGCATGACCAGCCCCGCCAGCACGCCCGGTATAATAAGCAGCTTTTCCAGGCACGAGGCGCGATTCCAGCGCGCCCCAAAGCGGGAAAGCCCCAGACTGAGTGCCGCCAGCGCGAATAAAGCGATAGCCACACCGATTCCTACCCTACCCTGCCAGTGGTCATAGATCACCCAGCCGCCAATGCCGATGGTTATCAGGTTGCCCAGCCAGATCCAATGGTGGCGCTTCTCCTTACCGGCCTGCGCCACTTGAGATGCGCGCCGGCGACCTCGCGCCGCTGCCCCCGCCAGCGCGGCATAGCCCGGCATCAATGGGGCAGGCGCCGCCTGCGCTGGCGCGTACATCGCCGCCTGATTTGTAAATCCAGGAGCGGCGCCAGACAGCGGGCGCCCGCAGGAGGAGCAAAAGGTCTGAGAGGCCGAGACCCCGGCAGTACAGTATGGGCAGCGCGCCATCATGATTGCCTCCCTGGCACAGTCGTGCCAGTTGCCAGGTATGTAGCTATCAACGAAGAGATACTTCTATAGCCAGCATAGCATATCTCCCCTCTGCTGCTATCACCTATGCCATCAGGCTGGTGTGAAGTCGCTCACAGGGCGCTACAAGCGGCAGCGACCCACTTGCGATTACGCCTGGTATCAGGTATACTTGCTGGCAGGATGCGAATGTTCTGCATCCATCCTCTCAAGAAAAAAGCAGGCTTAAGGAGGCCCTTCATGACAGCGATCAAGCTTACTCCACAATTGGTTGGTGTTTGGTGTGGGAGTGCGGCGTGGATAAGCCACTCCCACGTTGATGCGTTAGGAGAATCTGATCGTTGTCTACGCAACGCAAGCGATTGGGGGCCGCAACCACCTATCTCATCTTAGGCGGCGCCTCCTCCTTTTTCTTTAGCCTGATCGTCACCGTCAATCTGATCTACCAGCAGCAGGTCGCCCATCTGAACCCGCTGCAATTGGTGCTGGTGGGCACGGTGCTGGAGATCACCGCGTTTTTTACCCAGGTGCCGACAGGCGTGCTGGCCGATGTCTACAGCCGCCGGCTGGCGATTATCATCGGCGTCTTCCTGGTTGGCGCGGGCTTCGCGCTGGAGGGCGCCATTCCGCGCTTCGCCACGATCTTGCTGGCGCAGGTCATCTGGGGCATCGGCATCACCTTCGTCGATGGCGCTGACAGCGCCTGGATCGCAGACGAGATTGGCGACACACAGGTGGGGCCGCTCTTTGTGCGCGCCGGGCAGATCGGCCAGATCGTCAGCCTGGTGGGCATCCCGATCAGTGTGGCGCTGGCGAGCATCCGGCTGAATCTGCCGATTCTGCTCGGTGGCATCCTGTATCTGCTGCTGGGGGTGTTCCTGATCTTCGCTATGCCGGAGCAGGGGTTCAAGCCTGCTCCACGCGAAGAGCGCTCTTCCTGGCAGGCGATGGCCGACACCACGCGCAATGGCGTGCGGCTCATTCAGCAGCGCCCCATTCTGCTCACCTTCCTGGGTATTACGGTGCTTTACGCGATGTTCAGCGAGGGAATTGACCGGCTGTGGGTGGCCCATCTGCTCAATGATTTCAGCTTCCCAACGCTGGGCCAGTTCAAGCCGGTGGTCTGGTTCGGCATAATTGCCGTTATCGATTCGCTGCTGGGCATTGCCGGAGCGGAGATCGTCCGGCGGCGGCTGAATACGAACAACCAGCGCACGGTGGCGCGGGCGCTGTTCGTGTTCAACGCGCTGATCTGCGTCAGCGTTATCGCCTTTGGCCTGGCCGGGAACTTCTACCTGGCGCTGGTCGCCAACTGGAGCGCCGGGGTCTTCCGGGGCATCCGCGCTCCAGTCTTCCGGGCCTGGCAGACACAGAACATCGATCCACAGGTGCGGGCAACGGTGCTTTCCATCGACGGCCAGGCCGATGCCTTCGGCCAGATCGCCGGCGGTCCGGCGCTGGGCGCGATTGGTACGTTTGTCTCGCTGCGAGCGGCGCTGGTGGTCGCCGGCTCCATCTTAGCGCCAGCGCTGCTGCTCTTCGTGCGGGCAGGCCGCCAGGGCAGGGCTGCCCAGGCACCTGCGGGGGAAGCAGCAGTGCCCGCCGAGCGATAAAGGAGACTGGCGGCTGACGAACATTCCCGCTCATCAGCCGCCAGTCTTCCTCTACAAGCTGATCTGTGAGCTACTTCACTCCCCAAATGTGAACACCTTCATCTTGCCTCAGCCTGGCAGCGTCTACACTCGCAGCAGCTCTTACTGCTGAGGCAACTGGCCTTGCCGGAACACAAAACGGATGGAGGAACCAGACGATGGAGTCAGGAGTCTGCGCGCAGTGCGGCCAGCCGTTGCCGCACAACCGACGCCTCTCGCGTTGGGGGATGCTTGCTCTGGCGTTTCTGGCGGGCCTGGCGCTCGCGGCTGGCGCCCAGCCCTTGCTGCTCCTCGCGCATCGCTCGCAAGCATCTGCTCCTGCCGCGCGTGCTACCGCTCGCCCGGCGTTGAATACTAGCCCAACGGCCCCTCCAGTGCCAGCGGGCACGCTTCTGCTGAACTATCGCGGCCACACCGATCATGTGACCAGCGTTGCCTGGTCACCAGATGGCAAGCGCATCGCCTCAGCGAGCAAAGATGACACAGTGCAGGTCTGGGACGCGGCCACCGGCGGCAATGTCCTGACCTATACCGGCCATGCCACCTGGGTCTGGACGGTAGCCTGGTCGCCGAACGGCAAGCTGATCGCTTCCGGCAGCCAGGGCGGAACGGTGCAGGTCTGGGATGCCGTCACCGGCGCCCAGCTTTACACCTATACCGGCCACCCCAGTTGGGTCTATTCTGTCGCCTGGTCCCCTGATGGCCGCCGCATCGCCTCTGGGAGTACCGATGGCACAGTGCAGGTCTGGGATGCCATGACGGGGGCTAACGTCGTCACCTATCGCGGTCACAGCGATATTGTTGAGGCGGTAGCCTGGTCCCCCGATGGCCGGCGCATCGCCTCGGCCAGCGACGACCATACGGTGCAGGTGTGGAATGCTGCCACCGGCCAGACACTCCTGACCTATCGCGGCCACAGCGACGATGTCTATACCGTCGCCTGGTCGCCCGATGGCCGGCGCCTCGCCTCTGGCGGTGATGATACCAGCGTGCAGGTCTGGGACGCTACGAGCGGCCAGACGCTCCTGACCTATCGCGGGCATAGCAATTGGATAGAATCGCTGGCCTGGTCGCCAGATGGCCGCCGCATCGCTTCGGCCAGCACCGATCACACTGTGCAGGTTTGGGACGCGGCTGATGGCAGCCAACCCTTCATCTATCGCGGGCACAGCGATTGGGTCTATACCGTCGCCTGGTCGCCCGATGGGACGCGCATCGCCTCTGGCTCCTGGGATAACAGCGTGCAGGTTTGGGCAGCAGCATAGGCGCGCAGTCCTGTTAGGCGCGCCAGGTCTTGCCAAGGACACGCAGCCAGTTATCGTGCGTGATCTTGCGCAGGGCGCTCTCGTCGTAGCCGTGCTGGCGCAGCGCGGCGATGAGGTTCGGCAAGCCTGAGGCATCGCGCAACTCCTGAGGCGGCGTAATCCCGCCATCAAAGTCGGAGCCGAAGCCCACGCCATCAATGCCCACCCGCTCAACCAGATAATCGAGGTGGCGGATCAGCACCTCAAGCGGGGTATTCGGGTCGTCGTTGGCGTCTGGACGCAAGTTCGCCACCTCAAAGATCAGGCCAACCATTCCTTCCGACGCTTTGATCGCGTCGAGTTGCGCGTCGGTGAGATTGCGCGTGGAGGGGCAGAGGGCATGGGCCGCCGCGTGGGTCACGACCAGCGGCGCCTCTGAGAGCCGCGCCACATCCCAAAAGCCCTGCTCGTTGAGGTGCGCCAGATCGAGCAGAATGCCCAGGCGATTGCAGGCGCGCACCAACTCTTTTCCCGCGTCGGTGAGGCCAGGGCCGGTATCGGGGCTGTGCGGAAACTTGAAGGGCACGCCATGCCCAAAGGCGTTGGGGCGGCTCCAGACGATGCCCAGCGAGCGCAGCCCGGCCTGATAGAAGACCTCCAGCGCGTCAAGCTGCGGGTCGATGGCCTCCGCCCCCTCGAAGTGCAGGATGGCCGCCAGCACATGCTCGCGCAGGCAGCGCGTGAGGTCATCGACGCTGCGCGCGACTTTGACCTGCCCAGCAGACTCCGCTTCCAGCCGGAACAGACGCGCGGCCATCGACAGCGTGAACTGCTGCGCGTAGGCAGGATCAAGAGCAGGGAAGGAAGGAACTTCATAGCCGGTTTCGGTAATAATGAGGTTTTCTTTCATGAGCAACGTCTGGTGCGGGTCAGGCGGAAAGATGGCAAAGAAGCCGCCGGCAAAGCCACCGAGCCGGGCGCGTGGCAGATCAAGATGTCCCTGCGCGCTTTGGGTAAAAAAGCTGCGCCCACCGCCGCGCTCAGACAGATGAAGCTCAAGCAACGTATCGTTGTGCCCATCGAAGATGAGTAGGGCGTTCGGGTCGGTCATGCGAGGATGCCCCTCTTCTTAGAAAGTTTGTTCATATTGTACTGCTTTCTTTGGTAATTGGCAACCTGAGAAAAGTGGAGCAAGCAACAGCGCAAAAGAAGAGGTCATGCTATGATTGGCCAGTACTGATCGTTCCGTCCGATTACTTCGCCTGAAAGAAGGGGCTTATTCATGACCATCCATCGCTGGCTCGCGCGCGCTCACATAGCGCTTATAGTTGGCGCGCTGCTGACGCTTGCTGCTTGTAGCAGCACAACAGGCACACAAAGCGGCAGCACCACTCCCAGCGCCCAGGCCAATAATCCAACTGCAACGGCAACCAGTGCCACCGCCGCGACGGCAACCGCAACGGCTGCTTCCACGCTCACGCCGCCTACCTGCAATGCAAACTTTACCAATCCGACCTATTACAGCACGCTGCCTGATGCCCAGTTTCAGACCACCACTGTCTACTCAGAGGTGCCGCTGCCACCGCTGACCCGTGCCTACGATAATGACGCCTCAGGCGGATTGCGCGGAAGGGTGCTGTGCAGCGCCGGCGACACAGCCTCGGTGATGGCCTTCATGCAGACGCAACTGCCTCTCTTCAGTTGGCAACAGGTAAGCTTTAACAGCACTTCCTGCACGCCGGTAGGCAACTATGGGCAACCTCAGTGCTGGAAGAACGGCCAGTTTTTCCTCTCCCTGGCAATCAAGAGCAACACCGATTGGATTATCACCTTCCACGATCCGGATCTTTGAGGCAGATCTCCGATGCCTGCTATTTGTAGCGCCGCCGTCCCTGGCGGCTCGTCCTGTTGGGGCGTCCGAACTGCATCCCCGTAAGCAGCCATCAGCCTGAAGGGCCAGTATTTCAGCAAGCGAACTGGTACGGCGGGCGAGACGCCGGCGCCACTGGCAGGGACGAGCCGGCACACAGGCCGGCGGTACATGCGAGGCATAGAAAACCCAGCACCCCTGGCTGAAACAGCGACAGGGGTGCTGATTTTGTCCTTACAGAGCAGGGAGACGATTACTTGCCAATCTCGCGGGTGTGCAGCGCGCTGGCGCCGCGCCACTGGCGCATCCGCTCTTCCAGCAGCCCCTTCCACGCTAGCCGATAGGCCAGTTGCGAGCCGGTATAGACCAGCGCAGTATCGACAATGAGAGCAGCAAGAGCTTCTGGCAAATCTCTGCCAATGATCTCGCCGGCCAGGATGCTGATCGTTCCGCCGACCAGCAAGGCTGGCACGAACGAGGCAATAAATTTGCCCATCTTGCTCCAGGCGGGAGACATAATGAGCATCAGGAACGGGGGGAGCATCATGCCAACGAGGAATGGGGCGGCTTCGCGGACTGGTGAATCCATGTGGGGGGTTCCTTTCGTTGACTATTCGTGTGGTTAGATGCGCATCCGGCCAGCAGGCCGGATGCGCCGATGAAGCTATAAATATATAGTACCTGCCAGAGATGGTACTGTCAACAGCCCTTCGCCGATTAAAATCGGCGCTAG
>CAZFWN010000120.1:0-2599 GCA_964522745.1 uncultured Ktedonobacterales bacterium
CGCCCACCTCGCCGATCAGGACTAGCCCCTGCTCGTTGGTGCGTGTCTCGACAAAGGCACTGACCTTGGTCAGTGCCTCCGAAGGCGGCAAGGTCTCCAGAGTCGGGACGTGCCCGCCCGGCAGTACCCGTGCTGAGAAGGCCGCCAGTCGCTCCTCCAGCACCTTCCGGCGCCACGCCCGTTCCTCGGCGTGCATCTCATCATACCAGTGCTGCATGCGCTCCTCCTCCGCCCGCCCGGCTGGGCAGGCACAATACTGGTCGCCCCGTTCTGGCGTGTAGCCCACATAGCCCGTGTCCCGACAGTGCTCGCAGGCCGCTGGGCGCAACGCCGGTCCCAGCCGTCGCCCGCGCCGACGCGACCACTGCGCCGCGGCCTCGCCCAGGCTAGAGGGTGTTCCAGACCAGTGTGCGAGCTTCTTCGGCGCTGTAGGGCTGATAAGCGCTGGTGGGCGCTGGAGATCGCGTGGCATGGGGTGTCTCCTTTCGCTGCTGGCCTCGCGCCAGCTTCGTGAGATAATCCAAGGGATCGCCGTCAATGTGGCTGGCGGCAGCGAGCAAAATGTGTTTGACCAGCAGCGCAGCCCCGCACTGTTTCGCCAGCGCGCCGATGCGGGCATAACTGGCCGTCTCCAGTGGGATGCCAATGCGTTCATGCGCCAGCCGCGTCAGGAAGGCCCCCCGTTCTTTCTCGCGCTCGCGCAAGACGCAGGAAATCGCCGACACCTACAGCGGGCCGTGGCAATGGGGCAACAGTTGGAGCATGGCGACCCACATCGTCGCCTGGTTCGGCGAGCTGGGGCTTGCGGCGCTCACTGTGAGTATCGCCACCGCCGTGCGGCGGGCTACCTCGGATCGGGAGATGCTGCCGCGACTGGTGGCCTCCATCGCGGCGTTTGTCGTCGTTTCGGTGGCAAGCGGGCTGGCGCAGTGGTACGTAGCGACCCTGCATCTGTCGCCAGCCACCAGCGCGGGGCAGGCGGCATTGGCGTTTCGGGTGGCGATGCCCGTCGCCATTGATCTGGCGAGCATGCTGTACTTGTCCATCATGAAGCTCAAGAGCTTGAAGCGCTACCTGGCGGAGATGGCGCAGAAGGCGGAGGCGATTGAGCAGGTCAACAAGAGCCATCTGCGGGTCGAGCAGGCCCAGCAGGAGGCGCTCCAGGCCAAGCAGCAGCACGACCAATACATGCAATCGTTGGCCGCGACGCAGCAGGTGGTGATTGACTTGCAACGGCTTATTACGGGGCACATCGTCACGACAGCGACAGCGGCGCTGACCGGGCGGCCAGCGGGAGAGACACTGGTGGAGCTTGAACCCTCTGTAGACGCGGGGAGCCAGAACGGAGCGCAGCCGGAAGGAGTGGCAGCCAGCAATGGGCATCGTTCCTTTCGCCGAAGTCGCTAGGGTGCGATGGGTGGTCAGCGCTGAAGAGCGTCTGAGGCGGTTGGAGGAGGCGAAAGCCTTCCTTCGAGTGCATCTAGCGGCTGAACCACAGTCGGCAAGGGTGGTGCTGAGCGCAGCGCGGGCTGCTGGCATCGTTACGCGCACCCTGCATCGGGCGAAGGCAGCACTGCGCGTCCAGGTGCAGCGCGAGGGCTGGGGAGGTCAGGGACAATGGATGTGGCTGTCGCTCTCTTTGTCGCGACAACGTGAGAAACAAAAAGCCGTCAACGATGCGGCAAAGAACACAGCTCGCATAACCGCAGCCCGTCCATAGGGTGCCAGGAGAGCCACAGGACGCGACAGCCATAGATTGCCAATACGTTGGCAATCTATGGCTGTCCTTTGAGAACCTGCTGCCTAACCTGAGCGTTTCTGCCCGGCGAGTACGTGAGTACCCCTGTCAGATCGGCCTTCTCAAAGAAGGGTTCGGGATGCTCCAGACGAGATGGCAATCATAGGCTCACTTCCGCTGACTCCTGGGTTTTTGCTTCGCCAAGCACCTGGGGAATCGTCACCCAAGTAGGGTCCTTCTACCAGCGGAGCGCTACCCGCAACCAAAGCTGCCAGATAGGAAGGCAAGAGCTGCGTACGCAGCTTTATCCAGAGAGGATACCAATTTTGGTGGCAAGGCTGGACCGCCATAAAGACCATTGGTTCTTTCTGTTGGGCCTGTTGGTAACACCAGATGCTCGAAGCCCTTTTTGGGGCGAGTCGCTCCTGTGCCATCTGGGATCGTTGAGCGTTCACTGACAGAGGGTATGCTTGTGGAAATTCATTTGTCTTTTGTGTCATAGGACAGTAGTTTCAATCCAGCGGGAAATGGAGATGCTGGGCATTCCAACCGTGTTGATTACGCTGGTTCCCCAGAACTCACGCCAGATGGGGCTGCCGCGAGCCCTTCATCCGGTGGGCTTTACGCTGGGTGATTGTACTGGTGGACCCTTCCAGCAGGAGCTTCAGCGCCAGGTGGTGTTGGATGCGCTCAAACGGTGGGAGGCGCGTATTGAGGCTGGCGTGATCTGGGATATGGAGTACCAGGAATATCAGCGCGACCCTGCGATTGAGGGTACAGGGGAGATTATCCGAGAATGATGTTCAGGCAAAAGAAGAGGCTGAGCTGTGGAATAGAAATGCTCTTCGTTTAGCTTAATGT
>CAZFWN010000120.1:2699-16958 GCA_964522745.1 uncultured Ktedonobacterales bacterium
AATGTGGGTAATGTGATCCAGATCAGTTGTATTGCCACTTTCATCCAGCGGTTCTTTTGCTAAAGGTGAACCTGCTAAAGGTGAACCAGATTCTGCCCGTTGGATGAGCGTCAGAAAAAGAGGGAAGGAGATGCGTCTCCCTTCCCTCTTGGAAATCAGCTACGCTGACGCTTTCAGGTCCCTTAAATCCAGCGGCGGCGGCGGGGGCGTCTCTCGTTGTAGCGCCTGTAGTAGGGCGCAACGCGCCGATAAGCGAAGAGACTCCAGATCAAGACAACAAGGGCGGCGGCCAGAATTGAACTGATGAGCGGCACGCCATCTAAGATCGGTTCCCCGCTAATCGAAAAGTGCAAAACCCCAACAACCAGAAAAATTGCCAGCCACCCTATCACGATAGCGGCCAAGAAGCCACCTGGCCCGCGACGATGAGCCAGAGCTTCGCCAAGCAGGCCAACCACCACCGCAATAAGTGTCCAGATAATAAACGTTGTCAAACTGAGTTCCATAGCATCCTCCTGCTTTGTGACAAGCTACATGCTTCTCACCAGCGGAAACGTACATGCAATCTATATGAGCGCATCCGCCGGCTTTTGCCTCAGAGGGCTGAGTCGGTCCGGCGGCTTCCGGCAACCAGACGCATGATAATAATTAGAATGACTGCGCCAATAAAAGCGGTAATGAACGTCCACAGTAGACCTCCGCCTTCCAGACCAAACACCGCGCCCAACAGGAAGCCACCGATGAATGCCCCAATAATGCCCACAACAATATCGCCCAACACTCCGAATCCAGTGCCGCGCACCAGCAAACCGGCGAGCCAACCGGCCACACCACCAACAATCAACCAGATAATCAAGCTTAGCGCCCAGTTATCTACGGCCAGATCCAGCAATACCGAATGTCCCATAATGGCCCTCCTTTTTCCGCTCCTTACCGATATTTTCACGCGGGAAGCGCAGCAGCAAACGAATTGCTTCGCTTTCCCAGCCTGATAGCTAGTAATGCACGCGGTATGCCAACCACTCTTCTAAGAAAAAATTGCTTCCTGCCCCTACGCTGGAATGAAGAACCGGAAAATCCTCTCCAAGGAAGCTTTTTTTTGCTATACACGAGTTGGCATACCGCGTGCATTTTAGAGAGGAAGCGGCATCTGACATGCCCCTCGGAGGAGCAACGCTGCTCGCAGAGGGTTTATTACGCCAGCATAGCTTCTCAGGAAAGATGCTTCTATCTGAGAAATCAGCCGTGCTTTGCAATCGTTTTTAAAAGGAATGAAGGAGAAACGTCGTTTATGGACACACCAATTGCTCAGCAGCCCCAGGAAACACTCGCTACCTTGCGACAAGCGATTGATAAGGCGCTTGATGAAGCATTCGCGCAGCCGCTCGATAACGTCAGTGAGGACGGCGATCCGCTGAACTCTACCACCTTGTATCAAACAGATCAGCATTACCTCATCAAGACCGGCCTGCCCGGAGTTGACCCGGACCAAATCGAAGTGGTCGTCCACAACGATCAGGTCATGATTCGAGCCGAAGCCATACGCAGCAGTCAAAATACGCAGGACAGCGCAACTCGGCTGGAGCAAACCGTCGAACGTTACTATCGCTCGATTGGATTGCCTGGAGCTGTCAATCTCGATGAGGCCAGAGCAGTAATGGAGGGTGACGTCCTACGGATTACCCTGCCTCGCGTTCCTGCGCTGCCGCCTAAGCGGCTCGTAGTGGAGCGCGGGCCCAAAAGCGAAACGCTACAGTAGAACGTTGCTTCACATATGCTGAGGGCTGGCAATTGACTGCCAGCCCTCAGCATATGTGCCAGAAATCGTGTGAAACACGTCGGTAGAACGGCAACTTGGCAAGCAATATGCTACACAGAGAGGTAGAAGCATATTTGCTCGCTTGCCTATATCGCAGGATGAGCCAACACACCTTGCTAGAAGCAATAGCCTGGCAGCACCAATATGAGGATGCAAGCAATGAAGAATACACTCAAACAGCCGGCGCCGGAGGAACAAGAAGCCACATCGGTCACAGCGATGGCTATTGCTACGCAGGTAGGATTGGGGATTGTGCTCCCATTGGCCGGTGGTGGCCTGATTGGCTGGTATCTTGACAGCCATGTGCTGCACAACACTGTGCCCATTGCAACCTTGATTGGCCTGGGTGCTGGTTTGCTTGTTGGTGTGTATGGACTGATGCGATTGGTCGCCTTACTCAAATAAAGCTTACGAAGTAATGCCAGCCCTGGCAGGCAGAAAGACAGTGTAAATCAGAATGAAGGTGACGAGGGCAACACCGGCAACCAGGGAGATGGACATGGCAAAGGGCATAAAGGAGGCTGGGGAAACGGGCCTAGCAAGGCAGACGGTATTGGAAAAGGACACTGATACCATGTGCCATCAACACTATCCCTCGATTGATAAGGCTAAGCCAATTTGACGAATACGATCCGCGAGAAAATGGAAGAGGAGGGTGTCCGTCTGGACTTCCCAACCCTGATGCTTCGCCCACCAGGCGCTGTATTGCACTGCCAGACCCCTGGGCCGGCTGTAAATCCCCTCGAACTCAAGACGCAACGCTGAGGATCGTTGACCGATGAAATCGGCATAGAGTACCTCAGCGCCCTTGCTACAGCTCGCGCTGAATAGAGACAGCCAACGATGTGAGGCAGACGGATAATAAGCAATAGTGTTAGTACAGAGTTCCAGCATTTTTTGCTTATTTTTCGCACGCGCCGCAGCAAAAAAGTCTTTGATCACCTGCGCCTGGCGCTTCTGCTCAGCAGTCAGGGGTAAGCGCAGACCGAGCGCCAGTTCGGTGAAGAGGCGTTCAATCTGCACGGGTTTGGAGAGCGTAAAAGCAAACCCATACTCCTCAGCTTCTTCTGCTGATAGCTCCTCGCTCGTTATCACACCAACCTGGAGAGACCATCCCCGCTTTCGCAGCGGTTCGAGAGCGCGAATGAAGCTATCGAAGGGTCCAGAGAAGAGGTCGATAAGCACGCACTGAAAAGAGCGTTGCTCAAGGAGCGCCAGTGCTGCCCTCGTTGTGGCCGCTATCTGGATGGCATAGCCCTCCTCAGTCAACCACTTCTGGAGGAGCATCGTGTGTTCAGATAGAGGACTCATAAGCAGCAAACTTGGCGAAGGAGAAAGAGAAGTTCCGCTTCCTTGCTCAACTTGCAGCATCATCAGAGGCCCGCTAACGAAGTCCCATTCTAATTGATCTTCTATCATCATAGAAGATACCTCCTCTCACAAACACCTCAGCCGCTTTGCCATACGCTTGCTTACACTCAGCGACTTCTTGCCCTATTCCTATTGGTCTATCAATAGATTTTTCTTCACACGCTTTTTATATTTCCACTTCATAAGTTGCTTTTGTCTGCTAAAAAGTTACGGTATCAACGAGGAGATGCCTTTGCAGGTCACACCAGCAAATAGGCTGCGCTTATCACTCCCCACTTACTTTGCTTCTTGCCACCAACGACCACTTCCTGGCCTTCTTTCAGCGACTGTACAGATGCCGGAGTGAGCCTTTCGCCGCTGCTCCTCACGATAACCGTCTCCTCACCAAGCACGATTGCAAGTGGCTTGACCTTGCCAGTTTTCCGGCTGATGGAAGTACCGGCCAGAATAAACGTTTTTTTCTTCTCAGGATGGGGACTTGCCCCGGTCACCTTTACCTTCTGTCCCTGCTCTAACAACCCCTTGACCAGTTCTGGAAGGATTTGTGCCTCCTGAAAAGCTGCCTGACCAGCGACCGCTTCCTCCGGTTGAGGCGACTGCTGCTGAGATGGCTCTTCTCCTTCCCGCTTACGTATATCCTGATGGGAGGGTGTATTTGGCTCAGAAGCTTCCTGAAACAAGGCTGGATTATGGTTGTGGGGAAGAGCCATATGCACCGCGCGAGGCCGAGCATCGAACTGATAGGTAACCATCACTTCCGTCAGATGCTCTGCCTCTTGCAGCGCCTGGCGATCAGATGGATTTAGGTAATCTTTCAGTTTCACCGCGCTTCCATCCAACTGAAGAGGAATGGAAGCCGGAACACGCAGCGCAAGATGCGCCCCCTGAAAATATTCAGCAGTCACCTGATCGGGGGAGCGACGCAGCAACAGGGAGGCGATCTGCTGCAAGGTGGTCAGCGGATCGCCCGCTGTAATAATGCAAACATCTAGCAGTCCGTCATCGATAGCCGCGTGAGGCGTCATTTCAACGACCCCGGCATAGAGCCGGGAGTTGCCAATTACGACCTGGAGGGCGTTTCCACTCCAGAGCACCTCATCGCCAGAGCCAGTCACACGCCGAAGCTCTATCGGGAAGGGGGGGTGCTTCGGCAACTCCTTAGCTGCGGCGAGGCCAACCGCCATCGTCCCCAGGTGGTACTTGAGCGGTTGAGAGACAGCGCCCAGCACAGCGGCATCAATGCCAAGGCCGGCCATCAATAAGAAGTGCTGGCGTACTTTAGCGCCTGCCCTGGCTTTGCGCATCTTGAACTTTTTCTCCGGGCTAGCTGCATCCGACGCAGTTGGTGAAGTTGAAGGCAAATGAGGCACCGTCAGCTTTATGACTTCGACATGGCCCACATCGACAGGGCGGGCGATGCTATTGACGAGGGTGAGCGCAGCCTTTACCGGGTCCGAAGGGACACCCACCTCAGTAGCCCAGACATTGGCCGTCCCGCCAGGAATCACGCCAATGAGTCCGTCATAGCCAACGCTCATCGCTCCATTGACCACCTGATTCAGCGTCCCGTCGCCCCCATAGGCGATGAGCAGCTCAACACCTTGCTTGGCAGCCTTCCTAGACAATGCCTGCGCATGCCCTCCAAACAGTTTCATGGCAAGCCTGGTTTTCCACCCCGCTGCCGAGAGCACAGCGAGCATATCAGCAAGTTTCGCCAGGTTCTGTCCGCCATGCGGGTTCAGCACCAGAGACGCTTTTCTTCGCCGCATATTGCTCCTCCTTTGGTGAAAAACACAGTAGGGAAAAGATGCCGCTCAGTCAGCACGCATGAATTATGCCTGGCTCTTGTTGAGCGTTTCCTGCTCCGAGAGCAAAGGGGACGATAGGGAGCCAGTGTGCTTTTGTCGTGCTCGAAACCATTGCCAGGCATGCCTCAGCGCGTGGTAGAGCGTTATACCTGCCACAAGGACCAGCCCTCCTAGCAGGTAGCCTCCCAAGTCATCGCTGGGCCAGTGCTCTCCCTCCAATACCCGCGAGGGGCCAATAAACAGGAGAAAGTACCCACAGATCATCTGGATGGGCAACAACCACCATCTCCAGGCTGGATGAGCGCGCCCGAAGGTGATCGTGAAATAGAGGAGAAAGCCATAAAAAGCGATCACATGCGTCACATGGCCGGATGGAAAGCTATGCAATCCCAGATGAGCCACCGCATGAATCTGGACATTATTGGGTCTGGGGCGCGACACCAGCCCATTGAGCGTCACATTGAGCAGATCAGCGCCAAAACCGGCCAGGGCTGCGCAGAGTGAGGCGCGAACCTGCCGCAACAGCAGCAGCAGCACGATCACACTGATAGCAATGATTCCTGCTGGATACGGCCAGTTGGCATCACTGGCAAAGTTTACCACACGAACCAGGATGGGCTGGTGCAGTTTCTGAATCCAGACTGCCAATCCAACATCGCCAGGGAAATCCGCATAGGAATGTGCTGCCAACGAGAGCGCCACCAGCAGGACGACTCCAACACCCCAGAGGGCCGAACCAATGGCAATCCGTCGCGCCGACCAATGACGAGTGATGTCCTGCTCACCTTTCAGTTTTCCCTCCGCAAAAGAGGGTTCTTGCGCTCCCCGGTCAGCGTTCTCAGCACGCTGGAATGCTCCCTCCTGGAAACTCTTTTCAGATTGGGCCATCTTCTCCTCACTTCTCTCTTTCTACGAATCTCCCAACTACCATGCAATTGGCATCTGACGTTTAAGGTAGCTAGAAGGCAATTGCATGTCATTAGACTGGTAACTGGACATCAATGCTGGCCCAGACGGCGATAGCGCGCCTCTACAAACGAATAGATCCCGTAAGCGATCAGGCCGACAGCAACGATACCTAGCAAAAGCGGTCCAAAGGGCTGCTGGAGCAACGTGACCAACGATCCGCTCAGGCCCTTTGCCTCGCCGGGATTATGTTGCAGGGCTGCCACAATGAGGAAGATGCCAATGATGCTGGCTACGACCCCAAGAGCGCTCTGGCCCAATCTACCGATAAAGATCACCCCTTGCTGAACCCCTGGGCGCAGCGTTGCTATGCGCAATTTCTGGCGAAACGTGATCTTATAAGCCTTGTAGAAGAGAGCGCCGGCTACTCCCAGGGCAATCAGGCCAGCAAGTATCACAAGCGAAACCCCAAACGGCTGATTCAGAAAGCGCGCCGTCCAATCCTGGGCAGTGGCATTAGAACTCTTCCCGCCAGTTCCGGACCCTGTCACCAGATTCAAAGCGGCAAACGCCAGCGCGCCATAGGACACGGCCACCCCAACATAGCCGAGGCGTGCAATGATACCGCCGATTTTCTTTCTTTTGCCTTCAGTATCAAAGATTGCCTGAATCAGTGACCAGAGGGCAAAGCCAAACAGGCCAATGGTCACCAGCGCCAACAACACCTTACCAAACGGCTGTTCGTAGAGCGTTTGAATGGCCGATGTATTATCTGGCGTTTTACCTGCATTTCCTAATGCCAACCTTGCCGCCAGAATACCAATGATGAGATACACCACCCCTTTGCAGGCATAGCCAAGGCGTGCCAGCCCTGTCATCCAGGTGCTTGTCGCAGCATTCCTTGCTGCGCGTTTGGCCTTATTAACACCGGGCGGCATCCAAACACTTGAATTTGACATACGATGTGATCTCCTTTCAAGAAGCTAGGTATAGCGCTGAAGGTGCCTGAGGGGAACTTCCTCCTGCGCACTGCGAAGTGGATCGAGCAAGCCGCAGGATCGGTCCAGCGTCAGACCAAATTTCTGCGCCTCTTCGTTCAGCAGATAGGGAAGCAGGTGGCCTTCCAGTGGCTGGCCGAGGCGCAGGCGCTCCAGATTCTCAGCCGCGCGTCGCTCTAACACATCAATCCCTGCCAGGGGGCCTTCCAACTTCTTCAGCTCAGCAGCGCCACGAGTTCCTTCTGCCTCATCCGCTTCGAGCTTTTGCCAGTCCACCGGGGCTAACAGCGCTCGAAGTCCTTCTTCTCTGGGGGGCACCATCGGCTTTGGCAGCGGCAGCGCCGCCGGAGCAGGCCAACCGGTATGCGCATAGCGCAGCAGCCCCAGATGCTCCGCCCACAGCGAGAGGCGCAGCCCACGCGCAAAGGGCGTATCCAGCACAGCAACATTTAACTCAGCATCACGACTCAAGCTCCGGCTATTCAAGTTGGCAGAGCCAACGGTTGCCCAGCGGTCATCGACAATGCCAACTTTGGCATGGACATAGATAGGCCGGTAGCGCATCAGTCCACTCTGGGCGCGCGCTTTGGAGGTTGCCAGGGTAAAGAAATGCAGCCGTCTGGCGGCATCTGCTTTGGGAGCCTGCTTACGCAGCCAGGCGACGGTGTCATCCGTCACAAAGCGGCCACAATTGGGGTGGTCGGGGAGGACCAGCGCGATGGTGACTCCTCGCTCAGCAGCGGTAGCTAGCTCCTTCATAAATGCGCGCAGATGACGACTCTGCCAGCCAAGCACGCCTAAATCAGTATCGAGAAAACGCTCCAGCCACAGGTATTGGCTCTCTAGATAGATGTAGCGTTGGGCGCGCTGTGCCGCTACCGTATAGGCTTGAGCAATACCATAGATACCCGCAGGCGCAAAGCGATAGGTCAACGCTGGAATGGTACGAATGACTTGCACCCGCGCTGCTGCGCCTGGCACCTGAGAACCAGCGCCTGGTGGCACATCATCCTGTTCCTGGTCCCACTCAGCATCCTGGCTATGTTCATTGCGGCCAGAAAAATAAAACTTCGTCAGATGTTTGAGGGGCGGGCTTGCGCGCTTCCACCAGGGGCGTCCTGCCTCCTCCCAGCGCTGGAGAAAGTTGTGTTCAACGTCAATGGCGGGCTCCCCAGTCAGGCGCAGATGGACATCATGCCAGGGATGGGGGGAGGGACCAAGATCCGTCGAGCGATCCGCAGGCTCAAACAGATGGGCGGGCGTATCCCAACGGTTAAAGTCGCCGTCATCACATACCGTCAGATCAAGGCCACCAATAAAAGCCGTCGTTCCATCAACTACCGCGAACTTCTGATGAAGTGCCTGTGCCACATGCAGGATCGAGCGGCTGCTTTTATCTAGCCGACATTGGACACCCTGCGTTTGTAAGAGTTCTTGCTGTTTCAACGGACTGTTGACGAGACGCAGCAACCCGGCCAGGTTGAAGGGATGCCACAGCAGCACCCGGACATCCACACCACGCTGCGCGGCAAAGCCAAGCACATCGATCACCCGCAGATGTCCCTGTTGCCACAATGCGAGTGCTTCATCATCCAACCCAGCCACACGCAGGCGCTCAAGCAGTTCTTCTTGCTCTGCTGAACCATCAGGGCCAGCGCCTTGGTCACGCCCACGCACCATCTCCAGTTCAGCTTGAAGATCCCAATCGGCCAGCCAAATACGTTCCTGGGCCGCCAGAAAGGCGACACACATCGCCAGCATCGCCGCCCGCCCATCCACTAACGGCACCAAGGTCTCGGCCACTCGCACTGGGGAATCGCCTCGCACCCACCACGCCTGATCGCTGCGGCTGGGAACAAGAAGCTGGCCCACCTGTTCTAGTACGGTTCGCAGTCCCATCGACTGCTTCCTCCTATACCATCCAGAGCGGGCCAGCCTCGGTTTATGTTCTGTAGACAGACATACGCCTGAGAATAACGTCTGGCCCGTCCTCCCTCTGGTTCACTGGGCGCAATAGTCCTGGCTACTGCGCCGCTTGTACGGACCATGTCAACCTTCAGGCAGCAGCCGCAGTTCGACGCCGAAACCCGCCGTGAAACAACTGCCGAACAAGCAAAGCAACAAATGCCCCAACAAGAGCAGTAATCAGCGGCAAGCCATCGACCATGTAATCGCCATTCCAGACAATGGGCACCACAACAACAAAGAGCCAGATTCCAAGCAATGCCCAGAGGAAGGCACTCAGCAGTCCACCTCGCACACCACCGGTGAGCCAACCCACCAGAACAGCCGCTACTACAGAAATGCCCAGTACGAGCAGCAAGCCAAGCAGATCAAGTTGGAGGGCTGGCCAGTTCCCAATTTGAAACGTCAGCACCAACACCTTGACCCCAGAACCCCCTCCTTGGAACTCAAAGCGAAAGAGATTTACGAGGTCTGCGAAGAAGACGGAAAGCATGATGAAACCTCCTTCAAGTGCAGCGCTCCCAACACCTCATCAAGCCGGGTAGCGGTCAAGCGCATTGGAAGCAGCATTGTTTTTGGCGACAGAGTTGGTAGCATAGACTTGCCCGATAGAATACCTGTCGCTCCCTCTCCCATATAACGCAACAGGTATGCCAACTTGCATGCGTGTAAATAGAGCGGCAAGGCTTTGAGCAAAACACGCTTCTTGCGCAACTGCCGCTGGAAGAAGCGATGAAATGGGGCAGGGAAAATAAAGAAAAGGAGAGCAAGCAAACAGGGCAAGCCACACCCGTACGGTGTGCGCGGACCCTGTCTGGTAGAAGGCAATCATGTTGAACACGCGCTTAGCGTTCCGTCATCTCGTCCGTGACGAGAGGGCCAGGCAAGATACCTCCACCGAGTACACCCAGCATAGGATCAGCCGGCGCAACCGGGGGCTGGTCAGGAATCGTGCTTTGTACCTCTGCCCCGCCGGGAGGATGCTTCCACTGGTCGTCTTTCAACTCTTCTTTCGTCAGGTTGAGATACACGCCGTTTCCATCCCGCGCATGCACGGTACTAAATGGGAGATAGAGATTGTGAGGGAACAGCAAGCCTTTCTGTACAACAAGACAGTTCCCTTGTACGGCTGGCTGACCTACCACGCCGACTTTCTCGCCCTGGGAATCAAAGACTGGCATCCCCTCGACGTACATATCTGCCAGGGTGTCCTCAGCAGGCGCGGAAGTGTTCTCCATCATAGGTTCTTTCCCCCTTCTTACGAGCGTCTACCAGCTGCGCAGCTTCAAGAGAGACGCAGAAGGTGTAATAGCATAGAAACGTGTGGCATGCCAGGCGCTCGATTTTTCTGACACGCCACCAAAAGTCTTTAGTCGATCAACTTGTTCGTAACCAAGCGCACAAGCCGGCGGCTCGCCGCCAGAGCTTCCTCGGCCTCCTCTTGCACCTGATTGCTAAGCTGATCCACAGTATGTGCTGTTTGCTTACGCAATGTTTGACTCCGCTTTGCAACCTGATGGCGAAGCCGCTCACCGTGACGGTTGGTAAAGAGGAAGGCCAGGCTTCCCCGCAATGAGTCCAATCAACACTACAGGGGCAATCCAACGACTTACAGAAACACCCTCCTTCCAAATGCCTAAGAACTGGGTAGGCTTGTTTTCCAGGCGCTGCAAGTGATCTGTCATTGAGGGTCTCCAATCAGCCAGCCCCAATAAACGATGCCTGCCCACGTAAAAGTGGACAAGCATCGCCGTTAGGTCTAGACGGTGCTGGCGCCACGATTGCCAGTGAAGAGGCGCACCAGAAACAGCAGGATACACGCGCCAATGAAGGCAGTTACAAACGAGCCGATGATTCCAACATCGGCTGAGACAAACAGCCCCAGCAGCAGACCGCCCAAAATCGCACCCAGAATGCCGACCACAATATCGCCCAGGATGCCAAACCCAGCGCCCCGCATCACCCGGCCCGCCAGGGCGCCAGCGATGCCGCCAATAATAATCCAGCCAATCCAACCAACGGTAGAAGAGATAGCAGCCAGAACGGTCAGTTCCATAGCTCCTGTTACTCCTTTCTCGTCTCGCGAACTGCGCTCGCTGATGCAACGAGCGAATTGATACTTCCCTCTCTTCTCTTACGCACCAACGATGCCAACTCGCTCACCAAGGCAGGAGCTAGTTCCACAGCAGTGGCGAATCAAGCTGATTGGCAATGGATTGGCCGCGCGTTTGGATATTTTATAGCCGATACCGGCAAATTGGCATGGCACTTGCTTCTTCAATACAGAGAAGGGATTACACCATTTCTGAAGAGGGGAGTTTGTACAATAATGTCGATAGATATAACTCAAATGGCCGCTCCTACGCCCTCACAACTTCCATCAGGATGGCTGATTGCGGCCAATGAGGTGCTGGCCCTCTCCTCTGCGGAGCTGCAAGCGCGCCTACAGGAAGAGCAGAGGAGCAACCCAGCCTTGGAAGTCGAAGAGCGGCCCGTCTGCCCAGGCTGTGGTCGAGCGCTGTCTGGACAGCAGTGCCTCCACTGTCAGGCATACGCTTCACCGACTGCGTCTGACTCAGCCGATGCCCTCCTGCTCGATGAGGGTAGCCTCTGGCCTGCTGGGGCAAGCAGTGGGAATGCTGACAAGTGGGTTGATCCGCTCACGTTTGTGCCGGCTCAGGTGGATTGGAAAGAACACTTGCAGCTCCAACTGCACCTGCACTTGCCAGCGCAAGATGCTCCTCTGATCGAGTATCTGGTTGGCAGTTTGGATGAAGATGGCTATCTGGGTTGTCCTCCCGAAGAAGCGGCTCAGCTTTTTGAAGTTCCCGTGCAGCGAGTGCAGTCGGTGCTGGAGGTACTCCAGGCCCAAGAGCCTGCTGGCATAGGTGCGCGCAATGCGCAGGAATGCCTACTGCTCCAAATGCAGCGTCTTGAGCTGGGCGACGCACAACAGGCAGTGATAGCACAGATCATCACGGATCACTTGACACTGCTCGGCCAGGGCAAATACCGTGAGATTGCCCGACAACTCGGCATCTCCCGGCTGCGCGTCGAAGAGGCGATAGCCCTTATCAAGGAGCGCCTCACGCCTTTCCCGCTGCGGGGCTATCTCGGTCCTGACCTCCAGGTTGGCGACCAACTTGCCGGAAATATTATGCCCGACGTCATCATCAGTCGTCGTTCGGCAGAGGAAGGCGGTGGGTACGAGGTAGAAATTGCCGAAGCAGAGCGCTTCGACCTCACCATTAACGCGGCCTATCTGCAAGCTGCGCGAGAATTGCGCGGCTCTTGTGACAAGTCCTCCCGGCATGTGCAGAAGTATCTGGCGCGTACCCGGCTCTTCATCACAAACATCAAGCGCCGCTGGGAAACCCTGGCTTCCATTACCTATGACTTGATCCAGCTTCAGCCCGATTTTCTCACCCAGGGCCGGGCCGCGTTGCGGCACCTGACCCGCGCCGAAGTGGCGGAGCGCTTGGGTATTCATCCTTCGACCGTGAGCCGGGCCACCTCCGAGAAATACATCATGCTCCCCAATGCCGAGGTCGTTCCGTTCAGCCTATTCTTTGAATCAAACCGGAGCGTCAAAGAAGTGGTGAAGCAGATCCTGAGCCAGGAAACGCGCCCTTTGAGCGACAAACGCGTAACTGAGCTGCTCCAAGCGCGTGGCATCTCGGTGGCGCGCCGAACCGTCGCCAAATATCGGGATCAACTCGGTCTGCTCCCCTCCACCCTTCGCTAAGAGCATGGTTAGGGGAATGGTAAACTCTCCGTTCGAGGCGCGCCACCAGCACCTGAATCATCGCTGCTTTGATGAGGGTTTCACTCCCCACAAGCAGGACGCTAACAAGTTACCTATATTATTGAGAGGAAAGTTTTTTCAGCATCCTGGTGTGTTGTACTCGAAGGTGCTTTTGCTTCGCAGGGCTGGTCTGATTCGGTGGTGAAAGGGATGTAAAGGTGTTGTTATAGCCACTATCTCCTCTTGGACAACTGCGCTTTGTTAGCATAACGCATCAGTCTTTCACATTTCGTAACTATTCAGGTGCCCCTGGCAATGGGGAGAGGATGTCCACGAAAGACGGCAACCAAAGCAGCTAGCATGGTATGCCCTTGCTTGCGCATCGTGGAGAGAGAGCTGCGGATGCAGCAAAAGGCTGTCAGACCCCGTTCACTCCGAAACGTGCCTGAGATCTTTTGTTGCACTTTGACCATCCGGAGATCACGTTCCGCTTGATTTATTGGTGAAGGGGATGCTCAGGTCGTCCAGAAAGGCAAGCACCTGCTCGGCTCGTCGCACCAAATCATCGAGCAAATTCTTGGCGGCACTCTGTTTGCCTCGCCCCCGCCGTCGTTGGGGGGCCTCGGTTGGTGGTGGCTGGGCGGCAAACCCACAAGCCAGCACATCGAAATACTGTCCGACCCATTCATCGCGCTCGTGCCGAGGCAGTTGCGTGGCGCCCCGCTCCCGCCACTCGCGAGCTGCCTCATACATCCCCAGCAGTACCTCTTTGAGGTTACCCGCCCAGTCCTGCTGTTGTTCCTCGACAAAGGTCAGATCGCGGAGCAAGTGGGCTCCACAGATGCTATGCGCGCAGCGGTAGTGGTCATAACTGGCCCAGCGGTCCCGCATGGACCGCCCTGTAAAGCGGGGCCAAATACTAATCGCCTCGAGCGCTTCGTGCCCGCGCTTGCGGTGCCAAGCAAGATGAGTCAACCAGCGCGTACTATTTACCTGCAACCAGTGGAGCTTCCCCTTGACCCGTACGCCAGTTTCATCTCCGTGCTGTAAAGGGCTTGCGAGAACGCCTTCGGCAATCTGGAGCAGGGTGGGGTTCAAGACGGTGGCGGCTTGTTGCACCCAGCGAGCCAATGTCCCGGCTGAGATTTCGCACCCACACACCTCGGCGAGCGCTTCACAGGTGCGCTCGGCAGGCACAAATTGGGCCTGATGCAGAGACACTGCCAGCGCCCGCACGCGCACCCCATACTGCGCTGGGGCACGCACCTCAGTTGGGAACGTTCCACGATTCATCCGGCTTTCACGCTGGACAGCAGACCTGCTCCAACTGATGTTCGCTGACCACCAGCCGCCATGGAGGCAGATCCTGCACCTAGCGGCGTTCGATCACGTTGCCCGCCACCCCCTCTAACGGGTGCTGGCAGCTCGTGCAGCGAGAGGGACGATGCTGGAACACCTCGTCGGGCGGCGCCACCAACGGCAAGGTCGAGCCAGGATGGCCCCGCTGGCCTCCAGTCTTCCGCCCGCTCTTGATGCGCTGGCTGCGGGTCGGGCCATCGGTGGAAGGCGGCTTACTGCTGTTATGACTATCTTTCCTGAGGAGGCTCTTCCGTGCGGGCTGTAGCGCCAGGACCCGCGTCAATTGTT
>CAZFWN010000121.1:0-16850 GCA_964522745.1 uncultured Ktedonobacterales bacterium
GCGGAACCGACGGGATTCGAACCCGCGATCTCCTGCGTGACAGGCAGGCGTGTTAAACCACTACACTACGGCTCCTCGTGTCATTTCTGACGACGTTTACTACTATACCATAGACGAAGCCGGTTTGTCAAGCCGGTTACTGAAGAGCTTCTAGCCTGGCCTCAGAGGACGCACCGAGGGCTGGTCGTAAAAGACCAGCCCTCGGAATCAGAAGCAGCACTCTGCTGCTGGAATTACCTATGGCGCGCCATCTCTATCTTGTTTTATCTGCTAGCAGATATCACTTGGTAAGCTGCTCCTCTTTATCCTGCTAGGCCGCTTCTTCGTCGTTATTGCTTCGTCGCTGTTGCTCATCAACTGGATGCACGCCCAGCGCTTCCTCCATCCGCACTCGCCGCGCCGCACGCGCCTGGCGCAGTTGCGACCAGAGCGTGTCAAGTTCGGCGGTAATCTCGCGCACGCGCTGCGCTGCCTCGCGGTTGCTCCAGGGATGGCGGGCAAGCGAGGATTGCAGGCGGTTGCGCTCTTCGGTCAACTTGTTAATCTCGCTCATCAACGTTTCCTGACCGTTGGCGCTCTCCAGCGTGCGCGCGATAATCATCTCTTCCAGAGGATTGAGTTCGGTTCGGTTCATCGTAGTGTTCACGGATGCGCTCCCTCTACCGTCAGGCGCTCAACCTGCCCATACCCGGTGATTGCTCATTGCCCCACTCCCTGGGGCCAGGTTGACCTTGCCTATCGATATGCTCTTCTATTAGACGTTTCTCCCTGCTCAAAGGTTAGAACTTTTTTGTGCAATTTGCAGTTTGCTCTCTTACAAGATTTCAGTGATTCTTGCCACAACCATCATCTCTGTCGTCTCCATCGTCTCTTGGGCTTTTGTCTGGCTTACCAGATATGGGTCTGGCACATTCTCTGGCTTCTTTTTCTGTAGTGAAGGAACGGCTGTATCAGCACTATTTGCAGATGGCAGAAAAAAGCTGGAGCGATCATCCCCTTTCTGAGGGGATGATCGCTCCAGCGATCCCTTATGTCTGCTGTGCCCGCAGCAGCAGCGGGCTTACGGTAGAATGGCCGCCGCGTGGTTTGCCAGTTCCACCAGACCGGATGGATAAATACCCAGGCCAATGGTGAAGAGCAGTGCTACAGCGAGCGCGATCCACGCGCCAACTGGGATGGTCAGGAGAGGGCTGGCCTCTTTCGCCAGCGTCTTGCGGCCCGTCTCTTCTTTGCGAACAGAGCGGGCACTGGCCGGCGCCCGCTGTGCCAGCCGACCACTGCGAGTCGCCGCACGCGCCCCGGTAAGCGCGCCGCTGGGTGCGCCAGCGGTTGCCAGTTCGCGCTCGCGTGTGCCAGAGGGCGCGTCAGCGCGGGATGGCTGTGCCTCGCGCGCGCTCCCCTCGGTGAAGTACATCGCCCAGATGACGCGCAGATAGTAGAAGAAGCCCAGCACGCTGGCAGCCAGACCGATAATAGCCAGTTCCAGATGCCCGTTAGCGATAGCGGCGTAGAAGACATACCACTTGGCTGGGAAGCCAACTGTGCCGGGGAAGCCGGCCAGCGCCAGCATAAAGACGGCCATCAGCGCGGCAATCACTGGCTGCCGGCGCGCCAGCCCAGCATAATCATCTAAATCTGTGCCCAAACCCTCGCGTCGCTCCAGCACCAGCACCGTGCCGAACGCGCCAATGTTCATAAACGTATAGGCACCCAGATAGAAAAGGACGCTGGCGAGTCCCTGGCCGTTGTTGATCACCACGCCCACCAGGATATAGCCGGCGTGCGCGATGCTTGAATAGGCCAGCATGCGCTTGACGTTGGTTTGCGTCGCGGCCAGAATATTGCCGCCGATCATCGTCACGATGGCAATCGCCCAGAGAATGCCGCTCCAGCTTGAGCCAACCGGGTGCAGCGCGATCATAAATGTGCGTGCCAGAGCGATAAACGCGGCTGATTTTGTGCCTACCGACATAAACGCCGTGATTGAGGTTGGCGCGCCTTCGTAGACATCGGGCGTCCAGGCATGGAAGGGAATCGCCGAGACCTTGAAGGCAAAGCCCACCGCCAGCAGCCCCAGGCCGATCACCAGCATTGGGCCAAAGTCGGTCCCAAAGCTGCCCTGACTGAGCTTGGGGGCATGCTTGCTCAGAAACGCATTGATACCGCTCAGGCTGGTCGTCCCCGTCGAGCCATAGATCAGCGCCATGCCATACAACAGAAAGCCGGAGGCAAAGGAACTGAGCAGGAAATATTTCATGCCCGATTCCTGCGACTTGAAGCGCTGGTAGATAAAGGCCGACAGGATATAGAGCGCCAGCGACAGCACTTCCAGCGCCAGAAAGATGATCATAAAGTTCGTCGCCGCGCCCATCAGCATCATGCCGCTGGTGGCAAACAGGATCAGCGCGTAGTATTCGCCGATCTGAGTGACGCCCTGCCGTTCGAGATAGCCGGGCGAAAGCAGGACGGCCAGCGTAGCCGCGCTCAGCACGATCAGGTTGCCGACCAGCGCCAGCCAGTCATCGCTCACCATGCCAAAGAACGCCTGCTGGCTATCGCCCACTACAAAAAGCGTGATGGTAGCGGCAAAACCGCCGGCCAGCGCGAGCAGCGCCGCCAGCGCCAGCCAGCCTTTCTTGCCGGCAGGCACGAGCAGATCGGCCACGAGCAGCAGTAAGCCGCACCCGGCGATCACCACTTCTGGCGCCGCTCGTCCCCAATCTGCCGCGTTTGGAGTATATAAAAATGGCATCAGGCACCCCTATGATAGTGAAGAACATATGCCTGCTCAACAGGGTTGTGATCTCTTTGTGATGTTACCTGGCTCGTATGTAATGGATTGACATAGGTGGTCTGGACCCCAGGCAGGTGATTCACGCTTTTATCAATTGCGCTGGTCAACTGCCCCGGCACGAAGCCAATATAGAAGATCAGCAGCAGCAGCGGCAGCAGCACCGCAAATTCCCGCTGTGCCAGATCGAGCGCCAGCCCCTTGCGCGCCGCGTTTGCTACCGGCCCGCGTTCCTGCTCCGGCCCGTGCATCACGCCCTGGAAGAAGCGCAGCATATACCAGGCCGCCGGGATGACGACCAGCGTGCCCAGAATGCCGTAGACTACATTGGCGTGGAACGTACCCAGCAGCGCCAGAAACTCGCCGGCAAAGCTGTTCAGCCCAGGCAAGCCGAGCGATGAGAGCGCGATAATCAGAAAGACCACCGAGAGCAGCGGCCACCGCCGCGCCTGCCCGCCATAGTCTTCCAGCTTGCGCGTGGCGGTGCGGGCCTCCATGAAGCCGGCGATCAAGAAGAGCGCTCCGGTGGTGACGCCGTGATTGACCATCTGCAAGACGCCACCCTCTAGCCCTTGACTATTCAGCGCGAAGAGTCCCAGGATGACGACGCCAAGATGGCTGATGCTGGAATAGGCGATCAAGCGCTTGAAGTCAGTCTGCACCAGCGCTTGCACCGCGCCGTATAGGATGCTCACGACGGCCAGAATCTCCATCAGCGGCACCAGTGTGTGCGTCGCGTTGGGCAGGAGGCCAATGCAGAAGCGGATAAAGCCATAGGCCGCCGTTTTGGTCATCACGCTGGAAAGCATCACCGTTACCGGCGTCGGCGCCTCGCAGTAAGCATCGGGCAGCCAGGAGTGGAAGGGCACCAGCCCCACTTTCACCGCAAAGGCCGCAAAGAAGGCCAGGAAGAGCAGGATGCCCTCGCTTCCGGTCAGCGGCGTCTTCGCCAGTTGTGTGATGTCCAGTGTGAAGGTGCCGTGCGGCGTATTGTACTGATGCAGCACGCCAAAAGAGATGATGCCGACCAGCATAAGCAGGCTGCCCACCGCCGTATACAGCACAAACTTGATGGCGGCATAGACGCGGCGCGGGCCGCCCCACGTACCGATCAGGAAGTAGGCCGGAATCAACATCACTTCCCAGAAGAGGTAGAACAAAAACAGGTTGGTGGAGAGGAAGACGCCCAGCACACCGGTCTCCAGCAGCAGCATCAGCGCCATGTATTCTTTTTCGCGCGTGGTGATGCTCCACAGCGAGGCGCCAAGAGCCACAACGGTCATCAGCGTCGTCAGCCCAACCAGAAAGACGCTGATACCATCGACGCCGACGGCATAGCTGACGCCGAAGCCTGGAATCCAATTGGAGATCGTCTCGGTGGCCTGGAGGCTGGTCTGGTTGACATCGAAGCGAACAATCATGATGATCGCCAGGATCAGATCGACGACGGCCCAGAACAGCGCCCAGGGCTTGGCCCAGCCGCGTGGCAGGAAGAGCAGCAGCACTCCGGCCACCACCGGCAGGAAGATAATGACTGAAAGTAATGGAAACTGCATAATGTTTTCTTATCGTCCCCTCTGTTCAGGGCCGTGCCACATAATAGAGCAAAATCAGAATCGCGCCAATCAGGAAGATCAGCGCGTAATTACGCACATAGCCGGTCTGCGCCGCCCGCAAGCTCACGCTGGTCTTGCCAACCAGCCAGGCCAGCCCGCGACTGCCCCCGTCAAACAGCCCACCCTCAAGTGCCCGGCTGGTTAGATAGCCCATGCCAACAATCGGCTTGACGATGATCCAATCATAGATCTCATCAATCCAATATTTGTTGAGCAGGGTCTTGTAGAAGATGGTGCGCATCGGCTGGAGGCTCGGCGCGCGCCGCGCATACATCAGGGCAGCGATGCCAATACCCAGAGCAGCAGCCAGCAGACCGACGCCAAACGAAATCCAGAGCGCCGCACCCTGCAAGACAAAGCTATCCAGATTGAAGCCAGTGCCAAAGACCGGCGTGAGAAACTGGCCCAGCGCATCGAACCAGGGTGTGCCATAGAGGCCGCCCACCAGGGACAGGAACGCCAGCACCACCATTGGCGCCAGCATAATCCAGGGCGCCTCATGCACATGCGCGAGCGGGTTAGCTGACCGCCGCCGCTGGCGCGCCTGCGCGTTCACCTGGCCCTCTGGCTGCGGCACAGCTTCGCCGCCGCGATACGAACCGTGAAAGACGACGAAGATCAGCCGGAACATATAGAAGCCGGTCAGAATCGCGGTGAGCAAGCCCACCCCGTAAAGCACCAGATACCAGGGGCTGCCTCCGGCCACAGAGCCTCGTTGCAGCAAGGTGCCCAGAATAGCATCTTTGCTCCAGAAGCCGGCAAAAGGTACAATGCCTGCAATTGCCAGGCCACCAACGATAAAAGTCCAGTAGCTCCATTTCAGCCGCCCGCGCAGCCCGCCCATCTTGCGAATATCCTGCTCGCCGCCCAGCGCGTGAATCAACGCGCCGGCGCACATGAAGAGCAGCGCCTTGAAATAGGCATGAGTGGTCAGATGGAAGATGCCGGCAGAGTAATTGCCCGCGCCCTCGGCCATAAACATATAGCCAAGCTGGCTGATCGTCGAATAGGCCAGGATGCGCTTGATGTCGTTCTGTACCAGGGCAATGCTGGCGGCAAAGAGAGCCGTCAGCCCGCCGACGCCGGCAACCACCCACAACGAAATCGGCGCCTGGTTATACAGATTGGCCGAGCGCGCCACCAGATAGACGCCCGCCGTGACCATTGTAGCAGCATGGATCAGCGCGCTGACCGGCGTGGGGCCTTCCATCGCGTCCGGCAGCCAGACGTGCAGCGGAAGCTGCGCGGATTTTGCGGCGCAGGCCACGAAGAGCAGCAGCGTGATTGCCAGCAGCATTGGGTCATTCTGCCCAAAGGCAGAAGCAGCGGCGCTCGTGCCGTTCGGGCCGCTGAAGAGAATCGGGCTATAGCCTAAGGAGCCAAACTTGCCATAGAGCAGGAAGATCGCCAGCATCAGCCCGAAATCGCCAATCACGTTGACGACAAAGGCTTTCTTGGCCGCCGCCACCGCCGAAGGCCGCTCATACCAGAAGCCGATCAGTAGGTATGAAGCCAGGCCAACGAGCGCCCACCCGATCAGCAGGAATAGGTAATTATCGGCGCTGACCAGCAGGACCATTGCGAAGATAAAGAAGTTCAGGAAGGAAAAGTAGCGCCAGTAACCGGGGTCGCCGTGCATATAGCCAACTGAGTAGATGTGAATCAACAAGCCCACCCCGGTAATCACCAGCAGCATCACTGAGGAGAGCGGGTCGAGCCGCAGCCCAAAGTTGATGCTCAGCTTGCCAGAAACGACCCAATTCCAGATAGTCGTATCGTGCGCCTGGCTGGCCGCGTTAATCAGCGTGCCAAAGCTGATGGCCGCGCAGATGAAGGCTAGCGCGATGCTGCCACAGCCGATCCAACTGATCGCCTCGTGTCGCTCGTGCCAGCCAAAAAGCCGAAAGCTGCCGATGATCAGAAATCCCAGCAGGGGCAGCAGCAGCACCAGCGGCGTTAAATCAAAGACCTGCATCGCTCACCCCTTCATCGAATCTAGCTCATCCACGTCCACGTTATGCCGCGTGCGGAAGATGGAAACGATAATTGCCAGCCCGACAACCACCTCGGCGGCGGCCACCGTCAGCACCAGAAAGACAAATATCCAGCCATCCGCCGAATCGAGATAATGGGCAAAGGTCATAAACGACAGGTTCACCGCGTTGAGCATTAGCTCAATCGACATGAACATAATCAGCGGGTTGCGCCGCACCAGCACGCCCACCACCCCAATAGTGAACAGCACCGCGCTGACAATTAAATAGCCTGTTGGTTGCTCTGGTGGCATAAGCATCTATCCTCAATAATTGATTAGTCTTCACCAGTCATTGCGTGCCCATAGCGCGCTCTTAGTTCTTCTTTGACTTTGGCATAGGTCTCGCGCCCTGTGGTGAGGGCTTCACTCAATCTTTGCTTTGCTGTTTCTTTTTGATTGCCAGCATAAAGCACTTCTTCCATACCAAAACGCTTGAAGACCAGCCGAAATAGAGCATTCAGCAAGGTGAGACCTGCAAGAGAAACTACGAGATCGACGAGGTACACACCTGGCTGGTCAGACAAGAAACCATAGACTAGCAATCCAAGCATAGTGGCAAGCAATCCCATCCCCAGAAAACCAAGTATACAGATTATCCCGGTGAATGTATATTTTCTCTTGTTGGGTTGGCGTGGCGATATTGCTTGCTGTGTCTCTTGCTCAGCCATTGCCTGCCTCTTCCCCGGTCAAGCCGATTCTCCTCTTAATCTCTCGATGCCCTTCTTCCCAGCACCAGCGCGCCTAGGATGGCGACGACCAGCAGCACGCTCGTCACCTCAAACGGGAAAAGAAAGCCATGAAACAGCGCGTTGCCAAACGCCTGGATGCTCTGGTCTGTCGGGCCGACGGCTTTTGAAAGACTGGCTGCGCCAGAGGCCCGCGCTGCTGGGCTGAGTACGGTATTGACCAGCAGATACGAGATGCCGCCCGCCAGGATGATGCCCAGGCCAGCCGCCGCGCCTTTCTGCCAGGGGATCGGGTCGCGCTGCTCCGAGTCCTGCGCGTTGGGCGCCAGCATCGTCACCACAAACAGGAACAGCACCATGATCCCGCCGGTATAGACCAACACCTGCACCACCGCCAGAAACAGCGAGTTCAGCAGTAAGAAAAAAAGCGCCAGGCTAAACAGGTTGAGGATGAGACTCAAGGCGCTGTAGACCGCGTTACGGAATAAGATCACGCCCAACCCGGAAAGGATGGCTGTGACTGCAAGTGCCACAAAAGCAAATGTCGTAGAAGTCATGTTTGTCAGGGCTGAGTGCCCTCTTCCTCCTCTGCCTCCTTGATAAGCGGCGCCTTCGCCTCAATGTCGCCCTGGCCGACGGCTGCCGCCGAGGCTTCCAGCCCATCGAAGTAGCCGCGCCGCTGCGGCACCGGCTGTGGGGTTTGCTCCGGCGGCGGATCAGCCCAGGCGTCCAACGAGCCGCGTGTGGCCTGCCCAACTGGCTCCAGCAATTGCTCTTTGTGATAGACCATCTCCGCCGGGTCATACGCCGCCAGCTCGTATTCTTGCTCCAGCGTGATCGCGCCGGTTGGGCAGGCTTGCTCGCAGTAGCCGCAGAAGATGCAGCGCAGCAGATTCACATCAAAGACGCGCGCGTAGCGCTCGCCTGGCGAGGTCGGCTGCTCTGGGTCGTTTTCTTCCGCTTCAATATAAATCGCGTCTGCCGGGCAGGCGCCCGCGCAGAGAAAGCAGCCAACGCAGCGCTCCTCGCCATTGGCATAGCGGTGCAGCACATGCCGGCCCCGGAAGCGCGGCGGCAATTGCCGCTTCTGCTCCGGGTAGGAAATGGTGGTCTTCTTCCGCCCCGCGTTCTTCAGGGTGGTATTCAGACCTTTGATAATATCGAATGCCATGATGAACCTTCTTGACTCTATTTTTTAGAAACGGCTGCTTCCGATTTTTCGCCAGGATTCTCAGACTTCTCTGTTGTGGTCTCGCCTGTCGTGCTTTCTTCACTGACGCTATCAACAGCGACCTTGCTTGCCGCGCCAGCCGGAGCCAGATGCACCAGCTTGACGCTCGGCGGCAGCATACCCTGCTTGAGCGCCGCTTCGGGCCGCTCGCCTTGTGACCGGCCACGCCGGACGGTCCAGACAATCGCGGCAATAATCAGCACGCCCAGGCCAAAGGCGCCGGTGGACCACCAGGGCCAGTCAAACGCCGCCGCAATCGCCGTGAACAGCAGATTCAGCACTGCCAGCGGCAGCAGCACGCGCCAGCCGATCTTCATCAGTTGGTCATAGCGGATGCGCGGCAGCGTGGCGCGCAGCCACATGAAGATAAACAGCGCGATGCCCAGCTTGATCAGGAACCACAGGAACGGCCAGCTAGTGAAGGTGCCGTTGTTGATCGGCCAGAGCGTCCAGCCGCCCAGGAAGAGCGTGATAGCGATTGCGCTGACGGTAATCATATTGATGTACTCAGCCATCTGATAGAGGCTCCAGCGCAGACCGCTGTACTCCGTCAGATACCCGGCGACCAACTCTTGCTCGGCCTCTGGCAGATCGAAGGGCGCCCGATTGACCTCGGCCACCGCCGCGATGCAGTAGAGGACAAAGCCCAGCGGCTGCGCGAAGATATACGGCAGCCCCAGGTCTACCTGGCCCTTGACGATGCCCAGCATACTCAACGTGCTGGCGAATATCAGCACGCCCATGATCGCCAAACCCTGGCTGACTTCATAAGAGACCATCTGGGCCGCGCTGCGCAGCGAGCCAAGCAGCGAATACTTGTTGCCCGACGCCCAGCCGCCCAGCACAATGCCATAGACCGCCAGCGAGGAGATTGCAAAGATATAGAGAAGTCCAACGTTAAAATCCGCGATGAAGGGATCCCAGGGATTGGGTTTGCCGTCCCCCAGCCAGTGCCCGCCCAGCGGAACGGTGCCAAAGGCTGCGAGCGCCACGATAATCGAGATACACGGCGCGACCAGATAGACCAGCACGCGCGCCTTGTTGGGGATGATCTGCTCTTTGAAGATCATTTTGAGCGCGTCGGCCAGCGGTTGGAGCAAGCCGAATGGCCCAGCGCGATTGGGGCCGTAGCGCGTCTGCATAATGGCAACCACCCGCCGCTCGATCAGCGTCAGATAGGCAAACGCCGTGAGCAGCGCTCCGATCAGGATGATCGCCTTGGCAACGGTGGCGAGTAAATAAATGGTTGTATCCGGCATAGACATTCCTCTATGGGCCGCTGGCTTCTTAATCGCCCGCTGCCAACGTTTCGGCTTCTTCCTTCACTGGCGGGAGTCCAGTGGTAAACAGATCAAATGGCAGAGAGGCCGAGCCGCCAGTTGCCACGTTCTCCTGCAGGGCCGGCCAGCGCACGCCTTGACGCTTGCTCACCAGTTCCCAACTCAGCCCGCTATAGATCGGCGCGACGCGGGCAATCTCCGCCAGCACCGCGCGCGGGCTGGAATAGTGCCAATCCTGCTTCATGCGCTGGCCCAGCGCCGTCAGAATCTCCCAATCGGCCTTGGGGCCGGGCAGTGGGCGCATCGCCTGGCGCACCGCCTGCACCGCGCGCTCGGTGTTGGTGAAGGTGCCTTCTTTCTCGGCAAACGAGAGTGCAGGCAGCACCACATCGGCGTACTGCGCCGTCTCGTTCAGCGCGAGGGTTTGCACCACCAGGAACTCTAGCTTGTCCAGCAGAGCAGCATCGGCCATATGCCGCGCCGGGTTCGCGCCCAGCACATAAAGGGCTTTGACGCCGCCGCTCAGCATCTGCTCGTAGGGTAGGCCAGGCTTCTTAGGCGCGCTCAGCCCCCAAATAGTGCGCAGCCGCGCCCGCATCGCCGCGTCTTCCAGGCTGACGTAGCCTGGTAAACTGTCGGGCAAGAGGCCCATGTCGCGGGCGCCCAGCGAGTTATTAT
Source organism: uncultured Ktedonobacterales bacterium (assembly GCA_964522745.1). Taxonomy (GTDB): domain Bacteria; phylum Chloroflexota; class Ktedonobacteria; order Ktedonobacterales; family DATBGS01; genus DATBHW01. Next base: position 10,318 of record CAZFWN010000121.1, read on the forward strand.
CCTCAAACAGTGGGCCAACCCCGGCGCCTGGCCGGCCAACATTGCCAGTCACCATCGCCAGATTGAGCAAATCGGCGGCCAGCGTCGGCGTTTCCTCTTCGCTCAGCACCATCTCGTCATAGAGCAGCACCGCGCCCTTCGCCCCGGCGATCTCGCGTGCCAGCGCGCGCACTGCCTCACTCTCCACGCCGGCAATCTTAGCCGCGTGTTCTGCCGCGCCCTCAGGCGATGCCGCCTGGAGCGCCTTCAGTCGTTCCGGCTGCTCCTCAACGAATGGGCCACGCGCCAGATGTTCGGTGAAGACCACATTCAGCAGCGCCCGTACCACCGCGTCAAGATGCCCGGTCTGATAGGTCAGCTTCAACGTTGCCAGGCGATCCAGCTTGGTAGGCTTGTCGGAGACCACGTAGATTTTCGCGCCTGCTCGCAGCGCCTTCTTGATGCGCAGATCGATGACCGGCTGGCGCTCGTAGGGGTCGGCTGCAAACAGCACGATATGCGAGGCGCTGTCCAAACCCGCGATGCTGTCCGTCCAGACCCAGGGCAACTGCCCCGGCTCGACTGCCGGGAAGGCGCCATGATGGTGATCGATATTGTTGGTGCCAATCGCGGCGCGGAAGAGCTTCTGGAAAAGATAGGCTTCTTCGTTGGTCGTGTGCGTAGAGCCAATGCCGCCAACAGCGTGCGGACCGTCGCGTTTGGCGATCTCTTGCAACTTAGTGGCGACCAGACCAAGCGCCTCATCCCAACTAGCCGGCTCAAGCTGGCCGTTCTTGCGAATCATCGGGCTGAGCAGCCGCTCTGGGCTGTTCACATAGCCATAGCCCCAGCGCCCTCGGTCACACAGCCAGCCATCATCGATGCTATCGTTGGTCTGCGACATCAGCCGCAGAATGCGATCTACACGCACATCCACGCGCACGTTGCAGCCCACACTGCAATTGGCGCAAACGCTGGGCGTTTTACGCAGTTCCCAGGGCCGTGTCACAAAGCGGTAGCTCTTCGCCGTCAAAGCGCCCACCGGGCACATCTCAACGGTATTGCCAGAGAAGATGCTGTTGAACTTGCTTCCAGGCGGGGTGCTGACCTCGATCTTGAAGCCGCGATCATTCAGAATCAAGCCCTCTTCGTCCATCGCCACTTCCTGCGAGAAGCGCACACAGCGCTGGCAGGCAATACAGCGCTCGCGGTCCAGATAGACGTTATCGCTGACCGGAATCGGCTTGAGATAGTGGCGTTTGGTCAGGTCGAAGCGGCTGCCTCCAGGTCCATGCCGCAGGGTGAAGTCTTGCAGGTCGCACTCGCCGCCTTTGTCGCAGATGGGGCAATCGAGCGGATGATTAATTAGCAAAAATTCCAGTGTGCCCTGGCGTGCTTTCTTCACTAGCGCCGTGTCGGTGTGGACGACCATCCCCTCTGTACAGACCGTCGTGCAGGCCGTTTGCGGCGGCTTGGGCGCCTTCTCGATCTCGACAAAGCACATCCGGCAGGCGCCCAGCGGCGGCATCTTAGGATGATAGCAATAGATGGGAATCTCAATCCCCGCCATCTGCGCGGCCTTCCAGACCACCGTGCCCGGTGGCACCTGAACTGTGCTACCATCGATGGTCACGTTGATAAGCTGTGATGTTTCTTCTGCCATAACAATCTATCTCGTGTTTCTTTTAGTGGGCAATTCCTGCTGTCGCCAACGCCCCAGGACCAACCATACAATGGCCCTCGCGGACATGATAGAGATATTCGTCTTTGAATTGCTTAATACTGCTCACAATGCTCGATGTGGCGGCGTCGCCCAATGGACAGAACGATTTGCCTGCGATGTTGTCGCAAATGTCGAGCAAGAGCGGCACATCCGATTCTTTGCCCTGCCCATGCTCCAGCCGCTCCAGCAGTTCCACCAGCCAGTACGTACCCTCGCGGCAGGGCGTACATTTACCGCACGACTCATCGCGGTAGAACTCGGTCATGCGCAGCACCGCGCCGACAATGCAGGTATCCTCGTCAAAGACAATTACCCCGGCTGAGCCAAGCATCGAACCCGCCGCCGCGATAGACTCGAAATCCATCGGCGTATCTAGCTTATCCGGGGTCAGCATGGGCGTCGATGACCCGCCGGGAATCACCGCCTTCAGTTGCTTGCCCTTCCAGACGCCACCGCCGTAATCCTCAATCAATGTGCGCAGCGACGTGCCCAGCGGCAGTTCGTAGTTGCCAGGCTTGTTGACATGCCCACTCAAGCAGTAGATGCGTGTGCCCTTGCTCTTCTCAGTGCCAAAGCCGGCGTACCAGTCGGAGCCGCCAGTCAGGATAGCTGGTACGGTGGCGAGCGTCTCGCAGTTGTTAATCACTGTTGGGCCGCCATAGAGACCCACCACCGCCGGGAATGGCGGCTTGAGGCGTGGATAGCCGCGCCGGCCCTCCAGCGACTCCATGAGCGCGCTCTCTTCGCCGCAGATATAGGCGCCCGCGCCCCGATGCACGGTGATCTCCAGATCATAGCCGCTGCCCAGGATATTCTTGCCGATATAGCCGGCCTCGTAGGCTTCCTCAACGGCCCGCTGTACCTGCCGCCCGGCCAGCGCTAACTCGCCGCGTACATAAATAAACGCATGATGCACTTTGGTCGCGTAGGCGGAGAGAATCAGCCCTTCCACCAGCAGATGCGGCTTCTTCTCCATAATCATGCGGTCTTTGAAGGTGCCCGGCTCGCTCTCATCGGCATTGCAGCAGAGGTAGCGCGGCTTGGGGCTTTCTTTGGGCAGAAAGCTCCATTTTGTGCCGGTGGGAAAGCCCGCGCCGCCGCGCCCGCGCAGCCCAGATTTCTTGACGATCTCCATCACCTCATCGGGCTGATAGTTTTTGAGCGTTTTTTCGAGCGCCTGATAGCCGCCGTGCTGGCGATAGATTGGCAGCGTATCAATGCCCGGCACATCCATATCTTTGGTAATAATCAATTCAGGCATTGCATATCATCTCTTTCAGCGGCGCTTCGGCCCGGCGGCCTCGGTTTTGGCCTGCTCCGGCGTGCCAGAAATACCAGGAGCGCCCTGAGTTCCTGGCTTTGGTTGAACCTGAGAGCGATTGCCATCTCCTGCGTCGATCTCGTGGTTGAGCGCGGCAAGCAGCACGTCGGCGCTTTCCAGCGTGACATTCTCGACAAATTCATCATTGACTTGCAGCACCGGCGCCGTGCCGCAGGAGGCCAGGCACTCGGCGGTCAGCAGCGTAAAGCGCCCATCTGGCGTGGTCTCGCCGCGTTTGATGCCGAGCCGCTCCTCCAGATGTTCCACCAGTTGATCGCAGCCGCGCAGATAGCACGAGATGCTGTTGCAGACCTTGATGACGCGCTTGCCCGGCTGCTCTTTGAAAAACATAGTATAGAACGTGGCGACGGTCTTCACCTCGTCGGGATTGAGGTGCAGCACCTCGGCCACCGCTTCCAGCGCGTCCTCGGTGATATAGCCTTCTTCTTCCTGAGCAATATGGAGCGCAGGCAGCACCGCTGAGCGCAGCGTCGGATATTTCGCGGCGGCGGCCCGCATGCGTTGTTTCGCCTCTTCTGAAACCACGACCCGGTCCTTATCTTTCTTCTCAGAACGCGGCCCCTCGTCGGGTCGCCCTCGCTAGCGGTCAACCTCGCCCAGCACAATATCGATACTACCAATGGCGGCGATCACATCCGACAGCAGTTCGCCCTGCGCCATGAGAGGCAGCGCCTCAAGATTCGCAAACGACGGCGCGCGAACGTGCATGCGATAGGGTCGTGCTGTGCCATCGCTCACCAGATAGAAACCCAATTCGCCTTTGGGTGCCTCGATGCGTTGATAGACCTCGCCCTTGGGGGGCCGGTAGCCCTCGGTGTAGAGCTTGAAGTGATGAATCAGCGCCTCCATATTAGTAGAGACTGCCCACTTGGGCGGCGGCACAACCTTGCGATCACTGATCTGATATGGCCCCGTCGGCATACCCTCTAGCGCTTGCCGCACAATCTTCAGGCTCTCCTGCATCTCCAGCATGCGTACCAGATAGCGATCATAGACATCGCCATTGCTGCCCACCGGAATATCGAAATCAAACTGCTCGTAGCCCGCATAGGGGAACATCTTGCGCACATCCCAGGCGACACCGCTGCCGCGCAGCACCGGCCCGCTGCACCCCCAGGCAATGGCATCTTCAGCGCTGATTTTTGCCACGCCCTTGGTACGCTCAATCCAAAGCTGGTTATTGGTCAGCAGGTCGTGATATTCTTGCAAGCGCTGCGGGAACACATCGAGGAATTCCTGTACCTTCTCATCAAATCCAGGCGGCAGATCGGCCTGCAAGCCGCCCGGCATGATATAGCTGGTCATCAGGCGCACGCCCGCGCAGAGTTCAAAGATGTCCAGAATCATCTCGCGCTCGCGGAAGCAGTAGAGGAACATGCTTTGCGCGCCCAGGTCCAGCGCGCTGGTGCCCAGCCAGACCAGATGGCTGGCAATGCGCTGCAACTCCACCAGCAAAACGCGGGCGTAGACGGCCTTGGCCGGCATCTCCTCCACGCCCAGCAGTTTTTCAACCGCCAGCGAATAGCCCAGGTTATTGGAGAGCGGGGCCAGATAGTCCATGCGGTCAGTCACGACCAGCGCCTGGAAATAGCTCTTTGCCTCCGCCGTCTTCTCGATGCCGGTATGCAGATAGCCAATATCCGGCACGATCTTGACGACAGTTTCGCCTTCCAGCGTCACGATCAGCCGCAGCACTCCATGCGTCGAAGGGTGCTGCGGCCCCATGTTGATAGTCATCGTATCAACGCGGGTCTTCTCATCGATCTGTACGCTGTCGGTAATATGCAAGTCAGATTGCTGTTCAAGCATCGTCTGTTCCCTCGCCCCCTATTCTCCCGGCTCCGGCTCAGGGCGCGGCGGCGTGGGTGGGCGGCTGTGTGTGACACGCATCGTTTGACGCCCTATGCCCTCAGGCAAGGGCTGATTCAAAGGCACCTGTCCGCCCCAATGCGGCTCCGGCAATTCAACGCCGGTCAGCGGATAGTCTTTGCGTAGTGGATGGCTGGTCCAATCGTCTGGCATCAGAATGCGCCGCAGGTCGGGATGGCCGGTGAAAGTAATGCCAAAGAGATCGTAGACCTCGCGCTCGTACCAGTTGGCGGTGGGCCAGACCGTACTCACCGTTGGCACCGCCGGGTGTTCTTCACCTGGCTGGCCCACGCGCGTCTTCAGCCGCACGACGGCGCGCGTTCGCGTGGACATCAGGTGATAGACGACATCGTAGCGCGGCTCGCGCTCCGGCCAGTCCACTGCGGTTAAGTCCGCCATGAAATTATAACGCAGCGCGGCATGATCGCGCAGGAATTTGGCAACAGTTGGTACTTTCTCCGGCGATAAGACAATGGTTGTTTCGCCGCGATGCTCAACGACCTCCAGAACAGCCTCGCCAAACTTGCTTCGCACCAACTCTACTGTCTTTGCCGCCAGTGTATTGATTGTTTCGGCCATAACGTTTATGCCCTCTTAGTCTTCGCTGCCCAGGTCTTTCACCAGGCCAACCTTGAGCGGATCGGGCGGATTCGGGATGCCCAGCCGAATCTTCTCCTGCAATTGGTTAAAACCATAGAGCAGCATATCGGGCGTCGGCGGGCAGCCGGGGATAAAAATATCCACCGGAATGATCTTATCCACGCCCTGCACAATTGCGTAGTTATTGAAGACGCCGCCGCAGGAGGCGCACGCGCCCATCGAAATCACCCACTTGGGATCGGGCATCTGATCGTAAATCTGCCGAATGACCGGAGCCATCTTGGTTGAGCAGCGCCCGGCGACAATCATCAGATCGGCCTGCCGGGGGCTGGCGCGGTAGACCTCCGCGCCAAAGCGCGCCAGGTCGAAGCGCGCAGCGCTGGTCGCCATCATCTCGATGGCGCAGCAGGCCAGGCCAAATAGCGCCGGCCACAGCGATGAGCTGCGGCTCCAGCCGAGCAGCTTATTCACTTGAGTCAGTAGAATGCCAGTCCCAGACTCCACATGGACGCCCCGCGTCAGGCGGGGCGTCTGGGCGTTCGAGATGGTTTGTACTGGCTCCCAGGGGTTGGTTACTCCCATTGGAATGCTCCCTTTCGCCAGACATAGAGATAGGCGATCATCAAAATCACCAGGAAGATTACCAGTTCGATCAGTCCAAACACCTTCAGATCGGTTCTCAGCAGCACCGCCAGCGGATAAAATGAAACGGCCTCGATGTCAAAGACGATGAACAGCATGCCCGTCATCAGATACTTCACCGGAAAGCGGCGCTTGAGCGGCTCAATGTCCCGGATGCCGGACTCATACGGCGCCAACTTCTCCGGCGAAGGCTTTTTCGGCCCCAGGATGAAGGTAACCGCTGTCACCAGCCCGGCAAAGAGGATCGCCAGACCAATCAAGATAAAGATGGGAACGTATGCAGGAAATGGCAGCATAGCGAATAATCCTTTTCCTCACCATTGTTTCATGAGAATGGTAGCACAGCGCTTCAGGGCTGTCAAATAGCGACCTGGCGCA
>CAZFWN010000122.1:0-16815 GCA_964522745.1 uncultured Ktedonobacterales bacterium
TTACTGCCCAAATTGGTTGCCAATGTCTTGGGCCGCTATGGACCTGAGTAGTTACTCGCACCCACACAACTCGGCGAGTGCCTCACAGGTGCGCTCGGCAGGGACAAATTGGGCCTGATACAGATACACCGCTAGCGCCCGCACATGAACCCCATACTGCGCGGGCGCACTTACCTCAGCCGGGAACGTTCCACGGCTCACCTGCTGGCACTGCGGACAGCGCACCTGCTCCACCTGATGTTCGCTGACCACTAACTTCCACGGGGGCAGATCCTGCACTTGGCGGCGTTCGATCACGTCGCCCTCCACTTCCTCTAACGGGTATTGGCAGCCAGCGCAGCGTTGGGGACGATGCTGGAACACCTCGTCGGGCTGCTCCACCAATGGCAAGGTAGACCCAGGATGACCCCGCTGGCCTCCTGTCCTCCGCCCGCTTGGGATGCGCTGGCTGCGCGTCTTGCGGGTCGGGCCATCGGTGGAAGGCGGCTTACTGCTGTTATGGCTATCTTTGCTCAGGGGCCTTTTTCGTTCGTGCTGCAGAGCCAGCATCCGCGCCAACTGCTTGCGCAGGGCCTTCACTTCTGCCCACAACGCTGCGATTTCGGCCTCCAGGTGGGCGATGCGTTCTGCTCCTGTCATGTCCCTATCCTACCAGCCTGTGCAATCCCCTCCTGAATAGTTACGCTGAATTACTCCTGTTCATTGGTTGCACTCCTTCGCTTGGTGATGTCTGCGCGACTATCCAGACAGCGCGCTCTCGGTAAACCGGGCGCGCAGTACCTTTTTGTCGAATTTCCCAACGCTGGTCTTGGGAAGCGCATCGAGAAAAAAGACCTCATCGGGCAGCCACCATTTGGCGACTCGTGAACTCAAATAGTCACGAAGCTCGTCCTTGGTAATCTGGTCTTTGAATTCTGGCTTTGGCACCACACAGGCAACCGGACGCTCTTGCCAGACGGGATGGGGAATGGCAATGACGGCTGCCTCCAGCACGTGTGGATGGCCCATAATCAGACCCTCCAGCTCAACCGAGGAGATCCATTCGCCGCCGGACTTGACGAGGTCTTTAGTGCGATCCACAATCTGGATATAACCATCCTCATCAATGGTAGCAACATCGCTAGTGCGGAACCAGCCATCCACAAACTTGGCGTCGGGGTTGTCATCGTGGTAGTAGGCAGCAGCGATCCAGGGGCCGCGCACTTGGATTTCCCCATAGGTCTTCCCATCCCAGGGGACTTCCTGACCTGTTGACAGATCCGCCACGCGCAAGTCCACGCCAGGGACTGCGTTGCCTTGTTTAGCGCGGATGGGGTACTGTTCCTCGGTCGAGAGATGGTCAAACTGTGGCCGTATCGTGCTGATGGTGGCAAACGGGGATGTTTCCGTCATGCCCCACGCCTGGATGATTCGCAAGCTATGCTGTTGCAGTCCAGCGATCAGGCTGGGCGTGACGGCAGAGCCACCACAGATAATACGGTTCAGGCTGGAGAGATCAAATTGTTGTTTGGCAAGAACCTGGAGCAGACCAATCCAAATGGTAGGAACGCCAGCCGCAAACGTTACATGCTCGGCCTCAATTGTGCTGGCAATTTTCGCCGGGTCCATGAAGCGGTTGGGGAAGACCTGCCTGGCGCCAACCATTGGCGCGGCGTGGGCCAGGCCCCAGGCGTTGGCGTGGAACATCGGCACGATAGGCAGCAGGGTATCGCGTTCAGACAGCGCCATAGTATCCGCCTGAGTGGTCGCTAGTGAGTGCAGATAGGTGGAGCGGTGGCTGTAGACTACGCCTTTGGGGTTGCCGGTGGTGCCCGACGTGTAGCACATAGCGCAGGCAGCGTTCTCATCGAGCCTGGGCCAGGCAAAGTCTTCTGGGGCGCTGCTGAGAAACTCCTCGTAGTCTATGACGGGCGAGAGTTTGCCGGTCGCCTTGGGCGAAGGCGTGCCCATCACCACATATTGCCGCACGGTTGTGAGCTTATCAGCCAGCGGTTCCAGCAAAGGAATCAGGTCACCATCGATGAAAATGATCGAATCTTCAGCATCGTTGGCAATATAGACGATCTGATCGGCGAAGAGCCGGATGTTGAGGGTGTGCAAGACCGCGCCCATGCAGGGTACGGCGAAGTAGAGTTCCAGGTGGCGATAATTGTTCCAGGCGAAGGTCGCCACGCGATCACCGGACTTGACTCCAGCCTTATGCAGTGCGGCGGCCAGGCGGGTGGCGCGCCGGCCAAAGTCGGCGTAGGTATAACGGTGGGTGCCGTCTTCTGTCAGCGTGACAACTTCCTGCTTGGGAAAGAGCCTGAGCGCGCGGTTGAAAATGTGCTGTAGGGTGAGCGGGTAATCCATCATCAGACCGTTCATAGGGCTTGCTTCCTCCTGGCATGGGGCTAATCGATTCTGCAAACGCTCTTTTTGAGGTTGAGGAAATTGTAAACAGCCAGGGGAGCGGAAACAATGTTTCCGCAGACAAAATGGAGCAGGTTCTTTGTTCTTAGAAACAATAGGCAGGAGTGTGCTTAGCTTTGGTCAGTTCTGCTCCGCCATATGAAAGCGCTGCCAGGTGAACGCAGCCAATGCCAGCGCTGTCTGCTCTTTGGGCGAAACTGCGGTGACACCCAAGAGGTCTTCCGCGCGATGGAGCCGATAGCGAATGGTATTGACATGCACCTCTAAATGCTCAGCGACCGCTTGCGCCGAGCCCAGCGTCTGGGCCAGCACGAATGTCTCGGTCAGATGCGAACCCGTTGCGGCATCATACTCGAGTAAGGGGGTGAGCAGTTTTCGGGCGAAGGTTTCCAACTCTTCAGCCAGCCGGGGATGCTCTAACAGGCTGTCCAGGCCGCAGGCGTGAATATCCAGCACGTACTCGCCAGACGATTCCCGGCGGGCTTTTCGCGCCAGCGCCAGCGCCTGGAGGAGCGCCGTTTGTAGCTCAGAGAGCGAACGGTAAAGCCCACCGTGAATGAGCCAGAGTGGGTGTGGACTACAGTGTTTGAGAAGGGCATCGCGCACCTTTGAGGGGGCCTGCGTCGCCGCCTGCCCTGCGATCAGAACGACGGCCAGGTCATCCTCACAAAATGTGAGCGGGCTTTTCAGGATGTCCAGCACAACCCGTTCGGCGGTCAGGCGCTGGCGCACCGATTTGATGGCTTGCATGGTTCCCGGCGGCCAGGCCAGCACCCAGATCTGACCATGTTCTACCGGCAGCCCTAGACGATACCCATCCTGCTCAACCGCCTGGAGCGTTTTCCCCTGCAACAACGCGCGAAGCCAGTGTTCACGTTGGCGCCCCAGGTGATCTTGGGCCTGTTCCAGACGGGCAATGACGACATTACAGGCGACAATCAGGTCTGCAAAGAAATCGGGCCACTGGGGAGGCGGCAGTGGCAGGGAAGGACACAGATAGACCTGACCAGGCAGAGGCACGCCAGGAGCAGCCAGTGACAATATCTGCACCTGATCTGGCTGGCTCAGACGTGCTGCGTTCAGTTGCTCTATCTGGTCGCTGTGCGCTAGCACATAGGGCTTACCATCGCTGTCGGTGACGATGACCGTGCCTTGAATGAGCTGGCTGGCCCACGCTTCAACGGCTTCAATACGAGTAGCATGGAGGAGCAGGTCGTGCCAGGCTGCTTTCTGGGCGGGAAGCGGCTGAACATCGGGCCTGCCGAACGAGCTGGGCCGCGCTTCCAGGGGCATCGGCTCAAGCCGCCGCGCCAGCCGCTGGACGAGCAGCTGTTCTGCTCGTGAAAAGGGCATATCGAGTCTGCGTGTAGCATAGAGGATTCCGGTGACCGGCCCACGTGTTTCGGGCGTCGTCGAATAGAAAACGGGGACGGCCATCCCTGACCGAACTTGCTCGCGGTCTACGGTATCACTGACGCTGGAATCGCGGTAGGGGGAGTTGCGATAATCCTCAAGGGTGATTGGCTTGCCAGAGACGGCGACACGGCCACCAACCCCCTGTCCACGCGCCAGGACGAAGCCGAATCCGTTCTGCTGCGCGCCCAGGTGGCTGGTGACTTCGACGACATCTTGATAGACTCGCCCCCAAAAGGTCAAATTCGCTTGCGCCACTACTCGTGTCAGGCTGAGGTAAGCAGACAAGGCGTGGTTATCGCCATGTGCCAGCGCCTTGATCAGTTCCCGATCAGACAGGGGCGAGCTGTTAGAGAAATAGAGATCCTCTCGGTCCTCAACCTCAAGCACTATTTCTAAGGTCTGGCGCACCGGTTCTAGCCACGTGCTGACGGCATCTGGCTGGAGAGCCACTGGGGATGGAGTGGTCCAGACGAGCCATACACCGCCCAGAGTGGCAAGCGCGGGATGCAGGCGTATGAGCAGAGGAGGTGGCAGATCGAGCGGAACTCTGGTGAGGTCTTGCTGTAGCAGCCCGACCGTCACCTCCAGTGAGGGGTTGAGGCGGGCGGAGAGCCAGCGATGCATCGTAGAGTGTTTGAGGCCCGCGTAGTAGACTTTCCAGGGCATATTGCCTTTACGGTTCGGCCAGATCAAAGCCGTCCCAACTGCCGGAAGACTGGTGAGCAGTTGCTGCAACACGCGCGCGATTATCTCATCGCGTCGGTCCGGAAGCAACGCAGCAGTATCCAAATCAGTTGTAATTGCGGTCCATGCTCCTGAGAACCTCTCTTCCATAGGTTACCGCCTTCTCATCGTGGAAGCTAAACCAATGCCCATCTCCAACGTGGAGTGAGAAATAGAAGAGATCATGCAGCCGGGTGGGGTAGCTAACCTACCAAGAAAGCGTACCTCATTCTTGGTATAATGTCCAGTACCAATTGCTTATCAAAAATATAAAGACATGTTTATACAATTTGTGCTCCTCTGCGCGCTGATGGCGCGTAACAGCTAAACTTTGGTATAATCCAGACCATGTGGCAAGAGTTCAGTTATACCGGACTTGAAGGCGCTCGCTCCTACTTTGTTTATATCCCCCAGGGCTATCAGGATGATCGACCAGTGCCGCTGGTCGTAATGCTGCATGGTTGTAGACAAACCCCAGAAGACTTTGCGGCAGGGACACAGATGAACGCACTGGCTGATCGGCATCAATTTGTTGTACTGTACCCAAAGCAACCAGGTGCTTCTAACCGCCAGCGCTGCTGGAATTGGTTTGAAAGGACGAATCACCTGCGTGGCAGTGGCGAGCCTGCGCTGGTTATCGGAATCGTTCAGGCGGTAATGCAGGACGCTGCGAACTGGACGATTAATCCCGCGCGCGTGTATGTTGCCGGTCTCTCTGCCGGTGGAGCGCTGGCTGGCATCCTGGGCAGTACCTATCCAGATGTATTTGCCGCCATTGGCATTCACTCAGGAATAGAATACCAGGCAGCGACGAACGTGGATGCCGGCCTGAGAGCAATGCGCCGAGGTGGCCCGGACCCTGAGCAGCAAGGACGGCTTGCCTATCAGGCGATGGGCAGCTTTGCGCGTGTCGTTCCCACGATTGTATTCCAGGGAACCAGCGATTATATTGTTGCGCCGATCAATGGGGATCAGGTGGTGCAACAATGGATGCAAACCAATCGCCTGGCTTCTGGCGGCAGCTATGCCCCCGATTTTGCCATGCCAGGCAGCATCACCTCCGGCCAGGTTCCCGGTGGGCGAGCATATACCGTGCAGCGGTGGAACGATGTGCAGGGGAAAGAAATTCAAGCCTATTGGCAGGTTGCTGGGATGCGCCATGCCTGGTCGGGTGGAAGTTACAACGGTTCCTATGCTGACCCCAAGGGACCAGACGCCAGCCTGGCGCTGTATGAGTTTTTTATGGCGCATCCTATGCCCCAACCGGCAGCACTCGCAATGGCCCAGGCGGCCACTACCCCTGAGGCACCACCTGTTGGAGATGTTGACAGGAGCTTCTGGGGGAGGCTGCACCAGCTTCCCCGACGGCTGCGCGATCTCTTTTCCAATACGTAGGGACCTGCTACTTAGACAAACGCGCTCAAGCCCGTGATGGCCCGCCCCACAATGAGTGAGTTCATCTCGCGGGTGCCTTCATAGGAGTAGATGGCCTCGGCATCGGCTACAAAGCGGCCAACGTGGTGATCGAGCAGAATCCCGTTACCGCCGAGCAGTTCGCGGGCATAGCCTACCGTCTCGCGCATTTTGACGGTACAGAATGCTTTTGCCAGCGAAGCATGTTCGTCGCTAAAATTACCCTCATCCTGCATCTGTGACAGGCGCATCACCATGCACTGCGAGGCGGTGATATTGCCAAGCATGCGCACGAGCAGGTCTTGCACCAACTGAAAGCTGCCTATCGGCTTCCCAAATTGCTGCCGTTCCTGGGCATAGGTGAGCGCCAGTTCATAGGCTCCCATCGCGCAGCCCACCGCTTCCCAGGCGACACCGGCCCGTGTCATCCGTAGAACGGCTGCTGTGTCTTTGAAAGAGTTGGCGTGTTGCAGCCGATTGGCTTCTGGGACGCGGCAATCGGTGAGGGTGATGTGAGCATTCTGCACCACGCGCAGGGCGATCTTATCTTTCAGTTTTTCGGCCTTGAAACCAGGGGTTCCCTTGTCAACCAGAAAGCCATTAACTTGATTGTCGGCCAGGTCGCGCGCCCAGATGACCGTCACATCGCTGAAGGTGGCGTTGCCAATCCACTTTTTCTGCCCATTGAGGACCCAGGTATCGCCCTCGCGGCGCGCCGTCGTGGTCAGGCCGCGAGACGCCCCAGAGCCAACATCTGGCTCGGTCAGGCCAAAGGCCCCGATTGTTTCAAAGCGCGCCATTGGCGGCAGCCAGTGTTGTTTTTGCTCTTCGGAGCCACAGAGATAAATGGTGCCCATCGCCAATCCGCTGTGAACGCCCATAAAGGTAGCGATGGAGCTATCAACACAGGCTAACTCCATTAACATAAATCCATCCAGGAGCGCGCTCTTGCCAGAGCAGCCATAGCCACGATACGCAAGGCCGGCGACCTTGAGGGCGGCCAGCCCTGGGATGATCTGATGGGGAAATTCCTCGCGGGTCCAGTAGTGATTGATGATGGGAGTCACCTCGGCACGTAGAAAGGCGCGCAGCTTGTGCAGCAGGGTCTGGTCGTCCTCGCACAACAGGGAACTCAGGCGATAAAAATCGCCGCTGACCTGGGGCAGTGCCTTTTTTGCAACACTCGTCATATGGTCCTCCAGAGGATACCTCAATGCCCTTCTCTTCTTACATACATCGCGTCTATCTATAAGCTGGTCTCTGAACGCGGCTCCAGCCAGCTTCGCAGCTTGGGCCAGAGTATCCGCTTCGTATCGGGGCTGGTCAGCAACCCGACGTGCCCAGCGCGCATGGTGAAGAACTCTTTATCCTGGCTTCCAATCAGGCGCATTGTTGCCTCGGCCTGCGGGACGCTGCAAATATGGTCCTGGGTTCCGGCGACATTCAGCACCGGACAGGTAATCTTCGACAGGTTTACCCTGTGCCCCCGCAGCACAATCTGGCCCCTGGCAAGTTTGTTCTCTTGATAAAACTCTCGAATCCACTGCTTAAACGCCGCGCCAGGGAAGGACACACCATCGTTGACCCATTTGTTCATTGCCAGCCACAAATCCATCGGTTTCTCGTTCAGCACCCGATCCCACATCGTCAGATAGGAGCCAACGTAGTTGGCAACTGGCTTGACCAGACGATTGCCATAATCGATCAGTTCGCCAGGAATGTTGCCCAAAGCATCAGCCAGCAAATCAGGGTTAAAATGGCGCGCGCTGGTAAAGACGCTATAGAGGCCCAGATGTTCGGGCGTAAAGTCGCAAGGAGTGGTCAACAACAGGAGGTTACGCAGTTTTTCGGGGAAGAGCGAGGCATACATCAGGCTCATCGTTCCCCCCATACAATAGCCCAAAAGCGTAAACTCCTGGGCGTGGGCGTGTCTAAGTACGTGTTTGACCGCCTGGGGGATATAGTCCAGCACGTAATGCTCAAAAGAAAGGTTGGTATCCTCGTCGCCTGGGGTGCCCCAATCGAGCAGATAGACCTCAAACCCTTGATGAATCAGGAATTCGATCAGGCTGATGCCCGGCAGCAGGTCCAGGATATACGAGCGATTGATGAGGGCGTAGACCATCAGAATGGGAACAGGGAAGCGCATCTCCACGACAGGAAGATAATGATACAGCTCTGCCTTATTCTTGGTCCAGATCACTTCTTTGGGGGTCTGGGCCGTCTGCGCCTGTGCCCCTTCCAGAAGAATCTGCATGCCGGCGTGGTAGCGCTTCAAGAGCGTTTCCAGTTCTGGCCCAAATGGTCTGGCGCTGTTGGGGGACATATCGCCCTCCTCATTCTCAGTTGGGATGCCTTCCCTCGTTCTCAAGCATCTTCTTGTATCTTGGACTGGACGAACCTATCAGGGATGTTGCTCACTACTTCTTCTCTGCTGCTCTCGCTGCCGGGGAACGGGCGCTGGTTTTCTGGACTGACTGACGAGGAGCAGCCTCAGCTACTGTGCCGGGCGTCGGCTGCGTTTTGCGCTCGGTTTGCTGGATGGTCGAAAGCATCCCATCCAGTTTGCGCTCAAGCTCATCAAGTCGCTGGGACAGCCCATCAACCACCTGGAGCTTCTCCAGCGCCAGCGGCAGCAGTCCAAGGGTGCGTTCAAGCTGATCGAGGCGTCGAGCCAGCCCATCGAGCGCCTGGAGTTTTTCTAATGCCAGCGGCAAGAATGTGGTGGTGCTTTCGACCTTAGCCAGATGTGCCTGAAAGGCGCTGAGAGCGGCGTCACCTGGCCCATGAGCAGCAGCCTCCATGAAATCTGCGAAGGCATCATCCAGCCGATCAACCTTCTCCTCTACCGCGATGACCAACTCTGCCATACGCGCAATGTCGGAGCGCGTTGGAAGCTGGAGGCTCCTGAAATACGCTTCGTTGGCGCGGCGAGTTATTTTGGTAAAGCTTGCATAGCTCTCCAGGAACTGACTGACCGCTTCCAGGAACTGATCGCTGGCAAAAAGATTGCCAACCTCTTTGGCCCAGCTCTCGTTGGTGGCATCATACCATTGCTTAAAGAACGCAATGGCATTCGTCGGTGTGGTGTCGCCGGCCAACATCCGGGTACGAGCCTCTTCCAGCATATCCAACCACTGGCTGGTCAGCTCAAATGGGTCGGCACCCAGTTCGGCCACCTTTTTCCAGGCTTCGCTGGTGTTCTCAAACCAGAGTTTCCAGGCCTCTTTCGGGTCTATCAGATGAGCTATAGCCTGTGCCTGTGATTGTCCCTCAGTGATGCTTTTAAACCAGATGCGATAGAGACCATAGGGATCAGGGGAGGCCCCTGTGTTACCCTCCAGCACGTTCGCCCAGATGTTAGACGCAGCACCTTGCCACTGCTTCCAAAACCAGGTGGGGTCGAGTGTTCCCTGAGGCTTTGTTTTCTCTGGCATGGTATGTTCTCCTTTTGACAGGTAGGGTGCGTAGTCGGCCCCGACGCGCGTACCCCTGGTTCATTCCCAACATTTCCGCATCATTGTCTCTTTTCCCCAAGGGGACGAAGAAAGGACTCCAGAAAGCGCCAGGAGAGGTATCTCTACGCTCTCTGGAGTCCTGTGTGCTTGTCAGGGCTCGTCTTACTGGCTGATTGGTTACTTCGCAGATTTCGTGGTTGTTCTTGCCTGCTGAGTGAGCGCTTGCATATAATCCAGCCCCTGGCGGGTGGCCGTCTGGAAGCGCTCAATAGACTGGCGGGTAGCGACCTCAGTCGCATCCAACGCTTGCTGATAGTAGTTGAAGGGTGCGCGCCAGAAGCTCATATACGCATCTACAGACTGTTGCGCCAGCGCCTGGAAAGCATTTTGCTGCTGCTGGCCTTGTTGTCCCAGTTCCTCCATCAATGTTCGCGTAATCCCTACCTGGTTCTTCAGGGCTTCAATGGCGCTCTCAAAGACCTTCTGGGCAAATTGATTGTTGCGCTCTTGCTGCGCAAGAGCGTTATCAATCAATGCCTGGAGTCGCTCCGGCTGCTGGTTATTTGTTTGACTCGCCAATTCCTGGATCAAGCTGCGGGTACCCTCCGCGTTATTTTTGAGGACTTCGATCCCGCTTTCCAGGACCGTTTGCACAAATGCCAGATTCCGCTCCTGAGTGCTGGCGGCGGTATCGGCTATTGCCTTATTGGCTGCCTGTAATGACTTGATCAAATCGAGGGCCGCTTCGTTTGCCTTACTGTCTGTCATAATCCTCTTCCTTTCTGAGAAACTGATAAATAAGGGGAGCCACCTGCTCTTTCTCGGTGAGGAGCAACAAGTGCCCCCCGTTGACGATGTGGAGCCTTGCGTGAGGAATCAGGTGGGCCAAGACCCTGCCATTGACCGGCGGGACAATCGGGTCATCGTTGCCAGCCAGGATCAGGGTCGGCTGATGGAGTTGATGCAGCCAGGGCAAGCTGGTCCAGCCCACACCTGCCAGCAGTTGCCGGTAATATCCCAGGCCGTGCGGCGCTTTGAGCAGGTGCGCGTAGGCACGAGCCAGGTCGGGCCGCTGTCGGAATATGCCACCATAGAGGGTCGGGGCTATCGAGGCCAGGTACGACGGCTGCCAGTACCGACGTGGACTCAGCAATTTGGCAAGGACGCTGGGCCTGCCAGGAACCGAGATCGCGCCCGTCGAGGTCGCCACCAGCACCAGGCGTCGGCACCGCTGCGGATACTGGTGGGCAAACTGTTGAGCCAGCACGCCACCCCACGAGATGCCCAGGACATCCACTTCCTGATGCCCCAACGTGTCAAGCAGCTGTGCAATCAGGCGAGCGAGGCCTCGGAAGCGCAAGGGGAAGAGTGAGGAAGGCGACCCCCCAACCCCGGGGACATCAAAGCGAATCGTCCCAATCTTCTTCCTTCCGATCTTCTCAAGCGTATCAATGAAAGGGTCAAAGACTTCCAGGTTGGCCCCGATGCCATTGATCAGCAGGAGCGGAGGTCCGCCACCATCTCCCTGACGTAGGGCCACAAAGACCCGTGTACCGTTGATGGTCATCGTTGTGGTTGCTGTGCTGAGAGGGATGCGCATCATCTCCTCCTACTCGTAGACATACGTTCCTGGTGCTTCACCCAGGGGAGTGTATGTGCTATTGCCAACGGACGGCGGGGCCGCCTTCTGGGAGCCAGAGCGGGCGAGCATCCACGCCTTCCAATGCTCCCACCAGCTACCGTTGTGCCTGGTAGCCTCTGCATACCAGGTCTCCGCATCAGCAGGCTGCTCGGCATTGGAGAAAAAGGTCGCCTTCGGGTTGCCGGGCGGGTTGAGAATACTCTGGATGTGCCCACTGGTACTCAGGATGAATTCGCGCTGGCCGCCCAGCAACCGACTGGAGCGATAACAGTCCTGCCACGGCGTAATGTGGTCGGTTGCCCCTGCAAGGACGTACACGTCGCACTTGATCTGCGAGACGTCGATAGGAATATCACGCACAGTGAGTGTACCCGCTTGTGCCAGGGGGTTGTGCTGGTAGATGGTTAAGAACTCGCTATGCAAGGCGGCAGGCAGCCGCGTGGTGTCGTTGTTCCAGTACAGCACATCAAAGGCCGGTGGCTCATGGCCTAGCAGATAATTGTTCACCCAGTAGTTCCAGATCAAATCATTGGGGCGCAACCAGGAGAAGACCCGCGCCATCTCCTTCCCCTCCAGAACGCCTCGCACATGCGAATGTCGTCGCGCGCCTTCGATTGCCTCTTCCGTAGCAAATAAGCCCAGAGGAGTCTGATGGTTGCCGGTGTCAAATACGCTCACCAGCAAGGTCAGCGCGTGGACGCAGCGTTCCCGACGTGCCGCCAGGTAGCCCACGAGCGTGACGGTGGTGATGCCGCCTGAACAGGCCCCCAGCAGATTGCAATCGGGGCTGCCGGTGATGGCACAGACGACCTCTATGGCTTCCTTGATGGCTCCGATGTAGGTATCAAGGCCCCAGTCGCGCTGTGTTGGGGTAGGATTGCGCCAACTAATGATAAAGACCTGCACCCCATTGCTCAGCGCATACTGCACCAGACTCTTCTGAGGCGAGAGGTCAAAGACATAAAACTTATTGATCTGCGGTGGCACCATGAGGAGTGGGCGCTCGCTGACGGTCTCGGTCATGGGCTGGTAGTGAATCAGTTCTAGCACTTCGTTGCGAAAGACGACCGACCCGGCAGTTGTGGCCAGGTTCTTGCCTACCTTGAAGGCGCTGGTATCAACCTGGCTTGGCATCCCACCGTTGTGCTGCAGATCATCGAGCAGGTGCCCAAGACCGCGTATAGCGCTCATCCCCCCGGTTTCCAGGAAGCGTTTGAGCGCCTCCGGATTGAGTACGCTGTTGCTGGGGGCTAGGGCATCGTTTAGCAGGGCCAGCACAAAGTGGGCTCGCCTTCTCTCATCTTCATCGAGGGCGATGGCACTCACCCAGTCATACAGCTCATTATTCGCCGCGAGGTAAAGTTGCAAGGTACGCCGGTACATCTCGTTCTCGCGCCAGGTGGGGTCCTGGAAACGGCGGTCTTTGCTGTCTGGGGCCAGCCGCGACGAGCCTCCTACAATACGAGTAGCCTCTGCCGCGAACGTCAACCAATGAGCGAATAGAAGGTGTGGTTGCATCATAGCATGCTTGATAAGCATGCTGGTCGTCTGAAAAAGATCCTGGCTACGCACGCCGACCACCGGGTTTGGACCGAGAATATGCTCGGCTGCCTCCGTTCCCACCTCTCTACGCCGCTTTTCGCTCAACGCCTCTTCGTGCTGTTGTGCCATAGGTCCTCTCCTCCCTACTTTGGGGTGTTCTCTACCAGAGAAGACAATACCAGTGAGAAGAGCACTCTACCGGGTAGAGCGCATAAGTTTTTAGCAATACTTCTGACGCAGCATCTTCTTGTCGAACTTACCCACGCCGATCCTCTCCAGGGTAGGCACAAAGCGAACATCCAGTACCACCCATTTGGACATGGTCCCATATCGCTGGTGTGGAGATAGCCGCCATGCCAGAGTTGCTCAGTGTTGGCCATGTCTTCAAGTAGCTCCAGGTGAGCCAGGGTGCGCTGGTCATAGTTTCCTAATGCATTTGCTTCTTTGAGGTGTACTCAATTCGACAACTGGTACCATATCCTGACCCTGTCCTACAACCTATTGTACAGAGGCCCGGCATGCTAGAGAATGTTCCCATCGACAAATTGGAAGCTGGATGTTTGTCCTTTCGAACAAGGCGAAGGCGGCACGTTTGGAAGTGCAACATTCAGGGTGTGGTGGCTACTTTCCAGATCCGGGGGTGAACGAGGGAGTTGGTCAGGGTATCTGAGGATGTTAAGGGTACTTATCTCTGTTTGGTAAGTGCAACTCACCAGGGTTGTGCTAGCCATCTGGGAATATCAAATTTTCCCCCATGACCTGGGAGCCCGCGATCCTCTGGTCAGGCAAGAAGCCATATGTGATTGAGAGAAACCCATCATTCTCATGCCTCTGTTCGCGATTGTGCGCTTCTGTGGCCTCCACGACCTTGCGTGCAGCGATCATCTCTTCTGGTTGGGGAGCAGGCTGTTTGGTGCGCATGGCTTCCCTGATTTCAGGGGTGGGCGGGAAAATGACTGTCGCATCCGCTCCCCCGTCAACATAGGCCCAGGAAAACTGATAAGCGCCAATGCTCACCAGATCACCGCTCTTGAGGGCTCTCCGTTGAATGCGCTTGTCATTCACAAAGGTGCCATTCGCGCTATTCAGGTCACTGACGATGAGGTGGTGGTTTTCCAGTTCCAGGCGCGCGTGCTGCCGGGAAATGCTCGCCCCAGACGGGCAGCGCTCGCGTGAGGAGCGTGCCCACCCCGGTGTCCCCGGTGATCGCCTCGCGTAGGGCGACGAGTTGGCCGGCCAGCGTGCCCCACAGCAGGACCAGCCCAGCCCAACTGGCGAGGAGCAGCAGGCCCTGTACTGGCTACTCGTATAATGAAAAAGGCCTCTTCATAAAAGGAGCGTGTCCCGGTTCCCGGGAGGTAGTGAGGACGTGCTGGCTCCTGGGGCACCGACCGCGAGCGAAAGCGTGTCCCCCACTTCCCCAGGCTCATAGCAGTAGGTTTTTTCACGAAGCCGCCTCCACCCTGGCCTCATACGGCTTGCACTTCGTTCCCACTGGAGGTCCAGCAGGTGGAGAGGCAGGCCAAGGTTCCGGATGAAATCGCCCGAAGAGCAATTCTGCCCCGCGGATCAAGGCCCCAACGATGGTCAGCAGACCACGGGCAAAACAACTGAGCAGGCGTGGGCGAGTGCGTCCAGAGGCTTTGCGGCGTGCTACATGGGTTGCTGGCAGTGCCTCCAAACTGCTGATTGGCACGGTCGCATCGGCCTCCCCTCCCACACTTACAGCCCAGAAGGTCGCCACTGCGATGGCTAACCACAGACGTTCGGCACGTTTGGGATCCTCCATTTTCGTTTGATGCCACTGCCAGCCGCCGCGCTTACAATCCTTGAAGCCTGCTTCAATGGTCTGGTTACAAATGACAAATTTTGCCTGAGCCGCTCCGCTCGGCTGCACTTGTCCCATTGGCGACTCCCGTTACACCAGCGTCTTTCCAGTGCTGCCCAATCGGTATATCCTGCCAACCAACTTGTTGGCTTGGGAGGCATCGATGAAGCAGCGCCAGTGGCAGATCCGTCGCCAGTTCCTGGAAGCCCCCGATGCGCAGCGTCGGTGGGATCTTGCGTATCAACACCTGCTCCAGTGGTAAAGTCGAATCAACCAATCACCTTGATGATCAGGAGGAACACCATGCACGTAGCACTCTATGCACCGGTCTCCAGCACGCGCCAAGCTCAGACCCAGACGATCGAACAGCAACTGACCCGGTTACGGGCTCACGTCCAGGAACAGGGCTGGACGCTGGAGGAGCGACACATCTTCCGCGATGATGGCTACAGCGGGGCCAACCTCACGCGACCTGGGCTGGATGCGCTGCGCGATCGGGCAGCCCTGGCCGAGATCGATCTCCTCTTGATTACGGCCCCGGATCGCTTGAGGGGGCAAGTATGTCCATCAGGTGCTGCTGCTCGAGGAGTTCCAACGGGGTGGCTGTCGCGTGGAGTTTCTGGAGCATCCGATGAGCCAGGATCCCCACGACCAGTTGCTCTTGCAGATTCGCGGAGCGGTGGCCTCCTCTGAGCGCACGCTGATTGCCGAACGGATGCGGCGCGGACGGTTGCAAAAGTTGCAGGCCGGCTCGCTCCTGCCATGGACGAGGGCACCCTATGGCTATCGCACCGATCCTGACCGGCCGCGTGATCCTGGTGGCGTTCGCGTGGAGCCGGGGGAAGCCGCGGTGGTCGCCGAGTTGTACGCAGCCTACCTGGAGGGCGGACACAGCCTCTGTGGGCTGACCACTTCTCTGACCAAGCGGGGGATTCCGACGCCCAGTGGCCGTACCCGCTGGAATCAGTCTACCGTCTCTGACCTGCTCACCAACCCGGCCTACACCGGCGCGGTCTACGCGGGCCGCACGCGCTCCGTGGACTCCCGCCAGCGGCAGTCGGCGTTGCGACCGGTGGGACACAAGCGCGGGCCGCGCAACACGCCACCCTCAGAGTGGCACCTGGTGGCTCAGGTGCCTCCCATTGTCAGCCAGGAGCAGTTTGACGCGGTCCAAGCCAAGCTGGCGCACAACCAACGCTTCGCTACGCGCCACAACACCACCCACCCCTATTTGTTACGCACGCTGGTCAGTTGCGGCGTGTGTCGGCTCTCGTGCAGAGGACGCACTCATGGAACGTACAGTTATTCTATCTGCCGAGGCAAGGGATCAGCCGTCCAATCCTGTCGGGATGAGTGGTGTCCAGCTCGCTTCATTCCTGCCGACCAACGAGGGTCAGCTCGTCTGGCAGGATGTCTGTGACCTCCTGAGCCACCCCGCCCTGATTGAAGAGGCGTTGCGACGGGCACAAGGCGGTGCCTGGCTGCCCCAGGAACTCCAGGCGAGGCGAGAAAACCTGCACAAAGCCGCCAGGAGCCTTGAACAGCAACTGGAGCGGCTCACCGAGGCATATCTGGCTGGCGTCCTGGAGTTGGAAGAATATCGACGGCGCAAGCAAGATCTGGCTCACCGCGCAGAGGCAGTCGCGAGCCAGGAGCGACAGCTTGAAGCTGGCGTGAATCGCCAGAAGGAGTTGACGGGCATGGTAGAGTCGATTCAGGACTTGTGTCACCGCATCCACCAGGGTCTGGAGAACGCCAGCTTTGAGCAGAAACGCCAGGTGGTCGAGTTGTTGATTGATCGAGTCGTCGTCACCAACGGGGACGTCGAAATCCGCTATGTGATCCCGACTTCGCCCAAGGGTGAGCAGGTGTGTTTTGGTCATTTGCGTACAGACTATTTCTCCTGTGTTCAACGCCAACTATGCCCCTCTATTATGCTTCAGCGCAAGCCAGTATACACCGGCAAAATGGGGGAATTAAGACCTGGAAAGATGACCAGGAAAACTCTCACAACAACACTCACATAGGAACGCACTGGAAAAAGCTTGACATCTCACTGGCAGACTCGCTATAATGCTGGCGTCAATAACGCTCTTCCCCTGATGGGGAACGCAACGGGACAACTTGATGCTCGGCAAGCAAAAACACATCTATCATCGCTTTTATTACTCGTTTAGCCCTCCAGCTTGATGGTGGGCCATTTCGGCTGAGCAACAACCCATCAGCACGCTGGATAAAGCAGAGGAAAAACCTCTGCTTTTTTGTGTACCTGAAACTGGTATCCGTAGAAAGGAGCAAAACAGCTAGTGATTGCGGTTCATCATGCTACATAAGAGTGAATGAATACGCCCGGCGCGAAAAAACAGATTTCAAGGCAAAGA
>CAZFWN010000123.1:0-16812 GCA_964522745.1 uncultured Ktedonobacterales bacterium
GCTCAACGTCCCGTTGGCGTTTCAAGCCCTTCTCGCCATAACGGTTGTCATCGTTCACATCAAGCTGCACTTCCAGGCTTTTGGGATCATACTTCACATACACCACATCGCCCACCTGGGGATAGGGAGTGAAGTGGACGAAGTGGTGCGTGGCCTTCGCTCTGAATGCCTGTCCGCCAGGAGGGTGGACCTCCAGCACAAACTCATAGGTCGCCTCCACCGAGTTGAAGACCATTTCGGCGTACAGAACCGTTGCCTGGGCAGATTCGTGGTGGTGACCAAACATGCAGCAGCCCTCCAAACCCATCTCGATCCAGCACCAAACTTCCTACATCAAGCATACACCTCATGTCAAGCCTGGAGTCGAATAGCAGCAGCGCGATCTAAAAGTCCACGTCGGCATGGTGCTACCACTCCTCCCCCAACCACCCACCCGGAAACCTGGCCTCCCGACTTTTAAATAGCCCTGCAGTAAAGTGGAGCGACACCCTGATGTGTCGCCTTGAAGACGTTCCTATGCCACAGAAACCACTTCACGCGGTCCAGTTGGTACTGCCATGGGATATGGTGGATAATTCAAGCAAGCCCCTCCTCTGCCAATTCAGACTGATTTCTCCTCATGGTACGGTCAGATAGGACCCTGCATCCTGAAGGTCCATGCGACTCCCCCTTGTTTTTCGGCTTCATCAAGCCAACGAGATCCCTCTTCTTGGTGTCTCTGCTCACGTTTTTCAGGCTCCAAGAGTACATGGTGGCCTGGGTGAGAGTGGATACCCGAGCACTTCGCGTGCGGTCCACCGTCGGGTGGTTCTTCCCACTGCCATCGCTGGTGTCCGCTGCCGGTACCGCTGCGCCAGCCGTCGCCCTCCTCGTGCTCGTGGCTGCCCAAGCGCCTCTCGCAGCGAGGCATGGGGACGCACGAAATGATAGTACGCTCGCCACCACTCGAGCTGTGCTAGAAGATGTGGGGACTGCTGACGGGGTGCGTGGTTTGAGGAGCCGGGGGGCGCGGCTCGGCCTGGCTCTTCTTCGTGAAAGGCAATGGTGAAAAGGGAGCCAGTTGAGATGCCTGAACAGCGCCAACCAGAGGAGGAGGAAGCATACGACAAGAAACAAAAGCACTTGAAGAGTCATGGCGATTCTCACGGCTTGCAAGGTGTGGTGGGAATGGTTTCCTTCTACAAGAAAGCATATGCAGGGTCGCAGGGGGGAGTCAAGCAGTGAGGAGAGCGGTCTGAATTCTCCACCACCGTGTGGGGAAGCACCGGCGAAGGTGTCAGTGTATCTGGCCGGGCAAACGCCGCTGCCCCTCGTGGTGACGGGCGTTTCGGGGGTGGGCAAGTCCACACTGCTGGCGCGAGCCGTAGAGGACGCAGCTCAGGCGTACCCGCAGGCGGTGGTGGTGACATGCTACATCGGCGTCTCGCCCGGAACAAGCAGCCTAGCTGATCTGCTCTCCGGCCTGCGGCGTGAGTTGGCGGAGTGGTATGGGGAAGGGCCACCCGAGCCGCTGGGCGACCTCTCCCAGCTCGTGGCTGCCGTCGCGGAGCACCTGGGAACCAAAGCAGCGCCTGCGGAGCGCCCTCTGTTCCTGGTTGTAGATGCGCTAGACCAATTGGCCGTCCAGCGGCAGCAGGTGGACTGGTTGCCACATACGCTCGCACCCCATGTGCGCTTTGTGGTGTCAACGCGCTCGGCGCGTAGATGCCAAACGTGCTGCCATCGACTCACGCACCATCTCGCAACATGGATGACATAACGCCCAAAAAGAACATCGTCCCCAAAGCAACTTAACGCCCAAAACAACCTAACGCCCAAAAAGACACGATAAGAACCATAGAGCCCACAGGACTGCATACCCAAAGCAACCTAATGCCCAAAGACTGCATAGCGCCCAAAGCGACTGGATTGGAACACACACATGCAGATAAAAGGATGCGTATCCTATGAGAAAGATGTCACTTGGAATTCTTGGCCCAGAGCAGCCACTTCCCCGATTGGTGTTGACCATGAATGAAGCAGCCGCCTGTATTGGCATCAGTGTTCGCAAGTTGTATGATCTGGTGGATCGAGGCGAGATTCGCACCATTAAGATTGGCCGGTGTGTGCGCGTGTCGACACGCGAACTCGAAGCTTTCATCGAAAGGTTGGTTGAAGGTGGGCAGACGCGGTCACGGTGAAGGCACAGAACCATAGCAGAGCAAGCGGAGGAGGGTGGGTTCGCCAGCCTGGCGTGCAGAGAGGGGCACTGGCGCGAGGGGGGGCACGGCTGGGCGAAGCCGCCAGGCTGGAGCGCCGACTGGCCGATCTGGTCTACGCCGCCTCTTCCAGCGCGCTCTTGCCAAAGTAGCTGCTGCCTGGATCGCTATTCGTACCGGCCTAGTTCCCAGAGGGGATGGCCTGACGTAATAGGGGCTCATCAGGTGGTGCGCTCCCGTCTATCAGCAAGTCTGGCGCCGTGAACCCGCCAGCGCATCAAGGAAGGCATCAAAGAACGCATCACAGTTCCTGTCAAGGTTTTCTCTGGCAAGCGCCCTACCCCACTTATTGCCGGAGGGCAAGCGAGGCGTTCTCCCCTCTCCCATGAGCCTACCACGCGAACGTCACACTAGCGTGATGGTTTGCGGATAGTTCCCGCATACGTTGCGCACTGGGGTTCAGACACCCCACCTGTGACGCGCTGCACCCCGCCACCGGCCTCCTGCGTAAGCCATGATGAAACCCTGGCTGCTGTTGTTCAGGAGATAGCAAGAACCTGGTACTTAGGAGGCAAGGCTGGGAGCGGAGCTATCAGCAATCATCCCGCATCCTGTTCACCGTTTCCTTTTCTTCTCTTTGTTGCTCCTACAGGGTGCGCAACGAGCCATTAGCAAGAATACGGCGCTTCAGGCACAGGACCGCCTGCTGATAAAGCGAACCGTGCTCTTTTCATCAGCAGGCGTGTAGCGAACACTTCGATGATGGGAGAGGTCTTTCTGTGCTATCCTATGCTCAAAAACAAACGTACGACAGAACGAGGAGAGGAGAACTTCTCTGCTCTCAGAGCAACGAAAGGACCACCTGATGCTTCAGTCAGCATTCGGGGTTCGTTCCACGGCGCGTGAAGTCGTCGCTGGGCATGATCTGAGGGGGAAAAGGATTTGTATTACCGGAGGAAGTACTGGCATTGGCTACGAGACGGCCCGCGCGTTGCTCTCGGCACACGCCGAAGTGATTCTTGCGGGGCGTTCCCAGGCCAAAGGAGAGCAGGCCGTCCAGGCACTGCACACCGCCTATCCTGAAAGCCAGGTGCAGTTCCTCCCGCTTGATCTTGACTCGCTTGCCTCTGTACGCCAGACAGGGGACATTTCTTGGGCCACTGGAACCAACTGGATGTGCTCATTAACAACGCGGCCATTATGGCCACCCCTCTGGGCTATACCCCTGATGGCTTTGAGCAGCAGTTTGCGACCAACTTTCACCTGGAGGATTGCCATCAAGCGGTCCTGTATAATCCGGAGATTTCCACCCTTACTGGCTATATGCCGTATGCGCTGGACATCAACCATGCCGAGCAACTCTGGGCCATCGCCGAGCAGCTGGTCAAGGGCTAAGGGGGATATCCCAAGCTGAAACAGCTCATACGTACCCTTGCTGATGATGGAAACAAACGTTTCAACTCTGAAAGGGAGCGTTCGCATGGCGAGCCTTTTTTGCGAGGGTATTTTGATCCCTTCTTTACATCTGCGAGTACTGGCGGGATCGTCTGCGCGCTGGGCGAAGGCTCGCTGGTCCAGATTGTGTTCAAGACGCCGATTGCCTGCGAAAAAGGAGTTGTTATGCCTGATTTACGACCAGTTGTTGCTTCTGAACAGGTACTTGCTTTGCTCGGTCAGCATTTTAGCACGCCGATTCGCGATCTGGTTCCCGTCGAAGGCGGGCAGGTGGCGCGCACGTTCGCTTTCCGCACCAGTGCGCAGGAGTATATCATCCGTTTCAACCACGACAAGATGTTGGACTCGAATCTGCCAAAGGAAGCGTATCTGATGCGCAAGTTGACTGGGACGGCGATTCCGCTCCCTCCTCTTGTCCAGGTGGGCCGCCTGGGAGATCTGCATTTTGCCATTTCGCGCAAAATGCCAGGGCAGATGCTGGAGGCATTATCTCCTCAGAAGGTGCGTGACCTCTTGCCGCAAATCCTGGAGATGCTGGCGGCTCTTCATAACATTGATGTCAGTGAGACCAAGGGGTATGGCGTCTTCGGGGACCAGGGCCAGGGCCATTTTCCCCGTTGGAGCGGCCACTTGCAGATGATTGCCAGAGAGGAGGCAGACAATGACTACTTCGGTAAATGGTACCGTCTCTTCGACGAAACCTTTTTAGAGCGTGATCTCTACCAGGAGTTATATCGGCGGATGTGCGATTTGCTCGTCTATTGTCCCGAAGACCGCTCTCTGATCCATGGAGGTTTGAGCTTGCGCAATTTGCTGGCCCAAGATGGGAAGATTACCGCCGTGCTGGATTGGCTTGACGCAAGCTATGGCGATTTCGTGTATGATCTGGTGGCTCTGGACTTCTGGTCGCCCTGGCTCGGAGTGCGTGAGGCGTTCCAGCAGTATCACCAGCAGCGCCACCGCGACCTGCCCTTCTATGCAGAGCGTTTGCTCTGCTACGAGTGCCATCACGCTCTGGGTGGGCTGCGCTTTTTCGCGAAAAGTGGCCACAAGGAAGGGTATCAACTGACGCGCGCGCTTATCCTGCACAAGCTAGAGGCATTTGCGGGGTGAAAAGATGATGAGCGAACAAGAGGGACTGGAGATGCCGGCATCTCCAGTCCCTCTTGTTTATCACCAAAGAATCAGACGTGTTTTGGCGAGCGAAAAGAGCGGATAAGCGCTCTTGTCCAAGACCCCAGCATCAGCGTCGTCTCTTCCTTAACCAGCTGTCCCCATCTCAAGATACCATGTATCGCGATTTGGTATCACGTCTCGCCTGGGCAATGAATACCTTGATGTGCTGGTGGTGCCAGCGGAAGGCGATGAGCCATGAACCAGGAACGCCTTACCCAGCTTATTCACGAGCAGACAGCGGCCATTGACGCGTTGGAAGGGGTGATTGGCACCCATGAGACCATTCGGCGCCTCCTCCGCTGGTCATCCGTGAGTTCGTGTCTGCTCATGCTTTCAGTCTATCCTACGATTGCAAACACGCCCTAGGGAAGCGCGTCTTATTGATCGATATTGACCCTCAAGCGAATCTGACAAGGTCTGGGGATTGACCCAACAGACGTAGAATGGCCTATTTGGCCCACGAAAATAATTTACAAGCGCTTTGCACCTGCCTTGGGCCCCGAACCCTGGATAGCCCTGCATCGCTACTCAAGAAGGAGGCGAGGATTCTTCTGGGACTCTCTTCATCGCTTGCCTCTTATCAGTGCCCTCTATTCCAGAGATCTTGCTGCTCATCGTTGTATATTGCGCGGACAGGCCAAATAGGCTATCAGGAGCCTCTCCAAGTGAGAGAAAGCACGGGTGGGGATGGCTCACTCATAGGTCTCCTCCAGCACCGCAACCTTAAACTATGCTCTCCGGATAGACCGGCAGATTCGCGATGGCCTGCTCCAGGTGCGGTTTCATGCGGGGCAAGACGCAGTACCACACGCCGTGGTAGCGCTGGCTCACCTCCAGTAGAATCTCCTCCAGGCGGTCGCTCATCTTTGTGCTCAGTTCCACTTCTATGGCAATCACAGCGCCATCGCTGAAGTGCAGCTCGCCGTCGGGCAGATGTCCGACGAGCTCCCCCCGCATCCGTAGCCCGCGCTCGCTATCGAGTCTGCGCTCTGAAATCCAGGTGGGCGTATCCTTACGCGCTTCGGAGAGGATACGCACCTCGTTGACGTAGTAGAGGTGGCGCAGCCGCCCAGGATTTGGCGTCCAGGGGCGATAGTCCAGGCCTAGTATTTGCAACCCCTTGCGAGTGAGCCAGACCCAGCCAGGCTGGCCGACCAGAATCGAGGCGTGCCCCAGGATGCCCGCCTTGCGCCAGCGCTCGATCCAGTGGCGCACGGTCGCCTCTGCCAGCCAGCCCTCCTCCTGCGTCTCACCTAATGGCTGCAGACTAAGTAACTCCTGCAGGTGGTCGAAGCGCACCGCATACTGTTCGGCAATCCAGCGCAACAGCCACAGATCCCGCTTCGTCCATCGAGGTTGTCCTTTATCACGCCGGGGCTTCTTTTGCATAAGGGTATCTCCTAATAACAATAAGAAAAGGAAACGGTGAACAGGGTGCGGGATAATTGCTGATTGCACCGTTCCCAGCCTTACCTGACGGGGTCAGACCTCTTGCTATCTCCTGAACACTAGCGACCAGGGTTTCATCATGGCTTACGCAGGAGGCCGGTGGCAGGTTGCAGCACGTCACAGGTGGGGAGGCTGGACCCTGGAGCCTAAAAGTGTTCGCAAACCATCACGCCAGTGTGATGCTCGTGTGGGAGGCTCATGAGAGAGGAGAGCATGCCGCTTGCCCTCCAGGCCCCTTGGAGGTCGGGACACTTGCCTAGAGAAACTTTGACGGGAAGTATGATGGGTTTCTTGATGCCTTCTTTGATGCACTTGGGAGTTTCTGGTTTTTGCCTTGCTGATGGGGTAAACGCGCGCCACCGTATGAGGCCTGATTAGGCCAGACCATCCCTTCTGGGATCTGGTTCTGTGCGAAAGGGCGAGGAGCGCTCACGGCACTCACAAGGCTGGAGAGGCAAAGCAGCATCCTTGGCCACTTCGATCAGGCTGTAGAGGTGTAAGCAGGGGCAGGCGGTAAGCATCTGATCACCTATCGTGGGCATCGGGGGCAGGTAACATTGCTTGCCTGGTCACTTGAGAGCAAGCGAATTGCCTCTGGTAGCACCGACTGCACTGTTTTCGTATGGCAAGCAGTTTGAAGCTTCTCCCGAAAGACCGCTCTTGATTGAATGCATGCTGTCCAGGATCGAGTGCGTGATCTGGTAAGCCGCCATCGATCTGGGGGGATGTGTCATATTTTTGCTCATCCGCAGCCGCGCTGAACTAACAGATGCTCTGTTCACAGCTAGGACAGCCTGAACGGTTTTTTGTGTTAGCGCTCACTGCCTGATCTCTTCCATCTTCGCTGGGGCAAGGCGCAGTGTGGTCGTTCCACAAGCTAAGCAGGTACACGCATAGAACTGCGCATTTTTGCCGAAACCGGTATGTAGGGAAATCGCCTCACCATGATCAGTCTCGTACTTGAATACGTCTCGTGGTCCACCACATTCGGGACAAGGTGAGAGTGGGTACTCTTGCTGGTTCAGCATACGTCATTGCTGCTTTCCTGTCACGAGAAGACGATGCACACAACGATGGTCACCTTGAGGAAGGATAGCACCGAGCCCTCGCACGTGCTGTGTACCTGGTCACGCTCGCATCAGCGAGGCTGCGGATGAACCTGGAATTGCTTCAGAAAAAAGCCTAAAATGGGGTACAGTCGCAAGAGCTCTCATGGAGGTGCCTATGGACCTGAGAACGACCATTACCAGTATTCTGAGCGACCATTCTATCACCCTCAAGCCGGATGAGATGACCCAGGTGGTGGACTTGCTCAGGGCACAGCAGAAAATGCTCGCCGTCGCCTGGCTTCAGAAAGGAACAAGTGTCAGCCTGCCAGAAGCCGTAGCAGTCGTCGAAGCTATCGATCAGGTGTTAAAAGCCACCTAGTGCCTGGGATCGCCCAGGCGATCCTGCGCTGGCAGATCATCCACTCGGCTGGCGGGTTCTGATGTCCTCCATCAGCGAGCCTGCGGAAGAACCAAATTTTGACAGGGACGGCAAGACGAAGCAGGAACCTTCGCACACAATCATCAGGCATACTTTGTGCAAACTTCGGGCGTGCTGGTATGGTATAAAAATGGCCTGGCTTGTGAGGCACGCGCCTGAGCGGCGCTGTAGGTGGGCTGCCAGGCGCTCCAGAGAGCGAGCGCTCGTGTTCGAGAGATAGGAATCCTATATGTCTGAAGAGGTGAAGCAGCGCAAGGCGGAGCATGTCAATGTGTCGCTCCAACATGATGTCGCTGTGCCCCAATCATCCTCCTGGCGCGATGTGCGCTTGATTCATCAGTGTTTGCCCGAAGTCGATCTGGATGCCGTTGATACCTCGGTCTCGTTCCTGGGCAGGCGGCTGAGCGCGCCAATTTTTATCTCCTCGATGACCGGCGGGCATCCTGATGTACAGTTGATCAATGACCGGCTGGCCCAGGCGGCGGAAGAGTTCGGGCTGGCAATGGGCGTGGGCAGCCAGCGCGCCGGGATTGTCTCGCCCGATCTGGCGGGCACCTATGGCGTCGTGCGCCGGCGGGCGCCTAATGCGTTTCTGATCGCTAATATCGGCGCGCCGCAGTTGATCGTGCAGCCGCGCCATCCGGCGTTTGGGTTGAAGGATGCCCGGCAGGCGATTGAGATGATCGATGCCAACGCGCTGGCGCTGCATATGAACTTTGCCCAGGAGGCCGTGCAGCCGGAGGGGGACCGGCGGGCGGTGGGCTGTCGGGAGGCGCTGCGAGCGCTGGCGGGTGAGGTCGGCGTGCCGGTGATCGCCAAGGAGACGGGCGCGGGCGTCTGCCGCGAGCAGGCGTTGATTTTGCGTGACTGCGGCGTCTCGGCGATTGATGTTGGCGGCGCCGGCGGCAGCAGTATGATGCTGATGGAGACCTATCGGGCGCAGGCACGCGCTGACGCGCTCTCGACGAGTATCGGCCAGGTCTTCAGCGATTGGGGCATCCCCACGCCGGTAGCGGTGGTGGAGGCGGGCGAGGCCGGCCTGCCCTTGATTGCAACTGGAGGGGTGCGCAGCGGGCTGGACGCGGCGCGGGCGCTGGCGTTGGGCGCAACGCTGGTGGGCATGGCCTTTCCATTTCTCAAGGCGGCCAGCCAGAGCTATGAGGCGGTACAGGCGTTTGTGCAGCAGTTCTTGCTGGAGTTGCAGGTGGCAATGCAACTTTCTGGCGCGGCAAATGTGGCGCAGTTGCGTCAAGCGGATGTGATCGTCGGCGGCGAGACGCGCCAATGGCTAGAACTGCGCGGCTACGGTGAGACGCTGCGGGCGATGGCGAACCGGCGGCTAGGGCGCGACCTGCTCTAGTTCTTGTCGTGCCGGCGCCTGCGTGCGTTCGCGCCTGTCTTTGAAGAAGCGCCAGAGCAGCAGAGCTGCCAGGAAGTAGAGCAGGGCGGCCAGGGCAAAGGGCAGCGTGTAGTTGCCAGTGGAGATGATCTGGCCGCCCAGCGCGCCGCCGATGGCCCAGAGTCCGTAGAAGCTCAGGTTATAGGCGCTGTTGGCGGTGGCGCGCTCTTCGGGCCGGACGACGCCCATGAAGTAGCTCAACAGCACTGGATCGGCCATGTTCATCAGGCTCCAGCGCACCAGATAGGCGGCCAGCACCAGCGGCAGCGCGTGGGCAAATCCCAGCAGCAGCAGGAACGGCAGCGAGGTCAGATGAGCGATGACGGTGCCGCGCACCTTGCCCAGCCGGGCGGCAAAAAAAGGCCCGCCCAGTGTCGCAACCGCCATGAGCAGGGTAGAGATAGCGGTAATCAGGCCGTAGAGGCTGGTGCTGATCCCCAGATGATCGACGAAGTAGAGGTTGAAGTAGGGGATGAAGAGGCCCGCGCCCAGGCCAATTGTTCCCTCGACCACCGCCAGTTGCCCAATCGGCCCGCGCAGGAGATCGAGCGCCGAGCGCCGGATGCGCGCCAGCGGCCAGGCGCGCAGCGTCGCCTGCGCCTGTTGACGCCACGCTGCAAACGCGGAGTCAGAAGGCAGAGCGGCCTGGGCGCCAGTTTTTCTCGCGGGTGGCGTCGGGTCCATCAGAATCAGTGGGATGAAGGACGGCGCGGCGATGACGCCGGCGAGCAGCAGCGCCAGTTCATAGCTGCGCGCCAGCACACCGGGCACCAGCATCGGCCCGGCCAGGTGCAGCAGGCCGGAGTGGGCGATAGCCGGCAAGCTTACCAGCGCGGGCAGGTAGCCGCCGAGCGCCTGGCCGATGACAGTGGTGACGAGCGCCAGCGCAGCATTGAGGCTGAAGATATGGCTGCGCGAGGAGTCCTGGCTGCCCCCGGCCAGCAGCGGCGCGCCGATGACCAGATAGACTCCGCCAGCGATGCCAAGGACGAAGCTGGTGATAACCAGCGAGAAGGCCAGCGGGACGAGCAGTTGCAGCGCGCCGGCCACGCCTCCGACGACGCTTGACCAGAAAAGGATGGCTTTCTCGCCCCAGCGCGCGAGCAGCAGGCCGGTCAGCAGCATGCCCAGCGCGCCACCGATGACTCCAACCACCAGGAGCCAGCCGATAAAGTTTGGCTGATAGCCGAGTGCAACCAGATAGAGGTTATAGAGCAGGGCAAAGATGCCAACGGTAATCGAACTGAGGGTGTTGCTCAAAAGATACAGGCGGGCGTTCCGATTCATGCGCCAGAATTGGCGCAGGTAGGAGCCAGCCTGTTCTTGTCTGTGTGCCATGTATGTTTATCAGCGCGCTCGCGTAGAGCCGTGTTCGCTGCCTATTGTCCATTGGTTCTGCCCGGCAGAGAGCGCTGGCCGTCTGGGGCGTAGCCTTCCAGACGCGGCATGGCGCCATCCCGGCCTGGGGGCAGTGCCTGGTGTCCGTTGTGCCCGTTGGGGCGTACAAAGGTCCGCACGCCCTCACGAACAGCGACGGCGCGCGCGTGAATGTCGATCACGCGCTCGGCGAAGCGGGTGCTGCCACGATCTGCGGCTTGCAAACGCTGCTCGATAGCCGGAGCAAAACGGGTGAGAAGCGGTATGACCTTGTTATGAATATAATGCAACACCAGGGCAAGTGCAACCACCAGCGCGGTCATAATCAGCAGCAGCAGCATTAATTCGATGATCAGCACGACACCGGCAGCCTGCCCGGCGGCCTGAAGCCATCCCCATTCAGGAGTATCGGCGAGAGCGTTAGCGAACGTCATTGAGTTCTCCCTTCGCGGCCAGTTCGCGCCGGCGCTGGGCGCGCTTCTCGGCGCGCTTGCGGGCGCGCCCCACGCCAAAGAAGACGCCAGCTACCTGGGTGGCGCCCAGGAGGATGCTAGCTGCGCGCACGCCCGGCGTCACCGTCAGATCGCTGGCGACTTTGGCAGTCTCGCGCACGGTATCGGTGGTATCGCGCAGTGAATCCAACACGGGGGTAATTTCTTTTTTGATTTGCAGCCCCAGGCTCACCAGCACAAAGATGGCATAGGAGAGGATGCCCAGCGCGGCAAATGTGGCGACTGCCAGCGCGACCAGGAAGGCATCGCGCACCTGGGGCCAGACGCCAAAATAGCTAATTGTCCAGATCAGCCCAATCGTAATAATCAGCAAGATAATCCCCAAAGGGATAATGAATTTCAGACGGCTTTTCACAATACCGGCTCCTTTCGGACAGAGATGACAGACAAAGCAGAGAGAATACTGGTAGAAAGAAATCAGTCCAGGCTGCGAGCAGGAACTATGCCAGGAGGCATAAAACCAGAGACAGAGGCCC
This sequence comes from uncultured Ktedonobacterales bacterium, assembly GCA_964522745.1. Taxonomy (GTDB): domain Bacteria; phylum Chloroflexota; class Ktedonobacteria; order Ktedonobacterales; family DATBGS01; genus DATBHW01. The sequence goes on from CAZFWN010000123.1 coordinate 11,531, forward strand.
AGGAACCCTGAAGCCAGGCAAGCTTTGCAAAGCTTGCCTGGCTTCATTATAGCGGGTGTCTGCGCGTCTTACAAGCACTTTCGTTCGGGCTAGCCATTTTGGGAGGAGACGCCCTGCTCTAGCGCCTCCTCCTTGGGAAAAGCAGGTGGCAACGTAAACCAGAAGGTGGTCCCAGCCCCGGGCAGACTCTCCACACCGACCTGCCCATGATGGCGCTCGACGATGGCCTTGCTGATATACAGCCCCAGCCCCAGGCCCACTCCAGAACCGCTGCGCACCTCGACCCCCGGCACCCGATGGAACCGCTCCCAGAGGTGTTCTTGCTCGGCAAGGGGAATGCCCTGCCCGTGATCCTGTACCCAGACGCGCACGTCATCTCCCTCGCACGCCGCTCCGATCTCGACCGACTCGTCTTCGGCAGAGTATTTCAGCGCGTTAGTGAGATAATTCGTCACGACCTGCTCGATGCGCCCGGCATCGGCGTAGACCGGCATACTCTGGCCGGCTGGCAGGCAGACCTGAATGGAGCGCTGTGGATTGGCCTGACGCTGCTCTTGAACGACCTCGTAGATGATAACCGCCAGATCGGCAGGCTCCGGGCGGAAGACGAGCTTATCCTCCTGGATGCGTGAGACATCCAGCAGATCATTGACCAGGCGGTCCAGCCGGGCTGCCTGGCGGTTTGTGCGGGTGAGTTGTTCGTCCAGTGCCTCTAGCTTTTTACTCGCTCCGTTGCTTGCAACAGCCTCTTCGCGCAGCAGATTCTGGAGGCGGCGCTGGCCCCATTGTAGGCCAAGCATAATCGTCGTCAGCGGTGTCTTGAGTTCATGGCTCGCTATCCCCAGGAATGTATCCATCTGCTGATTCGCATGGCGCAACGCCAGTTCGCTCGCCTGCGCTGCCTCGCGCTCGCGCAGCAGCCGTTCCCGCTCGATTACCAGCGCGCCCAGTTTGGCCGTCGCTTCTGCCAGGGCCATTTGCTGGGGAGTATAACGAGGCGGCTCGCCCTTGGGATTCAAAATCAGAAGGCCCACCAGTCGCTCGCCGATACGCATGGGAACAGCGAGGAAGAACTGCGCATCGTAGGGACTCGGCTCGTCGCGCAGGAGGGGGGTGGTCATGTCTAGCACCAGCGTCTCACCTGCCTGTAAGCGCGCGAGAACCTCTGCATGAGAGCCATCCATCCAGCGCCTGCTACGGCGTTCTCCCGCCCACCAGCGTCGCTCCTGTTCAGGCGATAGGCCCAACACTGCCAACGGCTGAGAGACGCCTCGCTCCAGGTCCAGGGTGGAAATGCTCACACTGGAACAGCCCAGCAGATTGCTGGTCAATTCAGCCAGGCGGTGAGCGACCAGACTGGCTACCGATCCGACCCCTCGCTCTGAGACAGCAGCGTGATCAGGCGCCTGAACGAGCGCCTCGGCCATTGCCAGGAGGGTCTGGAGTGCCTCGTGGGTGCGTCGCTCCAACCGATGGCGCTCAGTGACATCGCGCAGAACCACGACGCCGCCAACAATATGTCCCTCCGCGTCGCGCATCGGCGCCCCAGTCACGTTGATGAAGAGATCCTCTCCGCTGGTGGTAGAAATGATCTGATCGGCCATGAGAGAGTCTTTCAGCAACTCGCCTCTCAGCACACGGGGCGAAGGCCGGTGATCTTGGACAAGCGGCTGCCCATGCTCATCACGGATATTGACCAACGGCCAGCGCTCAGCTAGTGTGCGCGGCTCGGTAGCGAAGGTAAACAACTGGCGATCAGCAGCATTCCGCTGAAGTATCCGCCCCTGGTTATCGAAAACCAGCACCGCATCAGTCATGGCCTCAAAGACGGCCTCAAGCTGGCTGGCGCGGGCGGCTGCCTCCCGTTCGGACCGGCGTAGCGCTTCCTCCAGTTGCTTGCGCTCGGTAATGTCCTGAAGAATACCTACTGCGCCAAGAATTGCTCCGGTCTCATCGCGGATCGGGGTGGCCGAGTCTAGAACGAATTTGTGATGCCCATCAAAGGTTTCAATTTCTAGCTCTTCGCGGGTAATAACCTCACCGTTTGCCAGCGCACGCGCCATCGCCCACTCTTCAACCTCCAGGGGCTTTCCGGTGCCAGGCCGCCAGGCTTTCGCTCCCTGGTAGTCGGCGATCTCGCGGGGCATTGGCGCCCCTTCACCCCAGAGGGTCTTGCACGCCGGAGTTTTTTCCATATATTGGCCCTGAGCGTCTACCATCCCGACGGGAGCCGGCAGGACATCGAACAGCGTGCGCAGGCGTAGCCGCTCCTGTTCAGTTTTGACTTGCTCCTCCCTGAGCGAGCAGGCCATCTCTTCCGCCCGGCGACGTGCCCAGCTACTTTGCCCAGCAACCAGGCTGACGATAATCCCGACGAGCAGGAACAAGAGCAAGCTGAACAGGTCGTTACCACCCCCATTGTCCCAGGCAAGTACAGGAGGCAAGATAAAAACATCAAGCAGCAAAGCGCCCCACAAGGTAGCAAGCAAGCCTGGTCCAGTTCCCCAACTCAGCGCCACCAGTATCACAGCCAGCACGGGCAGCAAGCCCTTAAAGGCAAATTCTGGACACCAGCGGATGAGCAGGAAGCTTCCAGAGACAGCAACAGCCTCGATCAGCAGCGCGGCGAGATACCTGCCTGTCGGGCGGCGCAACGGCTCCGGCAGCCAGCACGGAGAGAAGCTGTTCTCCTGAAACCAGCGATGTAGTGCCAGCCAGAATGCTCCCGCCGGACGGAAGGGCGAGCGTAATCCTTTCTGCTGCACGGTGGGCGTTTCTTTTGTAGGAATGAGGCTCTCCATGCAAGCACCCCCCCATCCGTAGGTTCAGCCTGTCCAAAGCTCTCAGCAATTGAGCGAGGGATGATGAAACATCTATATAAACTCTACAAAATAATTTCCCTTCAGTATACCATAGCACTCACCCAGAAGCTAGAAGCAGGCTATTAGAAGTGTGGTCAGACACGGGGCTACATCAACTGATTCTCCGGCTTGCGCTCAGCCAGTTCAATCGCCGGTTCCGTAAAGCCGAAGTGGGCCAGGCCGAGGATGCTCGGCAATGGGATGACGAGGGCACAGAGGATGATGCCAACCACAGGGCTGAGGTAATGGAAGAGTGGGATGGCAAGCACCAGGCCAAGCATGCCCCCACCGCTTTCGAGCATCATCTCCAGGCTAGAGACTTTGCCAATCTGGTTAGAGGGCAAATCGGTCTGGATCATAAGCAGCAAGGGAATATCGGCCATTGGTCCACCCGTAGCGGCCAGCGCGGAGCCAAGCAAGGCTATTGGCAGGACAGGGATACTGACCATGAGCAAAAAGCCGCCGCCCAGCAGACCAAACAGCAGGGCCGCGCCCGCCTGCGCTGCCGCGACGATGCCGGCGGCGCTTCCGGCTACTTTGACGGCAATCCAGATCACGGCAATGCTGTAGAGATAGTCGCCAATGGCTGAGAGTACCTGGCTGGACCAGAGGATCGCCAGGTGGCGCTGCCGCAGCACTTTTAAGAAGTTCATCCTCGCCTCCGCTCTGCTCTTTTTCTCTGTGCGGTAGATTTCTGCCAGAAGTGTAGAAGGCGGGGACATATTATTCAAGGGAATAACGGCTATACTATCTATCGAAATTTTCTATCAATCAGAAGGGCAAACGATGGACCTGGAGCAGTTACAGGCTTTTGAGCGTATTGTGCGCGAAGGGAGCTTTAGCCGGGCGGCGCGTTCGCTGGATATTGCCCAGCCGACGATCAGCGCCCGCATTCAAGCCCTGGAAGTGGAGGTTGGCGGGGCGCTCTTTCTGCGCGGTGGGCGCAAGATTGCCGATTGACGTACCGCTCGATACAGCGCGCCATTTGCTGCTGCGTGGCCTGGGGGCGCCGCTGCTGGTGGCAGAAGAACTGGCAGCCGGGCGTATCGTTGCATTGACGATCAGCGACGCGCCCCCAGTTTCCGAGACAGCGTGCTAGTCCACCTGGTGCGCGGAAGCACGTTGCCGGCGGCGGCGCGTGCCTTCGTTGAAGCGCTGCACGCGGAGGCGGCCAGCACCAATGGCTTTACCAAGGTGATGCAGTTCGATAGGGTAATAGCAGGGTAGGAAAAAGCGCACCAGCGCTGGTGCGGCTTTCTCCTGGAGGCTGCTACTCTAGCTCCTTGCGGCGCGCCTGGAGCTTTGCCAGTTTTTCCTCATAGCCGGCGAGCCGGTCCCGCTCTTTCTGCACGATCTCCGGTTTGGCGCGGCTGGTGAATTGCTCGTTGGCGAGCATCTTCTGGCTGCGCTCGATGTCTTGCCGGGCGGCGGTAATCTCGGTGTCGATGCGCGCCAGTTCTTGCGCGAGATCGATCATGCCGGCCAGCGGCAGATAGACCTCGACGCCGGACGCGATAATGCTCATCGATTGTTCCGGCGCGGGCAGATCGGTTTCGATGAGCGGCGGCTCGGTGCGTGCCAGGAACTCGATCAAGGGCGCCTGGGAGCGCAGCACGGCGGCGTGTTCGTGGGCGACGATAATAGCTGGAATGCGTTTGGCGGCTTCCACTCCTATCTGCTTGCGCGCATCGCGGATACGGACGATGATCTCTTGCAGCCGCGAGAAATCAGCCTCGGCAGCCTGATCGCGCTGCGATTCGTCCGCCTTCGGCCAGTCCGCAATAATCAGCGCAGCCGGACGATGTTCTTCGCCCTCAAAGAGATGCTGCCAGACTTCCTCAGTGACGTAGGGCATGAAGGGATGCAGCAGACGCATGCTGCGATCCAATAGGGCGCGCAGGATGCCTGCCGTGTTTTCCCGTTCGGCCTCGTTGCCCTGCAACTGCACCTTGGCGATCTCCAGATACCAGTCGCAGTAGTCCGACCAGAAGAAGTCATAGATTTGCCGGCCCGCCTCGCCAAATTGAAACTCTTCGATCAGTCGGGTGACGCTGGCGGTCAACTCCTGCGCCTTGCTGACAATCCAACGATCAGCAAGCGTCTGTGGCGTGGTCGCTTCCAGTGCCGGAATGCCTCCGCCGATGCCGGCGGTTTGCGTGAGGACAAAGCGAGCTGCGTTCCAGATTTTGTTGGCGAAGTTGCGGTTACCGATGATGCGCTCTGGCACCAGCTTCATGTCGTTGCCGGGCGTACTGCTGGTCGCCAGCGTGAAGCGCAGCGCGTCGGTGCCGTATTGGTCCATCACTTCGATGGGGTCGATGACATTGCCCAGCGATTTGCTCATCTTGCGGCCCTGCTCATCGCGTACCAGGCCGTGTAGATAGATGGTCTGGAAGGGTACGGTGCCCAGGAAGTGAATGC
>CAZFWN010000124.1:0-8676 GCA_964522745.1 uncultured Ktedonobacterales bacterium
ACCAATGATCCCAGCCTGTCCTCAGCGGTGGTGGGCCGTGATGTATGCTGGTATTCAACAGGATGTGATTTTTTGCTTCCAGAGTTCTCTCGTGCGCTCCTGGAGGGGCTGGCCGCGCGCCAGCGGGAGAATGGGCTGATTCTGGAATACTATAACGCGGTAACGGATGAGCGCGCCGATAACGGCTTCAACATCAATGACAATACGCCGCTGTTTATCTGGGCCGCGATGCACCACTATCTGGCGACCAAAGATGATGACTTTCTGCAGCGCATCTATCCGGCGGTGTGGAAGGCCGGGCAGTGTATTCTGAAGGCGCGGGATACCGAACTGAACGAGATTCCGCCTGAACGCAAGCGTGGATTGGTGACCTGCACGGTACGCGGCGTTGAGGTGTATGGCATCGCTGGCTGGCGCAATATCATCCCGAACTACACTCTGAACGGGGCGGTGACCGAGATCAATGCTGAGTGTGCCTTCGCGCTGCGCTGCGCAGCCCAGCTGGCCGAGGCACGAGGAACGCCGGAGAGCCGGGAAGATGCCAGGGGGTTCCGCGAGGCGGGCGACGCGCTCGTTGAGGCGATCAACACCCATCTTGTCAACCCGGAAACGGGCCTCTATTACCTGAACATTGACCTGGATGGCAACATTCATACCGATGTGACGGCGGATGAAATCTTTCCAGTGATGTTTGAGGTGGCGCCCGATGAGGTGGCCTTTCGGATTATCACGCGCCTCAACACCCCTGATTTCTGGACGCCTGCGGGCATCCGCACGGTCAGCCGGATGAGTCCGGGGTATGACCCCTATCGCCAGTGGGGGTTGATGGGCGGCGTCTGGCCGGGCGTGACGTGGTGGTATGCCTACGCTGCCGCAAAGTATCATCCCGACTTCATGGCGCAGGCGCTGCGGATCAGCTTTGAACACTACGCGCGTGACCCCAAGAAGAATAACACGGTGCCAGGGCAGTTCAGCGAGTGGATGGATGGCGAGTCGCTGGTCAACCGGGGCATGCGCCTTTCCCCCTGGGAGCCACCCCGTTTTGTCTATGCAGGCGTACAGGGGGTCTGTGGCGTGCAGATCAGGACCGGCAACCTCACCTTCAACCCGCTCATCCCAAAGAATTGGAAATGGGCCGGCCTGCGGCGGTTGCCTTATCATGGGCGCGAGGTGGCCTTCTTTGGCGTCGTCCAGCCGGATGGGCCTCATGCCTACGCGACTAGCGATTTCGAGGCAACGGGGAACACTTCTAAGCACCTCTACGATGAGGATGTGACCACCAGGGTTCATACGCGCAACCCATTGGCGCAGCATATCGCTTTCAAGAAGCCGGGGGAAATCCTGGTCTGCCTTGGTTCGTCCGCCTCGCAGACGATGCTGTTCCCGCTGCGGATCGATAACGTGCTTGAACGGGGTAAGACGTATCAGGTCGAGATTTATCACAGCGAGTGGAATCGCTGGGTGACGGGCGAGACCGGCCCTGGCGAGGAGTTGGAGGAAGCAGCCGTGCAGATCGACGCGGGCGGCTACCGGCTGCTGCGCTTCCGGGAGCAGGCGGCATAAAGCAGGTTGGATGAAGCGAGCGAAGCTCTGTGGAGCGCCAGCACTCTGCTGGCGCTCCACGTGTTGTCAGCGCGTCGGGCGGCTCCGATCACAGGAACATGGCGCCCGGTGGGTTGGGGCTTGTCATGGCGCGTGCTATGCGGGCATGTGTTCAAGAGGAGGTGCAGCTATGAAATATCTTGCTGACCAGATGATTGATGCGGGCGAGATGCTGCCATCGTTTTGCCTGCCAGCGGCTGGCGGGAAGGTTGTCGATCTGTGGACGTATAAGCAGCACCAACAGGTGGTCTTGCTGGTGCTGCACGAGCCGGCGTGCCCGGAGTGCCGCAAGGTACTGGAGGCGTTTGCCGCGTATTATCCCGTTTTTTGTGAGCAGGAGACGGAGGTGCTGGCGTTGTGTGCGGCACCACTGGAGGCGATAGAGCAGGCACAGCGGGAGATGCGCCTGCCGTTTCCGCTGCTGGCGGATGCGATGGGCGAGACCCTGCGCCGTCTGACGGGGTGGAACGAGATCAAAAACACCCCGCAGCCGGCGCTGCTGGTGGCAGATCGCTATGGCGCGCTGTATGCTCGTTACACGGCTGAGCGGGAGGGTGAACTGCCATCGCCAGATCTGGTGCTGCGCGATCTGGAGTATATTGCTATTCAGTGCCCGGAATGTGGGGCGCCTGAATGGGCACACGCAGGGTCAATTGAAGCAGCGCCAGGTGAATGGTGACGCGGTGAGCAAGCCGCAGGTGAGGATCAAGCGGGTGTATGATCCGCCATCTGAGGAAGATGGGCAGCGGGTGCTGGTGGACCGGCTCTGGCCGCGTGGGCTGAAGCGCGAGGATGCGCGGCTGGATGATTGGCTGCGCGAGATTGCGCCCAGCGATGAACTGCGCCGCTGGTTCGGGCATGATCCGGCGCGCTGGGAGGAATTTGCGCGTCGCTATCGCCAGGAGCTAGCGGATGGTGCCCATCAGACGGCACTGGAAAGGCTGCGCGAGCGGACGCAGTACGGCCCGCTGACGCTGCTGTACGCGGCGAAGGATGCCGAGCAGAACAATGCCAGGGTGCTGCGCGAGGTGCTGGAGGACGCTGGCGATTAAAATCGCGCCTAATGGCTGCGGCCAGAAAGCCGCCTACGCGGGCTGGGTCTGGGCTACGCGCCCTGCGTAGCGCCGGCTGGAAGCCGGCGCTACAGGCGAGTTGAACTACTTTCGCTTGCTAGAGCTTGCGCTGGCTAAAAAGGGAAAGGCGTCGCTTGCGCGTCGGCATCTGGCGTATCGGTACGCGCCAGAAAATCGGCCAGGATGTGCTGGAAGGTGGCCGGCGCCTGACGCTGGGGATGATGGCCGACGTTGGGGAGCATGACCAGTTCGGCGCCGGAGATAGAACGCTGGAGCGCGACGGCGCTTTGCACTGGGAGCAGCAGATCGCGGGTGCCCCAGAGAATCAGTGTAGGGCAGTGGATGGTTTGCAGGTCGGGTCGCAGGTCGCAGTGCAGGATGTCGTCTGCTGCCTGCCAGAAGGGCAGGGAGGTGCGGCGGTTGGTGTCACCGTAGCGGCTGGTATAGCGCGTGGTTGGGCGGTTGGCAACGCGCAGGCCGGCGCGGGTGAGCGTGCGCAGGAAGGGGCGCTGCATCGGCAAGCCGGCTGCATCGACCAGCACCAGGCGGTTGACCATTTGCGGCTCGGTGGCTGCCAGGATGATCGCCAGCGCGCCGCCCATCGAGTGGCCGATGAGCGTGGCGGGGGGCAGCGCGAGGGAGCGCATCCAGGCGGTCAGCATTGCGGCAACGTCACGCAGCCTCCAGGGCAGACGCGGCGGGGTCTGGCCGTGTCCAGGCAGGTCGGGGGCATAGAGCCGGTAGCGCGGGCTGAGATGGCTCATGGTGTTCTGCCAGAGCGCGGAATTGTTCCATAAGCCATGCAGCAGCACGACGGGACGCCCGCTGCCGCTGATGCGATAGGCCAGTTCTTGCCGGTACGGCGCGGGCAGCCACAAGCGCTGGGCCTCAGGCGGCGCGAGGCGCGGCTCAGAAGAAGGCGCGGCCATTTGTTCCTCCTGCACCATCCAAATGGAAGAGGGTGGACAGACGGCGCGCCGCCTGTCCGTTTGCTGTAATAATCATACGGCGTGGCGCTGGCTGCTGTCAAACGTCAGAGAGGTGGCTTTGCGCATTGATCTCTTGCTCGAGTGGGTTTGCTTCAAGGTGCTGTGGGCCGATGCCCTGCATGGTGGCCTGGATGAGCCAGCGGGTCACTGAAGTCAGGTCGCCGGTTTGCTCATAGACGGCGAGCTGGCGATCCGCGCCGGTGCCCTCCGAACTGTCGAGCAACTGGCGGATAAAGGTGATCTCCTGGCGGCTGCCGAGATCATCGACGATTTCATCGACAAAATCGAGCAGCTCATGAATGGCGTCGCGGATCGGAATCTCGCGCAGGTTGGCAAAGTCGATGAACTTGCCATCCAGGCCGTAGCGGGCGGCGCGCCATTTGTTTTCGTTGAGCCAGGACGTTGGGTAGAGATGCAGGCTCATCCCGCGCGCACGCATCCAGTCGAGTTTGGCGACGAGCGCCTGGAAGAGCGCGGCCAGCGCGATGGTTTCGTCCGGCGTGGCGGGCATATCGCAGACGCGAAACTCCAGCGTGGGCAGGAAAGGATGGGGCCGCGCGTCCCACCAGATTTTCTTGCCGTTGTCGATGGAGTTGGTGACGACGAGCGCGTTGACGTAGCGCTCAAATTCGACGTTGGACGGATAAATATCAGGCAGGCCGCTGCGTGGGAAGCGCTGCCAAATGGTGGTGCGAAACGACTTATAGCCGGTCTGGCGGCCCTGCCAGAAGGGCGAGTTGGAAGCCAGCGCCAGGGCGTGTGGGATGTAGTTGCGCGCCTGGTTCATGATGTCGATGAGGTGATCACGGTTCTCGATGCCGACATGCACATGCAGCCCGAAGATGAGGATGGAGCGGGCGACCTCTTGCAATTGCTCGTCGAGTTCCTCATAGCGCGGGTGATCGGTGCGGTCCTGTGATTGCCAGTCATCGCTGGGATGGGTGCCGGCGGAGAGCAGGCGCAGCCCTAGCTCCTCTGCTAGCTTGGAGGTGGTGGCGCGCAAATAAAAGGCTTCTGCCCGGCCAGCGGCGATGCTGGGGCAGACGCCGGTGACGGTCTCCGCCGTGCATTGCAGGAATTCGGCCTTGAGGTGGTCGCCCAGCCGGTCTTGTGCCAATGCCATCAAGGGGACAATGCCGGATTTCAAGCTCCCGGTGACGGCGTCTACCAGTTGAAACTCTTCCTCAATACCCAACGTATACTTGCCAGGCATGCGGTGAAACCTCCTTGGCAGGGCGTCGCAGGCTCGCAGGCTGCCTGAAGTGTCTGATCGTGCCGCGCTTCTGGCGATCTGGCGGCGATGCGCGAGCGTAGACGGCCCCTACGATTGAGCATAAAGCTCATCGGCTGCTCAGGACTGTTGATCGCTACAAGAACTTCAGTATCGCGCTACGGGGAGCATCGTTTGGGTTGCCGGAGCCGGCGCATCATTGCCCGACCCGCAGCAGACAAAAAAGCCGCGCTCAACACGAGGCGCGGCGGAAGGCGGACGCGAGCGTTGGCTGCACAAGAGGCGCCAGCGCCAAATGAGGAAGAGCGCATCGCTGTGATGGGGAGAGATCATCCCTGGCTCCTGTGTGTTGCCGTCTACATCCGGCCAGCAGGCTGGATGGACTTCCGGTTACGCACTACAGACATTCTGCCTGCCTGGCGTCTGTGCCAGAACACAACGACCTTTGGAATTACAGCATAACTGATCGATGTGGCTTCTGTCAATAGCCGCTGAGCAACGTATCTGTTGGGTCGTTATTGGCAGCAAGATCGGTGTCTTCCTGCGATTCAGCGCCCTCCTCTGTTTCTTCAGCCTCTTCGGCTTCTTCTTGCTTATGGATGCTCAACTGGTCTTCCAGTTCTTCCATTGAAAGCTGGCCGAGGACTTCGACCAGCCGGGGCTGGCCGCGATCTGGGATGAGAATGAAGGTGCCGGGCCAGCGCTGCGGGCGGTAGTCGGGCCGGCGCGCCTTGCCGGAATCATAGAGCCAGGAGCCGGAGTTGAGTACCTGGGTTGCCTGGCCGTGCATGTTGACGACCCAGCGCTCTGGACTATCGATCTCTTCCAGCGGGCCGGGGCGGTGGGTGTGGCCGAAGATGACGTATCTGGCGCCGGTGGGCAGGTATGGCTCCAGCGCTTCCAGGCTGAGGTTGAAGGCGCGGATGGTCTCTTCGGCCTGGGCTTCGCGTGCGGGCGAGGTGAGGCTGAGGCCGCCTTTGAGCAGCCTGCCGGCAATGGTCTCGGCCAGGGCGATGCCGACCTTGCCGCCAACTGAGGCAGCGCCGCGCAGGGCGGCCCGGCGAAGCTGGCTGAGGCGCGTGTTGGGCGGCGCGCCGCCGCGCAGGCGCTCGTAGATGCGGCTCTGAATCTGGCCGCCGCCTGGCGATTGGCCGATCCAGTGCAGCAGTTCATATTGCGGGCGCAGGATGGCTTCGTAGAGGTCGGGCGAGAGCGCCTCAACGCTCTGACCTGCCGATGCAATCGATGCTTGCAGCAGGCTGAGCAGGCGGGCCGGCGCGGCGTCGATATGCAGGTCGAGATAGTGGCCGTGAATGACAAATATCTGGCCTTCCGAGGAGTCGAGCGTGTCATAGAAATAGCAGAAGCGCATCTCGACGTTTCCGCCGATGAGCCGGGCCAGTTGGCGACTGAGAAAGAAATCTGGTGGCGCGACGGCATGTCTGAAGGTGTAGGGTTCGCCGGAGGCAATGGCGCGCTCCTGCTCGGATTCGATCAGGCGCAGTGCGTAGTGGTGGTCGTGGTTGCCGGGGATATAGGTCACACGGGGGCGCTTTGCCGAGCGCAAGACCTCGCCCAGCATCGAGAGAAAGGGTGCGGCGATCTCCAGAGCGGTTTCAAGCTGCTGGAAGCGCAGATCGAGAATATCGCCGAGCAAGACGACGTGATCAATGCCTTCAAGCTGCTCGCGCAAGAGGTCGCAGAAAACAGGATAGCGCAGCAAATCGTCGCCGTGCGCGGCGCCAAGGTGCAAGTCTGAGAGAATGGCTGTTGCCAAGGGCTACCCTCCAAAGGGGCTGGTGACGTGTCTACGAGTGTGCAGTGAGCATGCTCTGCCCTTACAGTATATCTCGTGCGTACCCGATTGGGCAAAGGTTATCTCTATCAGCCATTTAGCAAAAAAAGGGCCGGATTGGAGTTGGCGGTTGATGTGATTTTACAAAAAGATCAGGACCTGGCTGGCGCGGAGCCTGGCGATTAAAATCGCGGCTAAGGGCCTGCGGGCCACGAAGCCCGCCTTCGCGGGCTGGGTCCATGCCCGGTTTCGTCTCAGTCTGCGCAGACTGAGACGAAACCGGGCGAGCGTTTATCTCACTCTGTACTGCCCTCGCCTGTAGCGCTGCCGTTACGATTGGACCTGGACGCTGGACTGGCGCGATTGGCCCCGGCTGAGCGAGGTGATGACACCCAGGACGGCGAAGAGCGTGGCGGCCCAATAGCAGATGCGGAAGGCGGCAATGACGGCATCGACACCGCTCTGGGTGGTTTCGCCAGTCAAAGCCAGTTGGAGGAAGGCGTTGTATGGCATGAAGCTGACAAAGACGGCGCCGGTGATGCCAATGCCCAGCATGGTGCCCAGGTTGCGCATGGTGCCCAATACCGCCGAGGCGACGCCGCGATGGGTGGCAGGAGCCGAACTCATCACCGCGCTGTTATTGGGCGATTGGAAGAGTCCCATTCCCAGGCCCAGCAGGACCAGCCGGATGGCGACATCGCCATAGGTCGAGTGGATGGTCAGGCTGCTCATCCAGAGCAGGCTCAGTGCTGAAAGAGCCATGCCGAGTGTGCCCAGCGTGCGCGAGCCAAGCCGGTCAGAGAGCCAGCCGCTAATAGGTGCAACGATGAGCATGGTGACGGGATAGGGCGTGAGCAGGACGGCGGAGAGGAAGAGGGAGTAGCGCAGGACGTCTTCCAGGTAGAAGGGCATCAGGAAGAGGACGGCGATCATACCCATCGAGGCCAGTGAGGCTGAGAGGTTTGCCATCGTGAAGAGCCGGTTCTTGAAGAGGCGAAGCTGCAAGAGCGGCTGCGGCGTCATGAGTTGGCGGATGATGAAGAGGATGGCGGCCACGATGGTCAACGCCAGCGCGCCCAACATGCGGGCCGATCCCCAGCCATAAAGCGGGCCAAGCGAGACAAAGTAGAGCAGCGCAGAGAGGCTGACGGCCAGCATAATTGCGCCGATCCAGTCAAAGCGCTCACCCGCAGCGCCGGCCACCGTGCCGGCCAGGGTGGGGGCTTGTAGCGCCGGCGTCTCGCCGGCTGGGGCGGGCTTGCGAGCGCCGACTTCGTTGTGCAGATAGCGCGCTGCCAGGAAGAGGCCGATAGCAGCAATAGGCACATTAAACCAGAAGGCCCAATGCCAGTTGATGGCGTCGGTGAGTATGCCACCAACGATGGGTCCAAGCGTAGTGCCGACTGAGAAGGCGAGCGAAGAGACGCCCAGGGCGCGCCCAAGCTCGCGCTTGGGGAAGGTATGGGTGATGATGGCAGAGGTATTCGAGATGAGCAGCGCGCCGCCGATGCCCTGCACAAAGCGCGCGGCGATCAGAACCCAGACGTTGGTTGCCAGCGCGCAGAGCAGCGAGCCAAGGCCAAAGACGAGATAGCCCAGCAGGTAGATGCGCTTGTTGCCGATCAGGTCGGCCAGTCGTCCAATGCTGAGCAGGAGGACCGCCGAGGCCAGGGTATAGGAGAGCAGCACCCAGAGGATGTTAATCAGGTCGGTGTTCAGGTCGTGTTGCAGGGTGGGCAGGATGATAATCAGGCTGGCCGAATTGAGCGCAGCCATGAAGCCACCGACGCCGACTACGAGCATGACCAGCCATTTGTTGACGGAGGGGTCGCCTCCGGTTTCATCGCTTTTCTCGAAGCGTGCCTCTGCGGCGGATGCCTGATTTATTTCGTTAGGATGCAAGGTATCAGCGAGAGTGATACCTTCTGATGAGTGCGCTTCTTGTTCACCTGCGCGCATCGCCTGCCTACTCCTTTGCCAGCATAC
>CAZFWN010000124.1:8776-16778 GCA_964522745.1 uncultured Ktedonobacterales bacterium
GCGTCTGGCCTTTCAGGGAGGCGGGTATGCCTGCCATGATGTCAGCAACACCACCAGATAAAACGGTTTCATCCAATACGGAGCCGCAGCAGCCGAAATACCGCATTGAGCAGGTGGCGGAACGCCTGCAAACGACGAAGCGCACGCTTCGTTATTACGAGGAGATTGGCTTGCTGCCTCCGGCGGAGCGCACCGAGGGGGGCTACCGGCTCTACAGCGACGAAGATATTGCCCGGCTGGAGCGCATTCAGCGGCTCAAAGACCTGCTGGGCTTCTCGCTGGCAGAGATTCGGGAACTCTTGCAGTCGGATGATGAGCGGGGAGTGCTGCGCGCCGCCTTTCGCCAGGAGACGGACCCGGCGGTGAAGCTCAAGCAGATTGAGGAATTTGAGCGGCTGAACCACCGGCAACTGGCGCTGGTGGAGCATAAGATCGCCGGGCTGGAGAAGATGCGCCAGGATATTTTGCAGCGGCTCGCGCACAATGAGGGGCATCGCCGCGAGTTGACGGCCCAGCTTGGGCAGATGCCACCAGATACAGAACAACCTACGATATGAGGAGCAAATTGTGGCACAACGGATCGGTTTTATTGGCCTGGGCCTGATGGGTAAGCCGATGGCGCGCAATCTGATGAAGGCAGGCTTTGCGCTGACGCTCTATGCGCGCCATCCTGAAAAGGTGCAGGAGTTGGTTGCGGCGGGGGCGGCGCTGGCAGATTCTAGCCGCGCAGTGGGCGAGGCATCGGATGTGGTGATTACGATGCTGCCCGATTCGCCAGAGGTGAATGAGGTGGTGCTGGGGCCGGGTGGGGTGCTAGAGGGTGCGCGAGCCGGGCTGGTGATTATCGATATGAGTACGATTGCGCCGGAGGCATCGCGGGCGCTGGCGGGTCGCTGCGCCGGGCAGGGCGTGACCTTTCTGGATGCGCCGGTCAGCGGCGGCTCCAATGGCGCGGAAGCAGGCACGCTCGCTATCATGGTTGGCGGCGACCAGCCGACGTTTGAAGCCTGCCGCTCGATCTTTGAAGCGATGGGCAGCAAAGAAAAAATTTTCTATGTCGGGCCGAGCGGCGCGGGCGAGGTGGTGAAGGTTGCCAATAACCTGCTGTGCGGGGCGATTGCCGCCGCGACTGCCGAGGCGCTGGTGATGGGCGTGAAAGCCGGTGTCAGCACCGAGATGCTGGCAAAGATTATCGGGGTGAGCAGCGGAGGCAGCACTCAGCTTGGCGCGGTCTTCCCCATCCGCGTCTTTAACGGCTCGTTTGCGCCAGGGTTTATGACCGATCTGCTGTATAAAGACCTGGGGCTGGCACTGGACCTGGGCGCGCACAACGGCGTGCCGCTGGAACTGACGGCGCTGACCCGCGAACTCTTTGAGCGCACGCGCGAGGCCGGCTATGGCCGGGCCGACTACACGGCTTTTATCAAGCTGCTGGAAGAAAAAGCCGGCGTGCAGGTGCGGACGCAGGCTAGCGGATAAATTCGCGGCTAAGAGCCTGTGAGAAGTGTGTTCAAAGCAGGAGCGCGTGAGCGCGCTAGAGATGTCGCAAAAAGAGCGAGGGATTGTTGAGAAAATCTCTGGTTATCTGAACATGCTCGGTCTCTTCGTAGGCTATCTGATGGATGACCCCGCCATCAAAGCTGTAGAGCGTAGCGCCGGGCAGCGCCATCAGGATGGGCGAATGCGTAGCGATGAGAAATTGAGCGTTGCGCTCCTTGACCAGCGCGCTGAGCATCGAGATCAGCGAAAGCTGGCGCACTGGCGAGAGCGGCGCTTCTGGCTCATCCAGCAGATAGAGTCCGTTGGGCACAAAGCGCGATTGAAATAGGGTAAAAAAGCTCTCGCCATGCGAGTGGGCATCCAGATTCTCGCCATAGCGGCGTTGCAGATCGTCAATCTCGCGCGCATAGGGCAGACGTCCATAGGCTTTGGCCGTTGATGATAAACGACTATCTGCTTCAACTGCGCGCAGGTCTGCCTCTAACTCTTCGCGGACCTGCTTCATGCGTCGGGCATAGCCAAAGAAATCTTCCGAGCGCAGAAAGAAGCCCCGGCGCGTGCGCTTGGTCCAGCGCAGCCGCATCGTCTGCGCCAGCGCTCGCACCTCGCGCAGCGATGAGTCATCCTCCACCTGTTGGCTGCCCACCGTGATTGACCCAATAGCGCAGGCCAGACCTTCTAACAGCGTCGATTTTCCAGAGCCATTCTCCCCGATCAAAAACGTAACCTCTGAAGGAAACACCAGCCGAGTGCCGGCCAGCGAAGCAATGGAAGGCACAGTGAACGGAAAAACAGCCCTGGAGGCCAGCTCAGGAACATACAGTTCAACCGCCTGGAGATGAATCATCCTCTGCTCCAAAGTAGACTTGGCCGCTCATGCCTCAGTCTATCACTTCTGAAGCAGATTGGCTTTTCATTGATGCTTCGGGCGAGGGCTGGGTGCTGCATCAGATTCCTGATGCAGCGCGACCCCGCTTGCCACCAGCAGGATGCCGGCAATCTCAACGAGGGTTGGAATCTGGCGCAGAACCACGACTCCGATGAGCGTGGCGGAAGCAGGCAAGAGGGAGAGCAGGAGCGCAAACGTGGCGCGAGGCAGGCGCGCCATCGCTAGCTGGTCGCAGACATAGGGGATGACTGAGGAACACACGCCCACGCCCATACCCGCCAGGATGAGCAGCGGGTGCGGTATGGCTGGCAAGGCGCCTGTCAGGCCAAGAGGGGTGATGGTCACAAGCGCGACGAGCATGGCGGCCCCAAGCCGATCAATGCCAGCCGCGCCGCCATCCTGCGCGATGCGATGGCCCAGCACGACATAGAGCATGAAGAGCAGGCAGTTGGCAAAGGCGAAGACAAACCCCAGCGGCGCGCCGCCGAAGCGAATATCGGTCAGCAGCCAGCCTCCGGCAGCCGCAAGCAGCAGCGCAGCGATATTGCGCCTGGTGCGCGAGCCAAGAGCCGCCAGGGTGATGGGACCGATGAACTCGATGGCGCCAACAGTGCCTAATGGCAGACGGACGATGGCAAGGTAAAAGCAGGCATTCATGAGGCCAAGGACGACGCCGAGCGCGAGCAGCACGCGCAGCTTCACCCAAGGTTGCCCCACGAGCAGGCGCCAGGGCCGGCGCCACAGCGCGTAGACGAGGGCGGCGCTGGCGATGCGAAACCAGGCGACCCCCAGCACTGAGATGTTGGAGAAGAGCAAGACGGCAAAGGCTGGCCCCAGGTAGTGAAAGAGGGCGCTGACAAAAAAGAAGGCATGCGGTGGAATCCTGGTTGCCACATCTGCTTTTCTCAGGTGAAGCATATCGTCTCCTCGCGTCGATTTCCTCACCTCTATGGTATAATCTAAATTAGCGAAAATACATGGCAATATTAAGGGAATACTGTGGATATGCCTGGAGATTTAACGGAAAAACGACTATTCACTTATACAGGCTGGCACGAGGAGATTGACGCGATCAACAGGCGGCTGTTGGAAGAACTCCAGCGTGATCCGCGCCTGTCGATGTCTGAACTGGGCCGGCGTATCGGCATGTCGTCGCCAGCGGTGACGGAACGGGTCCGCCGCCTGGAAGAAGCCGGGGTCATTCGCGGCTATCGCCTGGAGGTGAATGCCGCCGCACTTGGACTGCCGATTGCTGCCTATATTCGCATCCACCCGCATGCTGGGCAACTGCCCAGGATTGCCGAACTGGCCCGCCAGATTCCTGAGGTGGTGGAATGCCATCGCGTCACAGGTGAGGATTGCTTTATTCTCAAGGTGCATATCCCGGCCATCGATCAGCTTGATCGATTGCTCGATAGTTTTCTCTTGTATGGCTCAACGACGACCTCGATTATTCAGTCCTCGCCGGTGCCTTTGCGCCCGCCGCCCTTGCCAGAGGTAGAGTAGGGCCACTCAGCGCAGCAACTCTGCACTGCGCTGGATGACCCATGCGGCTGTCTGCGTACCTCCATCACGCACATTCTCGTAGATTTCGTGTAGCCATATGCGCAGTTGGTAGCAGAGGATGCGCTGGTGACAGTGGGGGAGGGTGGCAAGCTGGGTTCATAATAGGCCGCTTGCAGGTCCATGCAGGGCAGCCAGGGGCGCCAGAAGTAGGCGGTTGCGACATCAAAGAGCGGGTCGCCGTATTTGGCGTTGTCCCAATCGAGGATGGCGGTGACGCGCTGGCCGTCGGTCAAGACGTTGTTTGAGCCAAAATCTCCATGAATCAACCTCCGTTCTTCGGGGCAGGCGTCCACCAGCGCGGTGAAGGCTGTTGTGAGCCTTCCGAAGAGGCCGCTTTCCATATGCTGTAAGATAGGCTTCCATTGATAGCGCGCCGGATCGAGGATGGCGAGCAGAAATGCCCGCCAGGTAGGGTACTCCCCCTGCCCGTTCAGATCAAGATCGCCGAAGCCAGTGGTGTGGCTTATATCTATGGCGCGGATGGCTTGCCAGGCATCTGCTACCGGCTTGAGCAACCGGGTGATGGTTTGGGTATCGGCATCTTGCAGGGTGAAGCCTGGCAATTTTTCCGTGATGCAAAAGGCGTGCTGCGCGTCAAGCTGCCCAATCTCGATGACGTTGGGGATGGGAATGGCAGTTGTGTGGAAATGGTCGCGGGCGTAGGCATCATGATAAAAGCCGGCTGAAGTTGCCTGCCGCGCCGGCGGTGTGGCTGTACAGGAAGCGCTGCATGTCCTCTGCTGCGAGGCTGGTTTTTCTGCCCATATGCGTGCGAAGAAGACTGCTAGCCCGCTGTTTTTGCGGGCGATGAGATGGAAGAAGCGCTCCCTTCTCATCTAGAAACCGGCGACCAGATGGATCAGGTTCTGGGCGTAGAACATCATGACGACCAGGAAGGCGGCCAGCCCAAAATAGGCGAGTGTGATATATATCTTGACGCTGAGCGGCACCTGGAAGTAGGACTTCGTCAGACCTGCCTGGCGGGAGCGCTGATAGACACTGGTGATGGCAAAAACCAGAATCAGCACCAGGAACAAGTTGAAGTAGTGCTGCACCAGCAGTTCGTAGAAGAAGAATCCGCCCAGGAAGAGCAGGCCGACATACCAGGCTTTGGGCGAGATGGCGCCTACGATGCGGCCACCATCCAGCGGGCTGACCGGGATCAGGTTAAACAGGTTGATGAAGAAGCCGAAGTAGGCCAGCGTCGGCCAGAGGCCGCTCTGGCTGCCCATCAACGTGGGGACGAGACAAAGCAGCGCGGCCACCGTGCCCAGGATCGGGCCGGCAATGCCGATTTCGGCTTCGTCTTTGGCATTACGCGGCATGCCCTTCATGGCGACAAACGCGCCCATCAGCGGGATAAAGATCGGCGCGCTGGCGGGGATGCCTTTCGAGCGCAAGACGATGACGTGCCCCATTTCGTGCAAGAAGAGCAGGAAGATGATGCCAATGGCAAAGGGCCAGCCAAACAAGGCGCCGTACACCGCCAGGCTGATGACTATTGAGAGCGCGGAGCCAAATTTGACGAAGGCAAAGAGGAATTTCAGGCCCGTCAAGATGAAGGCGCCAAACTTGATGAGCAGGGCCAGGATGCCTGTGGCAGCCCCACCACCAGCTTTGACCCATTTGCCACGCTTCTTAGGCTGATCGAATCGAATGTCGGTCAGTTGGTTGGTGGGCGTTTCGTGGTAGTCGGATGTGAAATAGGATGGCTGCGGCGCGCCCGGAGCGGGCGGCGTGGGCGTTTGAAAATAGTCTGGTTCTGGTGGATAGTTGGGATATTCCTGAATGGGAGACTGAAAATACTCTGGCGGCGGTGGGTAGCTGGGATAGTGACTGTGACGGTTGAGCGTCTCATCATCGCTTTGCCCCAGGCCAGGGTATCGATCAAAGCTCATGGTGTCCCCTCTTCCCGGCACGCCCTGACGAGTCTCCGCAGGGCGTCAATGTGTGGCAGCGCCGGGTTCTGCTGGCATCCGGCCAGGATGCCTTATGGTTCGCTTTGCAAGGTGGCGAGCAGGTCGTCCCAGGGGATGGCCCCGGCGCGAATCTGCTGCGGCGGATCAACCGCCATATCAATGATGGTGGAGGCGACCTCGCGCAGACGAGGCCCGCCCACCAGTAAGAGATCTATACCTTCACCAATACTCTGCGCCACTTCCTCAGGATTACGCGCACCCTCCTCGCCGGAGATGTTGGCGCTGGTGGTTGCCAGCGGCCCGCCAAAGGCGCCGAGCAGGGCCAGCGCGACAGGGTGGTTGGGCGCCCGCACGGCGACTTTGCCGCCTCCATGCGTGCCCTCCACCAGCCCCGGACTGGCCGGCAGCAGGATAGTCAGCGCGCCAGGCCAGTAATGATTCATCAGCCGCCGCGCTGCGGGGGTGATGTAGTCCTCGCGGCTGAGGAGGCTCACCTCTGCTGCATTGGCAACCAGCAAGGGCAGCGGCTTGTCCAATGGACGGCGCTTCACTCTAAATACGTTCTGCACGGCGAGCGGGTTACGGGCATCGACGGCTACGCCAAAGAGCGTATCGGTGGGGAAGGCGATGATGCCGCCAGCGCGCGCGGTCTCGGCGGCGGCGTGGATGGATGCCTCGATCACGCTAGAAGTCGTCTCGTCCCAGGCGGATAAAATGCGTAGCATGGTACAAGCTTTCTTTTCAGTACCCTCAGCGGGTCGTATCGGGTTGAGATGCCTGGTGCGACCACTGCTCTCTAGGATTATAGCACAGGGCAATCTGGGGCGCTCAGGCTTTCAGGTTAGCTGACCTGCCTCCACACGCCGAGCAGGTGCAGGCGGGCCAGGTTGAGGGCGGATTGGGTGGCGCGCCATTTGACTTCGATGCGGCCCATTTTGGTGAGGTTGGGGCTGGCTACGGCGACGCCCAGCGGCGATTCGACGGCGATATGTACGGTGCCAACGGGTTTACCCTCCTGCTCGCTGGGGCCGGCCACGCCAGTGATGCCCACGCCGACATCGACGCCCAGGCGCGCACGGGTGGCGCTTGCCATTGCCCTGGCGGTTTCGATGCTGACCGCGCCGTGTGCCTCCAATGTTTCACGTGGAACACCCCATTCGGCCTTCAGTTCGGTGGCGTAGGAAACGAGGCCGCCGCGAAAATAGTCGGAACTGCCGGCAATGTCGGTGATGGTGCTGGCAAAGAGGCCGCCGGTGCAGGATTCCATTGCACCCAGCGTCCAGCCCTTGTCGCGCAGGAGCGTGCCCAGCACGCTTTGCAGCGTTTCGTTATCAATGCCAAAGATATGGGTTCCCAGTATCTCCCGCGCCTGCGCTTCCATTGCAGCCACCAGTTCCTGCGCCTCAAGCTCGGTTGGAGCCTTGGCGGTCACGCGCACATCAACGGCATCGCGCTTGGCATAGGTAGCGATAGTAGGGTTGTTGTTATGTAGGAGTGGGTCAAGCCGTTCTTCCACTGCCCCCTCGCCCAGCCCGGCCACGCGCAGGATGCGGGTGAAGAGGACGGCGCCAGTGCGCGGGCGCAGCAGCGGCACGGCTTCATAGGTCCACATGCGCATCATTTCATGGGGCACGCCGGGCATGGAGATGATGATATGGTCGTCGCGCTCGGTCCACCAGCCCGGCGCGGTGCCCACTGGATTATGCAAGGTGGTGGCCGAGGGAATAAGCGTGGCCTGCTTGACGTTGCGCTCCGGCATGCTGACGCCACGCGAGGTAAAGAAGCCGCGTAGTTCAGTCTCCAGGGCGGGATCGACGCGCATCTCCTCGCCGAGCAGTTCCGCAATGCTCTCGCGGGTCAGGTCGTCTTCGGTTGGCCCCAGGCCGCCGGTGGTGATGATGAGATCTGCTCGTTCCCAGGCGCGGCGGAGAGTTTCGACGATGCGCCCCTGGTTGTCGCCGACGGTGGAGACGAAATAGAGGTCGATGCCCAGCGCGGCCAGTTGTTGGGTCAGATAGGTGGCGTTGGTGTCGGTAATATGTCCAAGTAAGAGTTCGGTGCCGATGGAGAGAATTTCAGCGCGCATTCCATGTTCCTTCAGCCGCCCGCGAGGGGAAGCACTGTTCAA
>CAZFWN010000125.1:0-16524 GCA_964522745.1 uncultured Ktedonobacterales bacterium
CGACGGTGATTGTGCGCACCGCCCGCGCTGGCGAGAAGCTGACCACGCTGGATAGCGTTGAGCGCCCGCTCGACGAAACGATGCTGCTGATTACCGATACCGC
Source organism: uncultured Ktedonobacterales bacterium (assembly GCA_964522745.1). Lineage (GTDB taxonomy): Bacteria > Chloroflexota > Ktedonobacteria > Ktedonobacterales > DATBGS01 > DATBHW01. Next base: position 104 of record CAZFWN010000125.1, read on the forward strand.
CGGGCCGATTGCGCTTGCCGGCGTGATGGGCGGCGAGGAAACCGAGGTGAGCGCCAGCACGCGCACCATCCTGCTGGAGTCGGCGACCTTCGAGGGTATCAACAACCGGCGTACCGCGCAGAAGCTCAAGCTGCCCAGCGAGGCCAGCCGCCGCTTCACGCGCGGTGTGCCTGCCACGCTCAACCCGATTGCGGCCCGCCGGGCAGCAGAACTGATGCGGCTGTATGCCGGCGGGCGCATCGTGCCGGGGATGGTCGATGCCTATCCCGTGCCGCAGGCGCAGCCGGTGATCTTCACCACTGCAAGCGATGTCACCCGCCTGCTGGGCATGCAGACGAGCCTGAGCGAGATTGCCAGCGCCTTGCAGAAGCTAGATTGCCAGGTCGAGCCGGTTGACGCGCTGCCCGCGCCGCCTGATGAGTTGGGCAAGAGCGCCTTTGGATTGTCTGTGGCGCCGGGCGAGAGGCTGCTGCGCGTCGAGCCGCCCTGGTATCGGCTGGATCTGCTCTATCCCGCCGATCTAGCCGAAGAGGCGGCCCGCGTCATCGGCTACGAGCATATCGATGTGACGCTGATGGAGGATGTCTTGCCGCCGCAGCGGCACAATCTGGTGCTGGAGACGGAAGAACACATCCGCGACATCCTGGCTGGCTGTGGCTTGCAGGAGACGATTAACTACTCGCTGACGACGCCGGAAAACCATGAGAAGCTGAACCTTCCCGACGCGGCAGGGCCATATATCGAACTGGCGAATCCGCTCTCGGTCAAGCGCCGGGTGATGCGCCGCTCGATGTTGGTCAGCGCGCTGGAGAACCTGGCCTACAACAGCCGTTATACCAGCCGCCTGGCGACCTTCGAGTTGGGCAAGGTCTATCTGCCGGAGCAGGGCGAGGGCGTGCTGCCCCTGGAAGAGCGCCGGCTGAGCCTCTTGCTGACCGGCTCGCGCCGCTCGGTGGGCTTCTGGCCCGACCCGGCTGGCGCTGAGAACTTCGATTTCTTCGATCTCAAGGGTGTGTTGGAAACCTTGCTGGAGCGGCTGGGCATCAAGGAGAGCGAGATTGAATGGGGAGCGAAGTCTCCTACGCCGCCCTTCGGCCCGCAGTGTGCTGAACTGCTCATCCGGGGGGCGAGCCAGGGCATCCTGGGCCGTCTGCACGCGCAGGTGCAGCAGGCGCTTGATCTGCCTGTGGCGCCAGTCTATCTGGCCGAGGTGCAGCTTGCGGCGCTGATTCGGCCCAGTTGGGACATCGACAAGATGCAGCCGATCAGCAGCTATCCGCCGGTGGTGGAAGACCTGGCCTTCGTGGTGGCCGAGCAGGTGGCCGCCGGCCAGGTGGCCGAGGCCATCCGCAAAGCTGGGGCGCCGCTGCTGACCGACGTGGAACTCTTCGACCTCTATCGCGGCCAGCCCATTCCAGAGGGCCAGAAATCGCTGGCCTACAAAGTGACCTATCAAAGCCTGGAGAAGAGCCTGACGGACGAAGCGGTGGCTGCCACGCGCCGCAAGATCATCGCGCGGGTGGAAAAAGATGCCGGCGGCACGCTGCGAGCGTGACTAGAAAGGCCGCCGCCCCGCGAGGGAACGAGGACCACGTCCTTGAGAGAGGAGACAACAGGCGGGGCAAGCGCTTGTTGTCTCCTTTATTCAGGCGAGCAACCTGGGGGTAGTCGGCCCAGGTCGCCCGCCTGATTTTATTGGACCGGATGAGCCTGTTTTCTCATCCGTACCAACCAGATGTACGGTGCTGATCGAGCGAACACGAACTTGCCTGGCACGCGCCGGCGGCCAGGAATCCAGGAGCGCCAGAGTGCCGGTTGCTCAAGCCGGCGCTCTGGCGCGAGGCCCCATCCATAGGAAGTGAAGAGGATACGCTTGCCCGGCGTGCCCTGCTTTCTAGTGTAATGCATTGATGAACAAAATGCAGTGGTTTTTGGGGCCGAAAGCGTCCTGTGCGGATGAAAGTGTCCAGTGCGCTGTAGCTTCCTTCCGTATTGTTCTCTTGGATATATCTGTAGAAGCGCCGGCCTCTATGCACCGGCCTGAAGGGAGGAAAGCGCATGGGTGAGAGTCGGTTTGGAGACTATCTAAGCCAATTGCTGCGTGGGCGGGAATGTTCTGGCTCCTGGCTTGCCGGGATGATGAGCGTTGACCCGGCCCTGGTCTATCGCTGGCTGCGCAATGAGTCGGTGCCCAAGCTAGATGCCCCCTATCGTGAGGAGATGAGCCGCTATCTCTCGCTCAGCGAGGAGGAGGCGGCGCTGCTGAAAGCCGCCCAGGTGTATTCGCTCAGCCAGCCGGCAGAGCGACGCCCCAGGCCACGCAACGGTGGCGCCGTCGAAAGCCTTATTCGCCATGCCAGGCCGCGAAACACGCCCGTCGCGGCGCCTGCTGCGCCGTTGCCGACACTCCCTACAGCACCGATCAGATCGAGCGGTGTGATCTGGGGGCGCCCGGCCATTCTGGAGGCTATTATCCGCGCGCTGGAAGGGTTGCCCTCTCTGCCAGCGCGTCATCATCCTAACAGCGTATTGCTTTCGTTCCAGGGGCCAGAGGACGCCTTTGACGATTTCCCTGACCTACAGGCACACTATCAGCAGGCCATCCTGGGGGCGTTGCAGCGTGGCTGGCGCATCGAGCATGTGCTGCGGCTTGACCACGACGCTCGCCGCTCCGTGTTGCTGGTGGAAGGGATGCTCAAGCTGCTGGGGACGGGCCGCTATCTGCCCGTCTATATTGAGCAGCCTGGCACGCTGGCGCCGCCGTATGATCTGCTGGTCATCCCTCAGACGCTGGGGCTGCTCGTCTTTGCCACTCAGAACCCCCGCCGCGCCGATGCAGCCTTGCTGACCTACGACCTGGAGCAGATTGAATTGCTGCGCACTCACTTTTATCAACTCAGCGCGCTCAGTGTTCCCTTGGTGCAGAGCCATATCATCCAGGATGATACCGCCGTTCTACACATCTATGCCGATGCAGAGGCCGGTCCAGGCGGGCGGATGGCGGTTAAAGATAAGCTCAGTTCCCTTACCGAGCCGCCCAGTTGGTATCAGAAAGATTCACTCTTGATGCAGGCGGCTGAGCGGATGGGAGCGCCGGTAAGCGGCTTGATTGAGCAACAGCGGCGGCGCCTGGCAGCCTTTTATGCGCATGCTCAGACGTCTTCCTATCGAGACATCTGCACCAGGCGCAGGATTGAGCAGATGCTTCATACGGGCATGCACCAATATAATGATCGCATCTCAGACGTTTGCCTGCCCTGGGAGGAACGCATTGAGCAGCTTGAGCAGACGATTCACCTGCTCAAAACGTATGAGCGTTACGAACTGGCGCTGATCGATAGCGCAGAGGAGCAACTCATTCCAACAGAGACTTCGTGGGAGGTGACGGGAAAGGGCACGGTGTTGATGATGAGTTGGTGCGATGATGACTCAGGCGAGGAGATTTCAGTCACTCTGGAGATCGCTGAACCAACGATTGTTCATGCCTTCAGAGCGTATTTTGAAGACCTCTGGGAGCGCATCGCTCCTCGTAACAAAGATAAGCGTCAGGTGATTGCCTGGTTAGAAGAGCAGATCAGACGATTCGATGAACGCCGGGCGGGCTGAACAAAATTATAAGCAATTTGAAAAATTCCTCCTCAAACCTCTTGACAGAGGGCTAGTTTCTGGTTATACTGTTCGTAACCGGTTACGAAAACGGTATCGGCATCGATTGCGTAACCGTTCTCGCAACAGCACGCACCAATGTGCCTTGGCGGCGGGGATGCGGGCAAACAAAGACAACGGGAGAAGAACCGTATGGCGAGCAAACTCACCATCCAGGACATCGCTCGATTAGCGGGCGTCTCCAAAGCAACGGTCTCGCGTGTCTTAAACCATAAGCCCGATGTGGACCCAGCCACCCGTGAGCGCATCTTGCAGATCATGGATGAGCAGAGCTTCGTGCCCAGCGTCACGGCTGCCGGTTTGGCCGGCGGGCGACCTCGCATGATTGGCGTGCTGGTTCCCTCTCTGGTCTGGCCGTTTATCCCCGAAATTGTCCAGGGCGTGGCTGAGGTGGTGGAACACAGCGCCTATGAAATGGTGCTGTACAGTATCTCTCACAACAAAGACCGCAGCGCCGCGCTGGATCGCATCCTGGATGCGCGGCTGATTGCCGGTCTGGTGGCCGTAACGCCCGGCCAGGCAGCCGAGCGCCTGGAACATCTGCACCAGCAAGGCTTTCCTGTCGTGACCATTGATGACCAGGGCTTGCCAAACAGCGCGCCCTGGGTTGGCGCCGATAATCGCACCGGCGCCTATCAGGCCGTTCGCCACCTGATTGACCTGGGCTATCGCCGTATCGCGCATATCAAAGGCCCGGCCAGTTATCAATGTTCCCAGGAACGCTATCAGGGCTACTACCAGGCACTCCTTGAGGCCGGACTGACCCCCGATCCCGCGCTGGTCTTTCAAGGCGATTTTGAACTGCCCACTGGACGCGCCGGCGCGCAAGCACTCTTCTCGCTGGCCGAGCGGCCTACCGCTATTTTTGCGGCTAATGACCATATGGCCTGGGGTGTCTTGGAAGTTGCCGAAGACCTGGGCCTGCGTGTGCCGGAGGATGTCGCCCTGGTCGGCTTCGATGATATGCCCACGTCGGCGCACAAACGCCCGCCGCTTACAACGGTGGTGCAGCCCTTCCATGTGATGGGCCAGCGCGCCGCCGATCTGCTCTTGCGGCTGCTGGAATCGCCGCGTCATCTCCCCGCCTATGCTGGCACAAACCCCTTTCTAAAATCTTCTCTCCTCTCATCCGCCTATACCAATGAGCCTATGCGCATTCTGCTGGAAACCCATCTGGTGATCCGCGAATCGTGCGGCGTACAACAATTGGCCTCGATGCCCAAACTTTGAGATCGCTGGTGCGCGCGCCGTTCCGGGAGACAACGGTGTGCGCGCCACGATTCATACACTCCGTCACCGTGACTCATCAACCAATCGGCGTTGTGTGACCTGAACTGTCAAGGAAGGGGGGATACAAGGGACATCTCTATCCATCGCAGCAACTGAGCAGCTGGCCGCTGCTTCAGTGAATCAACGCATGATTCATTCTATCCATCGTGAGGAGGTCTACACCATGAGGTTTTGGTATCGCCAAGGTATGGCGATTATTGGCGTACTTATGGTCCTGACGTTGATCCTGGCTGGTTGTGGCACCCCGTCGAGCAACAACAACCAGTACGGCGGGACATTGACCGACATTCCCAGTCCCTATGGCGCCTTTACGCGAAACTTCAATCCCTTCCAGCCTAGCACGGTGCGCAGCGGCGCGTTGGGCATGATCTATGAGACGCTGCTGGTCTTTAACCGGCTGAGCGGGCAGGTCACGCCCTGGCTGGCATCGAGCTATCATTTCAACAGCGATGCCACCAGCATCACCTTCAACTTGCGCTCCGGCGTCAAGTGGACGGATGGCAAGGACTTCACCAGCGATGATGTGATCTTCACGCTGAACACCCTCCAGCAGCATCCCGCGCTGGATGGCGGCGGCCTGTGGAAGAGCATCTCCACCATCAGCAATCCCGACGCGCATACAGTGGTCGTGAACTTCAAGCAGCCGTCGGTGCCGCTGCTGTGGTATCTGGGTGGGCAGACCTACATCGTGCCCCAGCATCTCTGGACGAATGTTTCTAATCCGCAAACCGAGACCAACCCCAACCCGGTGGGCACCGGACCCTTCACGCTGAAGGATTTCAGCCCGCAGGTATATACGCTCGCCAAGAACCCGAACTACTGGCAGGCTGGCAAGCCCTACATCGATGCGATCAAATACCCATCCCTCGATGCCAACACCAGCGCTGATCTGCTGCTCTCATCGGGCGGGTTGGATTGGTCAGGCGTCTTCACCCCCAACATTGAGAAAACCTATGTCTCCCGTGACCCTGCCCACAACAAATACTGGTTCCCGCCGGGCAATGTGGTCGAACTCTATCTGAACCTGACCAAGGCGCCGTTCAACAACCTGGCGGTGCGGCAGGCGATCAGCGATGCCATTGATCGCAACGCCCTCTCCACCCAGGCGGAAGTCGGCTACGAGCCAGTCGCCAGCCCGACCTCCCTGGTGCTGCCGGCCAACCAGAGCTACCTCGATCCCAATTATGTGAACACCAAGTTCACGCTCGACCCGACCAAGGCGCAGCAAACTCTGGAGACTGCCGGCTTCAAGAAGGACAGCAAGGGCATCTATGCCGATCCAAGCGGCAAGGAACTGACCTTCAACATGAATGTGGTCTCTGGCTGGACTGACTGGGATCAGGCCGTTCAGATCATGTCGCAGAACCTGGACGCGATTGGCATGAATGTGACCGAGAATGCGGTCTCGTTCAACGACTACATCGCCGCCCTGGCGAACGGCACGTTTGACACCGCGATCTCCTGGACGAACCCTGGCCCCACGCCGTACTACATCTACTTCTCAATGCTGGCGAGCAGCAACACGGCGCCAGTCGGCCAGCAGGCCGCCTCCAACTATGAGCGCTGGAACGATCCTGCTACCGACCAACTGCTGAGTCAGTACGCAAACTCGCCCGATCCAAACGTGGAGAAGCAGGCTATTCTCGGCCTTGAGAAGATCATGGTCGAGCAATTGCCAACAATTCCGCTGATGGAAGGGGCAACCTGGTACGAGTATTCGACAGCCCGCTTTACCGGCTGGCCGGATGCGAACAATACCTATGCGAACCCGGCTCCCTGGAACTTCCCAGATGCCGAGGTCGTGGCCCTGACCATTCACAAGGCGTAACCTACCCCATCGTTGCTCAACGGTTGTTGGTAGCTGATCGGTTCGTTTCTTCGTCCCTTCCCGGACCGGTCAGCTACCGGCCACCAACTTCTCGAAGGAGCCGCAGATGCGCTATCTCCTGCGCCGGATTGGCTTTTACCTGATTGCTCTGTGGGCAGCCATTACCCTGAACTTCCTGATCCCCCGGCTGATGCCTGGCGATCCGGTGCTGTTGCTCATTGCCAAGCTCCAGGGGCGTCTAGACCCCCGCGCTATCCAGGCGTTACGGCTGCAATTTGGGCTGAATACCAATGAGACCCTCTGGACTCAATATCTTCGCTATCTTGGTGATCTGGCTCATGGCAATTTTGGTATTTCCATCAATTATTATCCTACGCCTGTTTCTGAGGTACTCGGCACAGGGCTTTTCTGGACGCTGGGGTTAGTGGGCATGTCCACGATCATCAGTTTTGTGCTGGGCACCGCGCTGGGCGCGATTGCCGCCTGGAAGCGCGGCTCCTGGTTCGATACAACCTTCTCGCCCCTGCTGACCTTTTTTCAGGGCATCCCCTATTTCTGGCTGGCCCTGATTCTCCTGTTTACTTTGGGATTTCTCCTCAAGTGGTTCCCGCTCTTTGGTGGCTATTCGATTGATCTCCAGCCGGCCTTTACCCCAGAATACGTCCTGGACGTGGCCTATCACGCGGTGCTGCCAGCGCTGACGATTGTGCTTAGTTCGGTGGCGGGCTGGATGCTGGGTATGCGCAACCCGATGATTAACACGCTCGGTGAAGATTATGTGCTGATGGCCCAGGCCAAGGGTCTCTCCGAACGCCGCGTGCTGATTACCTATGCCGCGCGCAATGCTATTTTGCCCAATATCACCGGCTTTGCTATCTCGCTGGGCTTTGTCATCGGCGGAGCATTGCTGACAGAGATTATCTTCTCCTATCCAGGCATCGGCTTTATTCTGCTTCAGGCTGTGCAAGCGGAAGATTACCCGCTGATGCAGGCGGTCTTCCTGGTGATTGCTGTGGCCGTGCTGATTGCCAATTTCCTGGCTGACGTCCTTTACGTTATGCTTGATCCGCGTGTGCGGCAGGAAGGATGAGCAACGATGGCAGTCAAACAGAAGGGTGATCACTCCTCTCTTGCGGAGACGCGGCTGAGCGCTGGACTGGAAGAAAGCCAGCCAGGAGCGGGGAAGCGCCGGATACTACCCAGCTTGACTCGGCTTGCCAATAGCCTGGTTTTGCGTTCCTGGAAGATTCGTCTGGGCCTGGGCATTCTTGGCTTCTTTGTGCTAGTGGCGATCTTTGGGCCGTTGATCTTCCGGCAGAGTCCAAGCGCCTTTTCAAGCAATTCGCTGGACCCACCCTCGGCAGCGCACTGGCTGGGCACTACCCAAGTCGGCCAGGATGTGTTTGCACAAGTCGTCTATGGCGCGCGCGTGACACTGCTCGTCGGCTTTAGCGTTGGCCTTGTCGCCACGACACTTTCGGTGGTGATTGGCCTGACGGCTGGCTACTTTGGTGGCATGATCGATGAGGTTCTCTCGCTGCTGATGAATGTCTTTTTGCTCATTCCGGGAGTGCCGCTGGCGATTGTGCTGGGTGGCTATCTCACGGTACGTGGTCCTATACCAGTGGCGATTGTGCTGGTTATTACGGGGTGGGCCTTTGGGGCGCGTGTCTTCCGCGCGCAGACGCTCTCTATGCGCACCCGCGACTTTGTCGAGGCCGCACGTGCCAGCGGGGAAACGACCTTTCGCATTATTTTCTTTGAAATTTTGCCCAACGAGTTGGGGATTATCTTCTCCGGCCTGATATTTACCGTGCTGTATGCCATCCTGGCTGAAATCGGGCTGGAGTTCCTGGGCCTGAGCGACATCACGGTCATTAGTTGGGGCAATATCCTTTTCTGGGCCGGCAATCAAAATGCCCTGCTGGTGGGCGCCTGGTGGTGGTTTATCCCACCAGGGGTGTGCATTGCGCTGGTGGGCGCGAGCCTGGCTCTGATGAATTTTGGCCTGGATGAGATTATTAATCCACGCTTGCGCGATGCGTCGCGTAGCTAGCCTGAGAGGTTGAGCGCATGGTCATACAGAAACACCAAGCCGAGACCGTGCTGGAGGTCAAGCATATCAGCGTTGACTATGCCGTCGCATCAGGCGCGCTGCATGCCGTCAACGATGTCAGCTTCACGCTGGCGCGGGGACAGATCTTTGGCCTGGCCGGCGAGAGCGGCAGTGGCAAATCGACGCTGGCCTATGCCATTGCACGCCTGCTGCGCCCGCCCGCCGTCGTGACGCAGGGAGAGGTGATCTATTATCCGCGCTATCGTGCCGATCAGCGTAACGAAGAAGAGAGTACGCTGCCGGTGAATGTGATGGACCTGACACCAGAAGAACTGCGCACCTTCCGCTGGCGCAAGCTCGCCATCGTCTTTCAAAGCGCGATGAACGCGCTCAATCCGGTTATCACTGTCGGCGCGCAGATTGAGGATGTGCTGAAAGCGCACCATCCTGAGATGCCCGCCAGGGCGCGCCGGAACCGCGCCGTCGAGCTGCTGCGGCTGGTGGGCATCGCGCCTGATCGCCTGAGGAGCTATCCGCACGAACTCAGCGGCGGTATGCGCCAGCGCAGCATTATCGCTATCGCCCTGGCCCTCAACCCCGATATGATTATTATGGACGAGCCAACGACGGCGCTCGATGTGGTTGTGCAGCGCGAAATCTTGCAGAACGTTATGGCGCTGCGCCAGGAGTTTGGCTTCTCCGTTATCTTTATCACCCATGATCTCTCGCTCTTGCTAGAGATCGCCGATACCATTGCCATTATGTACGCGGGTCGGCTGGTCGAGGTGGCATCTGCCGAGCAGCTTTATCGCCAGCCGCGTCATCCCTATACCGATGGCCTGCTGCATTCCTTCCCGACGCTGCATGGCCCACGCCGCAGCATGACGGGCATTCCCGGCTCGCCGCCCGACCTGCGCTCCATTCCCCCCGGCTGCGCCTTTCATCCGCGCTGCTCCTTTGCCTTTGGCGCGTGCCAATCCGTTGTCCCGGCGCTCGGAACGCCCTCTCCCGAAGCGCCGGAGCAGCGGGTGGCTTGCCATCTCTATGACGCCAGCCTCAATCCAGCGGGCATCCCGGAGCAGTTGCGCCCGCCCGGTGTGGTGGCAGAGGACGATCCATCCCTCTCAACGTCAAAAGGAGAACCTCGATGAGCGCCCTGTCTCGCCTGGATGACCCATTCGATCACGCGCAGCGCAATGGAAGAAACGGCTCTGTTGCCCCCCCAATGGGGGCGCCGGTGCTGGAGGCGGTGCATATCCGTAAGGTTTTTCCGCTGCGCAAATTGCGCTTCTGGGGACCGGAGCGCTCGGTCAAGGCCGTCGAAGATACCTCGCTGGCCCTCTATCCTGGCCGCGCCACGGCGCTGGTAGGCGAGAGCGGCAGCGGCAAGACGACGGTGGCCCGGCTGCTGGCGCGGCTCTATGCCCTCTCGGAGGGTGAGCTTCGCTTTCGAGGCCAGTCGGCCAAAGGCCGGGGCGCGCGGGCGCTGCGCTCGTATCGCCGGCATGTGCAGTTAATCTTTCAAGACCCATTCTCCTCGCTCAACCCAGTGCATACCATTCGTTATCACCTGCGCCGCCCGCTGCGCCTGCACGGCCATGCCCGCACGCCTGAAGAAGAGACGGCGCAGATTACCTCGCTGCTGGAGCGCGTCAACTTAACCCCGGCAGAACAGTTTTTGGACAAGTTTCCACACCAGTTGAGCGGTGGGCAGCGCCAGCGCGTTGCCATTGCCCGCGCCCTGGCTGCCAGGCCGGAGGTGCTGCTGGCCGATGAGCCGGTCTCCATGCTGGATGTCTCCATCCGGCTGGATGTTCTGAACCTGCTCAACCGGCTCAAAGAAGAGGACCGCCTGGCGCTGCTCTATATCACCCATGACATCGCCAGCGCCCGCTACTTTGCCGACGACACCCTGGTCATGTATGCCGGCCAGATGGTCGAGGGCGGCCCCAGTGAAGAAGTCACCCAGCGACCTAAACATCCCTACACCCAGCTCTTGCTTCAGGCGGCCCCAGACCCAGACCGCCTGGGACCAGGACCGCGAGCGTCAGGCGTCGTAGATGGAGCGCGCGGCGAGCCACCCAGCCTGATCTCTCCTCCCAGCGGCTGCCGCTTCCATCCACGCTGCCCTTTTGCCATGCCGGTCTGCAAAGAGCGCTTCCCACCACGTACCAATCTGGGTTCGGGGCACTGGACCCATTGCTTCCTCTACGAAGCAAACGAAGATACATCGACAACCACACCAGCATCCATGCAGATGAAGGAGCGCTAATGGAGATCGTTGACCAGCCAACCTCGCGTGTTTTGCCTGATACTAACCTGGGCGTCTCGTTCCCGCCAGATTTTCTCTGGGGCGCGGCGACCTCTTCCTATCAGATCGAAGGCGCCGTCCACGAGGACGGGCGTGGCCCGTCGATCTGGGATCTCTTCTCACAAACGCCGGGCAGGGTCTTCCAGGGACACACTGGCGACCCGGCTGCCGATCACTACCACCGCATGCAGGACGACGTGGCGCTGATGGCCGGCCTGGGCCTCAATGCCTACCGATTCTCGATTGCCTGGCCGCGCATCCTGCCCACCGGCACCGGCACCATCAACGAGCGTGGCCTGGATTTTTATGATCGCCTGGTAGATACGCTGCTGGCGCACCACATCACGCCGCTGGTAACCCTCTACCACTGGGACTTGCCCGTTCCCTTGCATGAACGCGGCGGCTGGCTCAACCGTGACACGGCCCACGCCTTTGCCGACTATGCCGAAATCGTCGCCCGGCGGCTAGGTGATCGCGTCGATTGGTGGATCACGCATAACGAACCCTGGGTGGCTGCCTTTCTTGGCTATGGCATTGGCGTCCACGCGCCCGGTATCAAAGACCGGAACGCGGCCTGCACAGCGGCGCATCATCTCCTGCTCTCGCACGGCCTGGCGCTGCCACGCCTGCGCGCCTCTGTTCGCTCGACAGCGCAGATTGGCATTACGCTCAATCTCTATCCGATCTACCCAGGGGATGACAGCGCGGAGACACAGGAAGCTGTGGAGCGCGCCGACGCATTTAGCAACCGCTGGTTTCTGGACCCGGTGTTCCAGGGTCGCTATCCCGATGGTTTGTTTGCCGCGATGGGCGCTGCTGAGCCACCTATCCAGGCTGGCGACCTGGAGATGATTGCCGCGCCCATCGACTTTCTGGGCGTGAACTACTACTCGCGCAAAGTCGTGCGCGCCCTGACGCCCGCCAGCCAGGACAGCGAGTGGGCACCCACCGGCTACGAAGAGGTCATGAACCTGCCCGGCGCGACCTATACCCAGATGGGCGCCGGCTGGGAGGTCTATCCTGCCGGCCTTGCCGACCTGCTCGTCCGCCTCAAGCAAGACTACGCGCCGCGCGCCATCGCTATCACCGAAAATGGCGCGGCCTTTGAGGACCAGTGGGATGGCGACGGCCACGTCAGCGATCCGCAGCGCCTGCACTTTGTACGCGACCACCTGCGGGCCGTCGGCCAGGCCGTTGCTCAGGGCGTGCCGGTACGCGGCTACTTCCTCTGGTCGCTTATGGATAACTTTGAATGGGGCGAGGGTTACAGCAAACGTTTCGGCATGGTCTATATCGACTACCCCACCCAGCGGCGCATCATCAAAGACAGCGGACATTGGTACGCCGCCTTCCTGGCCGCCCAGCGCCGCTAGCAGCATTCCCACCATCTGCCCCCTCCTCAGGAAGCCCCAGGAAATCTCCTGGGGCTTCCTCCTGCTGTATCAGGCGAGAGTATGAACCAGTTCACACTCTCGCGTTACCCCATTGACAGTTGCAGTGGCGCTGTGTATACTAGGATCATGCAAGAACAAGGACCAACATTCTCTATCGAAACATTGGCGGAGCAGACAGGTATCTCGGTGCGCACCATCCGCTTCTATATCGCCGAGGGGCTGCTTGCCGGGCCAGGGGCACGCGGCAAAGGGGCGTCGTATAACGACGAACACCTGCTGCGCCTGCGCCTGATCCGCCAGCTCTCTGAGCAGCGCGTGCCGCTGATGGAGATGCGCGACCTCCTCAATCATCTCTCGCGTTCAGAGGTACAGAAGTTGTTGTTGGAGGAAGAGCAGCGTGTCCTGGAGCGCGCCAACGCGGCGCAGTCGCTCTCCCCAAAAGACTATGTAGACACGCTCCTGCAAGGGGCGCAGGAGGCCAGGCAGCGCCGGGCCGCCCTCTTGCCGAATACTCCACCGGCGGCTCCAGGGGCGCCATCTGCATCTCCCACCCCGCTCGCGCCGCTGCCTAGCCACTATCCCAGACGTCCCGCTTCCCAAGAGATGCCCTCCAGCGAGGTATGGGAGCGCTGGGAATTGGCCCCAGGCATCGAGTTGCATGTGCGCTCGGACCTCAGAGACCGCTATCGCCAGATGATCGAGCGTATCTTTGATTCCACTGAAGAGGAGCGCCACCAGCCCAGGCGCTAGCGTGCCGCTGATCTATCAAGCAGGAGGAGAGGTTGCTATGGGAAGTGGCAGCATGGGAAGTCATCCGGCGCAGATCACGCTAGAGCTTCGCCAGGAGCGCGCGTTGATTCGTCGCGGTGGCTGTTTCCGCCATATCGATTTTCAACTGCGCGTCGCCCAGCCGCCTGCCGGCGAGGCGCCTGAACGCTTACCATTACAACTGGCGCTGATTCTGGACCGCAGCGGCTCGATGCAGGGCGAGAAGCTCCGCACCGCCAAACGAGCCGCGCTGGCCGTGTTGGAGCGCCTGGAGGAGCGCGATCAGGTCGCCCTCGTTGTCTTCGATGATCACATTGATCTAGTGCAGCCATTGGCTCCGGTGACGGCTGCTTTGAAGGATCAGGTGCAGGCCGCGCTGGCGCAGATCGAGGCGCGCGCCAATACTGCCTTGCATCAAGGCTGGTTGACCGGCTGCCGCGCCCTTGCCAGTGAGAGCGACCCCACCAGCACGCACCACCTGGCCCGCTGCTTTCTGCTCACCGATGGTCTGGCAAATGTCGGCATCACCGACCCGGAACACATCGCCAGCGAGGCCGCCAGCATTCGAGAGCGCGCGGGCATCGGCACCAGCACCTTCGGTATCGGCCAGGATTATAACGAATTGCTCCTTGGTCCTATGGCAGTAGCCGGCGGCGGGCAATTCCACCACCTGCGCACCGCCGATGAGATCGCCAAAACCTTTATCGGCGAACTCGGCGATCTGCTCGCGGTGACCGCGCGTCGGGTGCGCCTGGAAGTGGAAGCCGATGCCGGGCTGGTGGTCGATCTCACCAGCGCCTACTGGGCGCAGCCCACCTCCTCGGACAAATCGCGCTGGGTGATCGAGATTGGTGATCTGCTCAGCAGCGAGGAGCGCCATGTCGTTGTGCGCTTTGGCTTTCCCGCGCAGGCCACGCAAGACGGGCACCGTGTGCGCGCCCGCCTGCTCTGGCTGGGGGATGGCGCCGAGCAGAGCAGCGATTGGCAGGACGCGCGCTTCCTCTATGCCGATCAGGCCGCCTGCGACGCTGAGGCGCGGAACCCGGAGGTGATGCACTGGGTAGGACTGCATCAGGCTGATCGCGCCCACCGCGAGGCCATCAAGCGCAGCCAGAGCGGTGATCTGCCCGGCGCCCGTGATCACTTGCGCAACGTTTCGGCGCGCATCTCCCGCTATGCCGGCGACGATGAAGAACTGCATACCTCGATGACCGAGCTACACCTGCTCGAACAACAATTGACAGACGCCTCCTTGCCTTCCTCCACCTCCAAAGAACTCTGGTATCGCCAACAGACCCGTTCGCGCGGTCAGAAAGACTACCGCGAGTCGGATTCGCGGTAGCGAGCGCTGCTCTCCCACTGAACAGCAGCAGCGCTCCTTAGCACCTCCAGCAGATCAGGACTGCTGGCGGTGCTTTTTGCTGACAATCGGGCAGCCCCCCTAAAGGTACTAGCCCAACCATTCCCAAAAGTACCACCCCGCTTGTACAGATAATTGACTGTGTGCTAGCATCGTTCTATATGGTAGAGATGTAGTTGTGCAGCAAGGCTGTTGCTTGCTCACAGAACCAGAAAGGAGGGTATCTCTCACATGGCTGGCGCCTGAGCCGCCTGGTCTACTCACTCAGGTACACATTCTTTCTCACTACTGATGATCTCTAGCGTCTCTATTCTATGGTCTCTCCTGGCGGGAAGCGTTCTCTGTATGGTGTGCCCTCTTGCAAATGAGAGGGCGCTTGTAGTTTTTCTCGTCATGGTCATTTTTGTTGAGGCAAGTAGAAGGGTATGACAGCATGAAGCGTTTCAAGATTCTTTCGGTCCCGACGCTCCTGGCGATCACCATCTTCTCGATGGTTTTCTTCGCAAGCACCGTGAGCGCAGCAAGCGCCCCCCCAAGCGCTACCCATAGTACACAGGGAACGCGCCACGCTATCCTGTTTCCGACGATCCAGCAGTGGCACAAACAACATGGAACGCATGCCCCTTTTGGGCCGCCACAGGGGAGCGGAGATCTCGTCTATCATGGTGGGCCGGTGCAGCAGAAGCCTACAGTATATGTCATATTCTGGGGCACCGCCTGGGACAACGGCTCTGGCGGCCTAACACCAGACGGTCAGGTGGTGAAGAATTACTTCACCGATATAAGTGGGCAAACCCCGTTTGAGAGTATCCTGACTCAGTATTCCGACACCAGTGGGAATATTGGCAATAGCGTTACTCTGGGCGGTGTCGCTCTTGATACTAAGACAGCGATCACTTCTGATACCAGTTGTGGTGGGCTAACCATTGAAGACTCGTCGGTTCAGAGCGAGGTTCAGACAGCGATTACTGCTAATGGCTGGCCGACGGATGGCACGAATGCCACCTATTTCGTCTATACGCCGAACGGCTACTACGAGAACAATGGCTTCGGCCAATGCTCTGAGCAGGTTTTCTGCGCGTATCATAACTGGTCAACCTCAGTTGGGGTCGCCTATTCTGCGATGCCCTACCCTATCAATCTCAGCGCCTGCCCGGCGGTTGCCTCGCCAAATGGCAATGCGGCTGGTGATAGCCTGGCGAACGTCACCTCGCATGAACAGTTTGAGGCTACCACTGACCCTCAACTTAATGCCTGGTATGATGCTGTCGGTTATGAGATTGGTGATAAGTGTGCCTGGGATTTCTCTTCCGGCCTCACCCATCTCAACAACAATGGGGTCTTTGAACTGCAAACAGAGTACAGCAACGCCACGCATTCCTGTGTCAATTCGCTGAGTTCGCATATGCAGGTAACGCCGACGGCAGTAAACCTGACGACGGCTCCTGGCACCAGCCCCAGTCCGCAAATGGTGACGCTTAGCAATACTGGTTTTGCCACACTCAACTGGTCGAGTGCCGCGCTGCCCGCCTGGGTGAGTGTTAGCCCGACCTCTGGCACCCTCGCGCCTGGCGCGTCGCAGCCATTGACGCTGACCTTCAGCACAGCGAGTCTGGCGGCGAATACCTATACTGCCAATCTGGTACTGAGTGATCCGAATGCTAGCAACTCACCGCTCACGGTGCCAATTACGCTGGTGGTCTCCAAAGTGTCCACGCAGTGGTACTTTGCCGAGGGCTACACCGGCG
>CAZFWN010000126.1:0-16519 GCA_964522745.1 uncultured Ktedonobacterales bacterium
CGTTTTCCGTCTGCCAGACCACGGTGGTCGGCCCGCCATTGCTGTTGCCACTCCCGCAGGCTTCCAGCAAGGAGCCAGCAGCACTCATTGTCAGGCCCAGTGCCACTGCGCGCTCGATAAAGCTGCGGCGCGTCATCCGCCCGGCCCGCATTTTCACGACGATTTCATCAAGGACTTCACGCTGTTCAGGAACCATAAGAACCCTCTCCTTTGAATAAACCTGAAACTAGGACAGCTCCTTTGCTGTGGTGCGAACAGCAGACCCCTGCTGTTCTCTTCAGTTTTCTGCTGCTCAAGGAGGTGTGTGGGAAAAAGAAAAAAGAAGTAGTCCCTCCTCAAAGCAATAGTGCATGTTCTTTGCCGAAAAGTCAAGAGTGTGCCAGATCATCACCTCCTCTCCTCGCTGTGGGAAACACGATCAGCCGATAAGTTGGGCCGTCCCTAGCCGCTATAGGCATGCCGGGCCGTAGATTCGATGCTGCTGAGGACGCTGTCCAGCCTGGTCTGGTCCTGGATAAAGTCCAGGGTGCCTTTCCAGAAGGCATCTTCGACCTGAGAGGGCATCAAATCATCGGCGCCAAAGCGGAATAGGCTCGCTTGAGTGAGCATCCTGGCCGAAGCCTGGGCCACCGGATCAGGATAGGCGGTCAGGTCCACCGACTTGTTTACCGAGGTGAATCCACCTCGCTTGACCCAGATCTCCTGCGCCTGGGCTGTTGCCAGATAGGCGACCAGCTTGCGCACCGCGCTGTTGTCTCGCATGGCAACCACCACGTCGGCCCCACCAGTCACCGCCCCTTGATACTGCGGTGTGATGGTTGGGAAAGGGAAAAAATCAAAATCCGTGCCGGGCCTGGCGGCGGTGAACTGCGTGGTGATAAAGCCCTCGGTGAAATCGCCCAGGTAGTACATATACGCCGTCGGCGGCGAATTGAAGAGCGCGTAGCTGGCATCCTCAAAGCGCGTTGCCAGGATCGACTGCGGCGCATCCTTAATATAATGTGTGCCTCCCGCTATCTGGCCGAAGTAGTTGAAGGCATTCTTGACGGCGTCGTGCGTCCAGGGAATCTGGTGGTTGACCCACTGATCGTAGAGGCCAGCGCCGTTGAGATTCAGGAAAATCTCGGCAATCCAGTCGGCAGAAGGCCAGCCTCTGGCCGCGCCACTGGAGACGCCCATCGACCAGGGATATTTGCCGCTGGCGGCAATCGTATTGGAGAGCGTAATAAGTCCCTGCCAGTCAGTGGGAGCCTGATAAGTATTGGCCTGGAATTGCGCTGGGTTGTACCAGATGGTCCCCTTATTGGCGGCTTTGGTAAAGATAGCGTAGAGCTTGCCCTGGTAGGAACCGAGATCGAGCCAGGTCTGGGCGTAATCCTTGCGAATCTGATCCATGTCCAAAAAACTATCCAGCGCAATCAGCTTGCCCTGGTCGGCCAGTTCTTGCATCTTGCCAGGATTCGGCAGAATGACAATGTCGGGCGGGCTGTTGCCCCGAAGGCGCGTAGTCAGCAGGGCGTTCAGGTCGCGGGTAGACTCAACATGAACCTGAATGCCGCTCTCCTGAGTAAACGGATCAACCATTGCTTTGAAGGAAGCCTGCTCCTCACCCGACCAGACGTTAAGCACGACGACAGACGTTGGCGTCGAGGTGATGCTGACGCCACATCCCTCCAGCAGCGTCCCGGCCACGCTGAGCGAGAGGCCCAGCGCCGTCCCGCGCTGCAAAAACTGCCGGCGGCTCAGGCTATGCTGGCTGTAATCCTCTATTGCACGGTCTACTGCCGACCGCTGATGATGATCAAAAAAAGCCATAGAATCCCTGCTCTCGGTTCTACGTTGCCTGCCAGACCTGGACGGTATGATCCCAACTGCCAGAAGCGATGTATTTGCCATTGGGTGACCAGGCCAGCGCATTGATGTTATCGCTGTGCCCCCGGTAGGTGAAGAGCGGAACTCCTGTCATCGCCTGCCAGACCTGGACGGTATGATCCCAACTGCCAGAGGCAATATACTTGCCATTGGGTGACCAGGCCAGCGCTGCCACTTCACCAGTATGGCCGCTGTAGCTGGTGATGAGTTTTCCTGTGGTCGCCACCCAGACCAGCACTGTATGGCTCCGATCTCCAGAAGCAATATTCTGGCCATCAGGAGACCAGGCCAGCGTATTGACCACATTAGTATGCCCATAATAGGTCAGGAGAGGCGTTCCTTTTTTTGCATCCACCACCTGCACCAACTCGTCGCTTCCGCCAGCGGCGATGTAGCGTCCATTGGGCGACCAGGCTACTGCGTTCACAACCTCGTTATATTGGTAGGTGAAAGAGAGCGTGCCCGTCCTGGCGTTCCAGACCTGGACGGTATGGTCCCAACTGCCAGAGGCGATGTAGCGGCTATCGGGCGACCAGGCCAGCGATGAGACGAAATCACTGTGCCCACTGTAGATGCGAGAAAGGCTTTGCGTCTGAACATCCCAGACCTCGACGGTATGGTCCCAACTGCCGGAGGCGATATAGCGCCCATCGGGCGACCACGCCAGGGCGTCTATAATGTCGCCATGTTCGTAAGAAAAGAGCAGGGAGCCGGTCCTGGCGTCCCAGACCTGGACGGTATGGTCCCAACTGCCGGAAGCGATGTAGTGCCCATCGGGCGACCAGGCCAGCGCATCGACAAAATCAGTATGGCGTTGATAGCTGAAGAGCGTCGTGCCCAGCGGATAGATGGCTGCCGTATTGATCAGGCGTGTGCCAAAGAGCAGGAGCAGCGTCAGCACCAGCGAGGCAACAAGGACTCCTGAAAGCGCTTTGGTAAAAAAGGAGGAGGAAACGCTTTTGCGCGACACGCGGTGACTTGTGACGAGCGGGCGGCGATCAGCGACATAATCTTCGCTCGCTTTAGCTTGGTCATCCACTCCCTTCGTTGCGCGCATTCCCGCATTTCTTGTAGCAGCCGGCAGGGGAAGGCGAGGCAGCGGCTTCATCGCAGGAGGAGGCAACGCGCGCAGGCGCGCATCAAGAAAGTGATAGTCGGCCTGAGCGGCTTCGCATGCTGGACACGTCTGAATATGGGCCTCAAGATCGGCGCGCTCAGCAGGCGAGAGGTCTTCATGCCTGAGCGCCAGTTTTTCTGCCCAGCCAATGCAAGGAGGTTGGTGGCTCATTGCCCTGGCCGTCCTCTCGTCGAGATGCTTGATTCTTTCATAAGTCGATGATAGATCTGGCGCAATTCTTCTTTTCCCCGGCTGACATATTTGCTGACAGACGATTCTTTGATCTTGAGCAGATGGGCAATCTGCCGCTGAGGAAGCTCTTCGATCACATAGAGAATCAGGCACGGGCGATAGGTGGGCGACACGCGAGCCAGCGCGAGCTTGAGCAGTTCGGTTTCCTCTAAACGCTCTTCTGGCCCGGCGATACTCAGCCTCTCCCCCTCCTGCGTCACCTCCCACGAGACGAAATGGAAATGTCTGGCGTGATTTTGGTAGGTATAGGCGCAATTGGTCGCAATACGGTAGAGCCAGCTCGCAAACCGTTCTGGCGCGCGCAGCCCTGGCAGCGCCTCCCAGGCACGCAAGAAAGCCTCCTGAGACAGTTCACAGCCTACCCCGTCGTTCCCAACCATGCGGATTAAATAGCGCGAGAGCTGCGAATTGTAGCGTTCATAGAGGCTCTCAAAGGCCAACTGATCCCCGCCTTGTGCCTGCGTCACAAGGTGACATTCCTCAGCCGTGTTGTGAGATCCAGGGACAGAGCCATCCCGTGTCTGGTAAGACGACATCGGCTTACTCCCTTTGAGTGGCCTCTTTCTCACTAAGACCAGCAAAAGAGGAAAAATCTGACAGGAAATAACAGAAAAACTGTTTGACGCTCCGGCATCGTTGTGCTACGATACAAATACATCCCCAAGCAATCAGGTTGGCGTGTAGTGCGTCTTTTCGTCAAGTGTCTGCACATGAGCGCGCAAGACACCCAGGGAAAGAGCGTGGCATCCCATGAACATGCAGCGATTTACCCGATGGCTCACCCGACTGCTCAATGCGTTGCCCTGGCGGCGAGCGCGCCGCCCCACCAGAGAACGCCAACCGGCGCGGATGACAGCCCCCCGCAGCGCCCGTCGGTTTGCCGTTTCCGACCCGGACCAGATCAGACGGCAGCAAGCTGAAACCAATCCGCTCTGTTCCACCTTGCACGAAGATATGCCACCTGCCACGCGCGAACCGACCACCACTGGGGAGCCGCTGCTGCTCCCCACTCCGATTGAACCTGAACGGACCTCTTCTCTTCCGGCGCTGCCGCCAGCTTCGCTGTCGAGTGCGCCTGCCTCGGCCAATGCCTCGCGTGAGGCAGCCGAGACGCCGGTGGTTCAGGTTGATCCGGCACGCCGACTGGCCTTTGCGCGCTATCTGGTCAAGCGTGGCGTCTTTAACGAAGGCTTTGCCAGCGAAAAGCTGCCCGCCCAGTATCGCAGGACGCAGCAAGACTGATGCCAGGACGGCGGGCGGCACACTCGCGCCCCGTGTAGCGCCGCCGTCCCTGGCGGCCTTCGGGCGGGCCGGCACAGTGGTCGGCGCGGCTACAACAACGCCTCTTCAAGAGGATGTGGTGATCGCTGCCAGCAGCGCGGCCAGATCGGCATAGACGGCGTCTGGCTGAATAGCTGCGTCGGCGATCTGCGCCCTGGCGGTAATACCGCTCAGCAGCAGGATCGTAGCGGCGCCCGCGTTGTGGCCTGCCGGGATGTCCAGCGTGATGCCATCCCCGATCATTGCCGTCTCTTCTGGTGTGGCCCCGATCATTCGCATGGCTTCGCGGATGATGCCAGGGTCGGGCTTGCCAACCATGTAGGGCGTGATGCCGGTGCTGGCCTCGATGGCGGCAGCAATCGAGCCGGAGCCTGGCTCCAGCTTTCCTTCTGTTGGCAGCAGCGGGTCGCGGTTCACCGCCACAAACGCCGCGCCATTAAGGACCGCCTGCACGGCCACGCTCAGCCGGGCATAGGTCAGGCTGCGGTCCAGCCCAACCAGCACCACATCGGCCTGCGCGCCTTCCTCCTCAGAAAGCACCTTCAGGCCGGCATCGGCGACCATCTGGGCCAGCGGGGGCAGACCCAGCACAAATACCCGCGCGCCGGGGTAGGTATGGGCCAGATACGAGGCCGCCGCTGAGCCGGCAGTGACCACCCGCTCCAGCGGCGCCGGCAGACCCAGCGCCCGAATGCGTGCCGCCACCTGGGCCGGCGTAGACATCGAGTTGTTAGAAAGATACAGATACTCACGCCCGGTGGCCTCGATCCACTCGATGAATTCGCGCGCGCCAGGCAAACGCTCATTCCCTCGATAGATCACGCCATCGAGATCAAGGAAGTAGTAGTGGTAAAGCTTCATGAATCACTTGTCGCTTGCCGTTTTTTCTGGGATTTCTGGGGGTGTTTTGTCTGCCTTGTCCTCTTCCTCAGAGATGCCATTGGCTCCCTTTTTAAACAACTGGATGGTCTGGCCCAGCGCGTTACCCATCTGAGGCAGGCGGCGCGCCCCAAAGAGCAGCAATACAATTGCCAGAACAATCAAGAGATCCCAGGCGTGAAGACCAAACATACTCTTGCTCACTTTCTGAAGGGCGCGCTCACACCAATGAGTGTGTCTTGCCCCTTCCTGCATATTGTACGGTATTCCGGCCAGGAATCCAAGTGCCCCCTATTATAGCCGCATGCGTTCAGGATGATTGGTCATAATCCCATCGACGCCCCAGGCGGCCAGGCGCTTCATCACTTTGGGCTGATCAACGGTCCAGACATTCACTTGCAGCCCGGCGGCGTGCGCTGCCTCGACCAGTGCGCGCGAGGTAAGCTGAACATTGGGGTGGATGGCATCCGCCCCGGCGGCGCGGGCTGCCGTCAGCAAGTTCAGGAACCGCCAGCGAAACCCGCTGTGCAGCGTCCCCGTGCGTATCTGCGGGTGTTCATTCTTAAAGCGGGTGACGGCTGGCAGCCAGAACGAAGAAACCAACGTATGCTCCCCATAGTCGCCGCTTTCCAGCACCTCGCCGGTGACCTTGCCGACCTGGTACGCCTGCTCTAATGTATCGGCTTTGAGTTCCAGATTCACCACTTTGCCCGCCGCCCGGCAAAGGTCCAGCACTTCTTGCAGCAGCGGGATGTGTTCGCCGGCCCCGGCGTCGAGCTTGCGCAGTTCCTCCAGCGGCATCTGGGCGACCTCGCCCTTGCCGTTGGTGGTGCGCTCCAGGGTGGAATCGTGGATAATCACCGGCGCGCCGTCGGCGCTCAGTTGCACGTCGCATTCGATAGCGTCGGCGCCGAGTTCAAACGCATAGCGAAACGCCAGCAGCGTGTTTTCTGGCGAGCGCGCCGAAGCGCCCCGATGCGCATAGCAAAGGGTGCGCCGCCCCGCAGTAGGCGGCGCGCTGTTGGAGTGGGTTGGTTCTTCTGCCATAGCCTGCCTTGTTAGGTAATTCTTGGAACAATACCGTGCCAAGACTATAACGAAAAAAGCCATCTTGGCTAACACGGCTTGCTGGACTGGCTTTGGCAGAGAGCATTGACGCTCCAGCCTCAGGCGGCGGTGGTCACGCCCCGGCTGGTGAGGAACGCGCGAAGCAGCGGCTTGGCGCGCTGGAAATAGGTCTTGGCAGTCGCTTGCGGAATGTGCAGCAGCGCGCCGATCTCTGCGTAGCTCAACTCGTTGCCATAGCGCAGCGCCACCACTGCGCGCAGCTTGGGAGGCAGGGCGCGAATCGCCTCCCAGAGCAGGTGTTGCAGATCATGATGCTCGGTCACCTCATCCGGCAGGGGATGGCTATCGGGCAAGAGGTAGAGCAGCGATGGCTCTTCATCCTCGCCTTGCCGCCAGTTCTCGCTCTCCAGTTCAGAGAAACGCAGCGCGTGCTTGCGCCGCATCTCATCGAGGCAGCGGTTGCGGGCGACATGAAATAACCAGGGCAGCAAGGACCGATCCGTGCGCAAGGTCGGCAGAAACGTATACAACTGGATGAAGACATGCTGGCAGACATCGCTGGCGGCATCATAATCACCCAGGAAACGATAGATAAAGTGAAAGAGCGAGGCGTTATATTGGCGCACCAGTTGCTCAAAAAGAGTGTCCTGCTGCTGGCCGGGCTGGCACGTCTGCTCCTGGGAGAATAGTTCTGTCTGGCTCATGGAACCCACCTCCTGATACAAAGCGTACCTGCCGCGTGTCTACTCTGCAAGACTTTTAGCCTCTCTCTTGCAAAGTCTCAGCAAATCCTAATCTGGCTCTCAGGGAAGACCCACGCGCTCCGATACGCATCAATGAGTGTAGCGGAGAAAGATCAGAAAAGTATGGGCCATTCGTAAAAATTTGCTGAAAAGCTGTGTGAAAAAAGCACACTTCCCTTTCGGGAGCAGCTATGATATAGTAAAGAGAAGGAGTGGGTGTGTCTTCTCTATACCCCGGAGCGCCTTAGACAAAGGCGGCGCAATGATGAAACAACTTGAATCCCTGGCGGCTGGCTCACAATTGAATCAATCTCCCCTGTCACCGGCAGATGACATCTGCCCGGTAGCACGCACTGCTGAGATTATCGGTGGCAAGTGGACGCTGCTGATCATCCGCGATCTGGCAACCGGCACCAAACGCTTCAGCCAGTTGGAGCGCTCGCTGCATGGCATCAGCCCCAAAACGCTCTCTGAGCGCCTGGCTTCACTAGAGCATGAGGGCATTATCAAACGCCAGACGTTTGCTGAAGTGCCGCCAAAAGTGGAGTATACGCTGACGGAAAAGGGGCAGGATATGGTCGCGCTGATCGAGACCATGCGTGCCTATGGCCGCCGCTGGCTGATGTGCGAGGATGCCCACTAGCAGCGTGCAAACGTGCCCGGCTCGGCTGAGGAGAGCGAAAAAGCAAAAAAAGAAGAGCCTGATAAACAGGCTCCATGTGTGGGTGTGCGCCCTGACGCCGCCAGGACAGCAGGTTCTTTACCGGGCAGCACCGATCAGTTCGCGTTGATGCTCGGCAAGGAAACGATGAAGTGTGCGGCTGTCCGCGTCGCTCCTTCCCATGTGCATCTCTGCTTCCTGGTCGCGCGTCACCAGATCGTACAAATCTCCAATGCTGTAGCGCGCGTGAAGCTGTGGCTCCCCGGCGCCGTTCGTCCCTTCGATGAGTAATCCGTCGTCCGCTTCACGAATAGAAAACCCCTTTACGCCGGACTCATCTAGCACCCGGCCAACAGCGCGCAAGATGCCTTCGTAGGTGAACGTTGTTTGCATGACCCCTCCCAGGCTGGTTTGGGCAAATATATTCACATGGACGCCAATGTCCATTGTGTGCGTTTGGTCCTTGTCCTCGCGGCCCCCAATGAAAAAGTGTACCATAGCAATGGCCGCTGGTCAAGAGTTTTGCAACCAAATACCTAAGAGTGGCGCACGATCTCATCCAGTCATCATCACATCGCCGCAGGTGTCGCAGGCCAGCACCGGATGTGCCATCAGGCTGCCACGCAGATAGCCAACGGTGCGCAGTCCGCCATCCAGGCAGCGCTGGCAAGGTCGCACCGGCACCATATCTGACCCCGCCACTTCCTGAAAGTTGGCAGCGGCCATGACCCGTTGCAACTTCTTCGATGGCCGGCCCATCACAGCAGCCAGCGCCTGGAATCCTCTTTCGACCTCAGGGCGATAGCCTTCGCGCACCGCCGTACCCTCTTCCTTACTCAGCAATACTGACCGCACATATTTCCATTCCTCCTGTTCCCTGCACGAGTCATGCCAGCAGAGGTGGACACAGGGGGCGCTGTTTGGCCTCTTTGGCATTCTTATTGCAACTACTTGCAATTGCAATCTTGACTTTTTAGGAATTATCCGGTAATCTCTCTTTGGGCTTCTGCGTGTAATGACTTACGGACGTCGTTCCTGGATCATGAAAAAGCTGCCACCCCACACATAGAGGAGGGTCGCAGCGGTCTGCCGCATTGGTTGGAGGAACTGCATGCTCTCAAACGTGAGACGGGTGCTGAGCGATACCACCCCTGGCTTGCGACGCAAGGTGATTGGCATCTACACGCTGCTGATCGCCGCGAATCTTGCGCTCTGGGTGTTGGCTCTGCTGGCCTCGCTGAACTACCCGCTGCTGTTGGGCTTTGCCTTAACCGCCTACGGCTTTGGGCTGCGTCACGCGGTAGATGCCGACCATATCTCGGCCATCGATAATGTTACCCGCAAACTGATGCAGGAGAAAAAGAAGCCGGTGACCGTTGGCTTTTTCTTCTCGCTGGGCCATTCCACCGTCGTGCTTATCATGACCGCCCTCGTGGCGGCTGGCTCGGCCTATATCGCCAGCAACATCGGAAACGATAACTCCTCATTGAAGGTCTGGGGCAGCCTGATCGGCACCGGCGTGTCTGCATTCTTTCTGTTTGCTATTGCGGTCATCAACCTCATCATCCTGGTGCAAATCTTCCGTGCTTTCCGCAGTGTCACACGCGGAAACAGCTATAGCGAAGAAGAGATCGATGAGTACCTGAACAAGCGCGGCTTCTTTGCGCGTCTCTTCCGCGCGCTCTTCAAGACCATCGATAAAAGCTGGAAGATGTATCCGGTGGGCTTTCTCTTCGGCCTGGGCTTTGATACGGCTACCGAGGTCGGGCTGCTGGCCTCCGCCGGGGCTTTTGCCACGCAGCATGTCCCCTTCTATGTCGTTATGCTGCTGCCGCTGCTCTTCATGGCTGGCATGAGCCTGGCCGATACCACCGATGGCGTGCTGATGCTGGGCGCCTATGGCTGGGCCTTTGTCAAACCCATCCGCAAACTCTTCTATAATATGTCCATCACCCTCATCTCCGTGCTGGTCGCCTTAGTGGTAGGCGCGTTGGAGACCCTGAGCATCCTGGGCGGCCAGTTGAATCTTTCTGGCCCTTTCTGGGACTTCGTCACCGGCCTCAATGACCATTTTGGCATGGTTGGGCTGGGCATTATTGGCATCTTCATCGTCAGTTGGGTGATCTCTACACTGGTCTATCGCATCAAGAAATACGACCAGATGGAAGTCATCCGCTCCGCCAGTCCCAGCCCCGCTGGCGACTAGCGAGGCTGGCGGATTCTCTCCACAAGCAATTGAGCGCGGGGGCTGTCGGGCACACCGGCAGCCCCCGCTCTGTTATTCCGCGCATGTTATAATGGCCAGGATATGAGCAAAGTTATCACACCGCTCCTCCAGCCGCTTTCTATCGTCAGTATGAGCCTGGCCTGGCTCTTTTGCCTGGGCTGCCTCATCAATCTGGGGGCCGCGCTCAGCGGACACGAGCCATTTTTTCTGGCAAGCGGCGTCGAGGCCGGCATCCTCTTCGGCGCGCAGGCTGGCTGCGTCGCGGCGCTGGAGTTCGATCACTGGCGCTCCTACTATGGCGTTGGCGCCCTCGCGCGCGAGGCGCTGGCGCTGGCGCTGGCCGGGCTGGCCTCCTGGGCGCTGGACCGTCTCTGGCCCCCGCTCAATGAGGAGAGCGCCTTTCCCGGCGCGCTCTGGTTGTGGAGCCTGCTCCTGTTGCTGCTGCTCGCGCCCTATCTGGCGGCACAGAGCAGCTATCTCTTGCTGGGCGAGCCACTCAATTTCCAGCGCTATCTCAGGCGCTACTATCAGCGCCAGTGGAGCGAGATCATCAGCACCTTTGAGCCGCTGGTCAAACGCCGGCCCGGCGCGCTGCGCCCGCAGTTGATTCTGGCGGCGGCCTATTTCAATCTGCGCCAGTTTGAGCGCGCCCGAACGATCTACGGGCGCCTGCTGGAGCGCGACCCACACGCGCCCGGTGCCTGGCAAGGGCTGGCCGAGCTTGACTTCACACGCGGCGCCTGGGAAGAGGCCGTCACACATTATCAACAAGCGCTGCCCTTCGCCTCGTTTCGTCGGCGTGGTTTTATTCATGTCGGCCTGGGCATCGCCTTGTATAAGCTGGGCCGCGCCGAAGAGGCGGCCACGCACCTTAAAAAAGCGCTGGCCTATCCGCTCAGTCCCATCTGGCAGCCCATCGCCGCCTACGCGCTCATGCGCGCCGCCCGCGATAGCGGCGATACGCGCACCGCCGAGCGCGCCCTACAACGCCTGGCGCTGCGCCGCCGGGCGCACAGGCAATTTATGGACTACTGGCAGGTGATCCTGACCTCCAGTTCCAGCCCGCTCAACAGCGACTACCGCGCCGCCGTCAACCTCGTCGATCACCTCAGTTGGAGTTAGAAAAGCAAGCCGCTGCGCTGTAATTGTACAATGGCAAATCCATCATGGTTGCTCTTGACAAGGGCAGGCGTTTTGGCTATACTGGTATTGAACAAAAGTTCCAAAGTGGCCTGAGGGCTGAAAAAATCTGCTGCGCAAAGGAGTTGTTGCTATGTTGAAGAAGGGCTTGCTCTGGTTTGATGATAATCCCAAACGTCCGTTGGCGGAAAAACTGGATGAGGCCGCCGAGCGCTATGAGGAACGCTTTGAGGTGCGGCCTACGCTGGTCCATCTCAATCCCGCGCAGGCCGAGGGCCTGAAATATAAGCGCCTGAGCATCTTTGGTGATGTCAGTCTGCGGCGCAATTATTTTCTGATTGGCGTAGAGGAAGGAGAGAGTCTGGCTGTCGTAGCCGTGACTCCGGTGGCTCCTGCCCAGACGCTCCCTCTGCTGGAAGCAACGCCAGCATCGCTGGCCGTCGCCAGCGCGGCAGAGGGCGACGGCTCTCTCGAAGAGGCGCCGGGCGAGAAGCCGGCGCGCCGCTCGCGCCGGGTCTCTTCTGTCGCCAGCGTCGTCAAGCGCCACCCGCGCACTCGCCGTGCCTCCTAGCGAAATGTTTAGCCCTTGGGGCGTGTCAGGGCCGCGCTTGCCAGGCCATAGTTGAGCATGGCGAGATCATAGCGGCCCTGCACGTTGTAGATGCCGGCCAGGTAGTTATAGGCTGTCGCCATGCCACCGGCATTGTTCAGCCGCTGCCAGATCGTCAGGGCGGCGCGATGCTCCTCCAGGGCAATTTCGTAGCGGCCCTGGTGATAGCGTGCCGCGCCCAGGTTGCTATGCGTCAGTGCGACGGCGACCAGATCGTTCAGTTGCCGGTAGAGCGTAATCGCTTCCTGAAAGCGGGCAATCGCCTCACTATAGGTGCCTTCACGATAATACGCCTCACCAAGCTTACTGTAGACCGAGGCAATGCCAGGAGTATCGCCAAGTTCCTTATAAATACCCAGCGCTCGCTGATACGAGGCGATGGCCTCGGCGTGATTTTTGAGATCACTCTGGCACTGGCCGATGCGCAGATAGGTGGCCGCCAGCGTCAGCGTATCCTCTAGCTCTTCGGCCAGCGTCA
Organism: uncultured Ktedonobacterales bacterium; assembly: GCA_964522745.1. Taxonomy (GTDB): domain Bacteria; phylum Chloroflexota; class Ktedonobacteria; order Ktedonobacterales; family DATBGS01; genus DATBHW01. Next base: position 12,329 of record CAZFWN010000126.1, read on the forward strand.
GGCAGCGCTCCGAATGCTCCAGCGCCTCCTGGGGGCGTCCGGCTTCTAGCAATGCAACAGCCAGGCTCGTATGGCTGGTGAGGATGACGGCCTTGTCTCCCCGTTTTTCGCTTTCCGCCAGTGCCTGCCGCAGCATGCGAATGGCAATATCCTGGGGCGCCTCTGGTGGTTCATTGCCCTGGTTCTGGCCCGATGGAGTGTAGGGTTCGCGTGGACCAGAGGAGCCAGACGAACCACCGCCGGACGAACCACGCCGCCCACGCCGTCCACCGGAGCCACCAGAACCGGGTTGAAATTGCGAGGCAGACATGCTTGATTCCTTCCTCAGACTGAAGACGCGCGTATGACCAGGCGCCCATCTGTTGAAGAGAAACGCCTGCTCTAATCAGTGTAGCACTGTGAGCGGTGTGATGCAATACAAGCGGACGTTCACCCCAAAGTCCTAGTGAGAGACCGCAAGCCATCCCTCCGCCAAGAGGTGTGCTATACTTGGGCAAAAGAATCAACTATCGTGTGCAAACACAGGTTGCAGGCCGGCCAGAGCGGCTGTGCCAAACAGATGGGGAGAGAGATATGGCGAACTCTTCGCAGGGCGCGCAAACAGCCAACAACTCAGACGGCGCGCGCAACGTGGCTCAGACGCTGGTGGTGGCGTTTGAGCGCGATGAGTCGCTGGTCGGATCATTGCTGGATCAGGTGCGCGCGCAGGGCTATGAGTGCCGTTCGGCCAAAACGCCAGTTGAAGTGTTTGATCTGATTGCTCGCTATCCTGTCGGGCTGGTACTGGTCAACCTCGGCCAGCCAGCCACCGGGCGCAGGGAATTCTGGGTGGCGCTCGATGCCCAGCGGCGCGGGCGTGGCGTGCAGGTCATCACCTATCGCTATCTGGTTCCCGGCGTCGAGCCTGATGGAAACGACGGCAGTGGCCGCGCAACGCTGGCGGATGTCGAGATTCGTGGCGCCCAGGGATTCGGCGCTCTGCTCGACGCTCTGCGATCACGTCTGCCGTTGCCGGGTAGGCAACCAGCAGTTTCAGATTTTTTGGTGAGTCCAACCCCACCTTCGATGACGGCGGTGAAGGGGCAGCCGGCAGAGCAAGGGGGACGCGCCCCTATCGCCGGCGTCTTACATCTCAACTCCGGCACCCAGCCTGGGCAGCCCCATGAATTTATGCCGATGCCAGGCACGCCGGCAGGTGGCCTCTCTATTGGGGAGTGGATGCCGCAGGTCAGTGGGATGGATTCAATGGTAGGAGGGCAGGCAATGGCGGATTCTCCCGAACAACAACGATCACAGATACCCCCTTCACCCTATGCTGCGCCCAACGGCGCCAACAATGGATCCTATCACCCGCAGATGATGAACGGGCAGCCGGGTGCCAATCCCGGCATGAATGGCTTCTCCCAGGGGGTGTTTTCATCCCCCATGCCGGCGAGTGACCTCTCTAGCCTGACGGATGCCATTAACGCGCTGGCTGCTGCCGGAGCGCCGGGCTATCACCAGGCAGCAGCAGCGGCCAGCGCGATGAGCGCCGCCAATAACGAGAGCGATGCGGCTCGTTGGAGGCAAGAAGCGGGGCGCCCAGGGCAGGAGGCTCCCCCGATGGGAGGTCGCGGCATGGGAAATGCAGGGCCGGCCAGCGGTTCGCCCGGAATGAACGATGGGCGCCGCCCATCGAGACAGATCACCGAGATGGACCAGATGATGAGCGGGCAGCCAGACAGGCGCAACCCTGCCGAAACACTCTATATGGGCCAGCAGGCGTTCGAGGAACTGCGCCAGGCGCAAGCAGTGAACCAGCCCCAGGGGACGCGCTCGCGCTCAGTTTCCGGCGGCATGGACGAGCTTGAGTTTTTGCAACGCGGCACCTCTCACGCGCTGCAAGGCAGTGCCGACGATACCTATCCGGGCGCGGACCGGCGCCCGTCGGGTGGCATGGGTCTTGGCGCTGTCAGAGGGCAAGCCGATCCGCGCCAGAACCAGATGCTCTCGCCGGTGCCGGCAGCCACGCATATAGAACGCTCGCTCGGCAATGTGCTGGTGGAGGGGCAACTGGTCAGCCAGCAGCGCCTGGAAGTCGCGCTGGGCATCCAGCGCTTGCTGCGCGGCGTTGATATTGATTATCGACTGGGGGAGTTGCTCTTGCTCTTCAAATTTCTGACCCCCGATCAATTGCTGGCGGCGCTCCTGGTCAGCCGGGGAATGGTCACGCCAGCCCAGGTGGCGGCAATGGGGCGCATCAAGCAGGAACTTCACGCTATTGGCATGGAATATGATCTGGAAAACTTGTTGGTGCTGTTCCGCCTGCTCAGTTCTGACCAACTGCGCGAAATTCGCGCCGAGTTCCCTTGAAACCCCTTGACTGGTGCGGGATAATAAAGAAAACGAGCAAGTTTCTGCCATCCCGCGCTCAACGGCGGCGCAGCAGAGGTGCAAGGGGGACAAACGGTGGAGAAGGAGCGGATTAATTCACGCGATCCTAATTCCTTGGATGCCCTGCGGGCAGAGTATGCCGGGCGACACGGCAGCCAACCCACCGGACCAACCGCCGCTGCTCGGCGGCAACCGATGAACCCGGCTGCGCCTCCTCCAGTGCGCGGCTGGACCATCTGGCTGGCCTCGGTGCTGGTCGTGCTGGCTGTGCTGCTCGCCGGCCTGGCCTGGATGCTGATGGGCGTTGCCCTTTTTGCCCCACTGACGGTCAGCGTGACCCTGCTCACCATTCTCTTCCTGGGGCCAACCATCGGCGGCGGCCTGGCTATTCCAGGCTTAGCATGCTCGCTGCTGGCAACTCGTCGGGCGCGCAAAACGGGCGCGCGTATCGGCACGCCTGTGACGCTGGTGCTGCTGGCAACCCTGGTGCTGGTGGGTGCCCTGCTCTTCGTTGGCCTGGTTGCCTATCCACGCAATCAACTGGGCACCTTTGCTCAGCAGCTTCAGCCGCATTGCCAGCGCGTGCAGACAATCCTGCAAAAATACCAAAATATGAGCGTCACCGATCTGGTGACGCAGCTCCCAGCCATCTCCGCAACGGTCAATCAAAACAAGCAAGATCTGCAATCCGACCAGACAGCGCTGAACAATTTGCCCGCGCCCGATAATCCCGACGCGCAGGGCTTGCTTACCGCCTGCCAGCAGTTGGTCAGCGATACCCTCGCCCTCCCCACGCTGGTTACCAATCCCAATCCCCTGACGACGCTCGGCTCGCTCCAGAGCTTCTACACGGCTTCACAAGACGCCCAGCGCTACGGAAACCAATTAAAGCAAGACCTGTTCGCGCCCTTCCAACCACCAGATAATCTCCAATACTGATTTCCTGCTTTGAACCAGGGGCGGGGCTGGAGCGCCAGCGTCCCTGCCGGCAGGGGTGGGGCTACTCGCCGGCTATTTCGGTGGCCCGCCGCCCGTGTTGGGAAACTGGCCGGGGATGTTGGGCGTGCTGTTGGGCCGCGATGTTGGGCTGATGATAATCGGGGTGAAGTTGGGTCCGACGGTGCCGTTGATGACGACCCGCCCGCAGGCCAGCACCGGGTCTTGAAAGCTGGGTCCATTATACAGCACGATAAACCATTCCGGGCTGATCTGCGCCGTGACGGTGGTGCTGCTGGAGCCATTCCCGCTCGTATCAGTGCTGACCGTGACAAGCTGCGTGACCAGCGCGCCAAAACACGAGCCGGCCCGAATAGCGAGCGCGTAGGCAGCGTTGGGCGCTAGTTGCTGAAGCGTCACCGTGACAATCGTAAATTGTCCCCCCTGAAATGGCGCCAGCGTCGCCGTCCCCTTGACGCTGTTCCCATTTACGGCAACCAGCGTCGCGCTTCCAGTATTCTGGATGCTGACTTGCGGCACCAGAATAATGACAAAGACGGCAACCACCACAATGCCCCCCAGGGAAAGCACTGCTCGTGAGTTCATAGCCTGCCTGCTTGAGCGAACCAGACCCCCAGGATCACCTACCAGGCGCTGGTAAGTATCAAAGCCACGCCTGCCTGGGGCCGCGTAATACTCCTGGCAGGATGTGTGCCAGGGTGGCGCTCGTTCCTGGTTGAGACCAGAGAAAGCCTTGACAACCAGCCGAAAGTATGCTACTATTCTTCTCAAGCCCGATTGTCTGGGCTGCTCACAACTGAATACGGCATAGCGCGACGGTGCTTGAAATCACCTGCTCGCGCCACTATCCCCAAGTCCTGA
>CAZFWN010000127.1:0-16406 GCA_964522745.1 uncultured Ktedonobacterales bacterium
GGGCATCGACCTCTTCCTGCTTGAACGCCTGCGGATGCTTGCGCAGCAGATCGTGAAATTGCCCAAGATGGCTGCCGGGCTGGGTTTGATCTTGCTGTTTGGGGGTCCATCTCAGATGATAATACTCGCCAACAAAGGCCGTCTGGCTGAGGACGTTGTTCATGCGGCCCACCCATTGTTCTGCCTCAGTGATGTGTTTGCCGATGATGTCGGCCATCTCCTCAAGCAAGAAATTCTGGAAGAGTTCGCGTTCCCTGGCCTCAAGCAGCTTTTCATGGTGTTCTATCTCGGCGCCCAGGCGCGCCAGCAGTTCATAGGGGGTAGCGCGCTCCGCGTTTAAGAAACGAATGATCCCTTGCTCATCGAACTGTGGCCCATACTCATGCAGCAAATTGATGACCTCGCTATACAGCTGAAACAGTTCGTTCTCTGCATTTCTCTCCTGACTTTCCAACTCTTTTTTTGCGCGCCAGATAGGCTTCTTCCTGCGGCTCAAGCGGTTCTGCCAGCAGGCTTTGGGCTATCTCCTGGCTAGTCTTCATACCAATGGGCTTACCGTCAGCAACCATTGCCACCGGATAAGCATTGAGCAGCATGAGGAAATAGTTGTTTGCGTCGTTGCACTGCTGCTGCGTGATCTTGAGCGAGTCGAGCGCTTTTGCATATTCTTCTCGGTTGATGTCGCGGGTTTGTTCGGCCTTTGCTCGCTGCTCTCGCGCTTTCTGGAGGTCTTCCGGGAGACTGTTCTGACGTGCCTGCAACGTCTGAAGCTGACCTAACAATGCCTCGATGCCCATTTGATCGACTTCTTGCACAAGCTGCCTGAGCATTTCCAGTTCGGCCCTTGCCTGCACAACGGCCTGTTCCGCTTTTCTCTTTGCCAGATCCGCCCGCATTTCGGCGCCCTTGTCCTGCTCAAGCTGCTTATATGCTTGCTTGTATTTCTGCCAATCGGCAAGCAGATGTTCAATATAGCTGACCAATGTTGTATGTACGCTCGCCAGCTTGTTGGTTGCCTCAAGCGCCCGTTCGACCTTTCCGCCATCGACAGCGAAGATGGGAGTGTCGCCAGCCTCCCGTTGCAGCCGTATCTTGAGCGCCCCCATCTGCTGGCGAATTGCCTGCGCCTCGCCCCGCGCCTTCTGGTAGCGTTCTTCAGCCTTCTGTAAAGCGTCCAGGGCTGCCAGGAGAACCGTTTGCCGGCCTGCTGCTCTGCTCTCTTCCAGGACTTTTCCCAGCCGCTCGCGCAGCATCTCCTCTTGCTGCTGCTCTTGCTCAAGCTGCTCGATCTGACGGGTGATCTCCTGGTAGGCCTCCTCAAGCGCCTGCCATCGCTGGAACAGGAGCACCTGTTGTCGCTGCTGCTCGCGTACCCGTGTCTCTTTGCCGATACAGCGGGCCGTTCCCTCTCCGGCTGTGCCAGCCAACAGGCCGTGTGTCCAGGCCCTGGAGTGATTGGCGGCAGCGCCATCACGCGCTGATGGATAGACGGTGCGCTCTACGGTTGCTAGAATCGCTTCGACGGTCTCTTCCCAGGCGGATTCATCTGGCTGAAGCCGCTCGCTGATGGCTGGGTCGATACGCAGCCATCTGCCGGCGGGAGCCAAGGCAGCGCTCGCGCCGTTCTGGTGTTCTGGCGTGTTGTCATCTACCAGAGATGCTATATCCAGACGGCAATCGCTCAGACCTTCCACAGCAAGAAGGGTATCTGTTGCTGCTGCCTGGGTAGGAAGTACAACGAGCGCGTCCAGCAGACCGGCATCCTCCAGCAGATGCTCGATACTTCCTGCAAGGGGTGTCTGGTTATCAACCTCTGGCGCAAAGTCGATCAGCATGTAGAGCGGCAGAGCCATGATGCCGCTTGCCTCCAGCCACTCGCGCGCTCGCGCTCGATGCGCCGAGCGGGTAGGAACAAACTCTGGCTCCTGAAGTTTGTGTTCGTAATCTGTCCTGGCTTGCGCAGCCTCCTGCGCCCTGGCTCCCTGACGCTGCCGGGCTTCTCCCAGGCGCTGCCGCGAGCGGCTGAGCGCCATGCCCAGCGCGTCGAGCGTCTCTTTGATGGCGCTAGTGTACTCTTGTAAGAGAAGACCAAGCTGCCCAACCGTCTCCTGGGGCGGGAGCATGGCGTTCCAGCAGAGCGCGGCGCGCTCATGCAGCAAAGCAAAATGAGCGCTCCAGTCACTTTGCTCTAGCAGCGTGTCGAGCCTGTCGGTGACGTCTTGTTGAGCGGCACAGGTTGCCTCGCGCTCCTGATCAAACTTCCTGATTGCCTCGTCGTGCGCCTCGTATGCCAGGGCTTCTTGCTGCTGGGCAGCCTCAATCCGGGTGGTGGTCTGTTCTATCTCGCGGTGGATCTGTCGCAGTCGGTGCAGCCAGGCCAGGCGCTCTTGTACCGAATAATCAAGCAGCGAGGAAAGGCGTGTAGGAATGTCGGGAACGGAGACATCCAGGATTTAACGCTGTTCTACCAGCCTGCTCTCGTAGGCGGCAGCCGTATCCTGAGCCTGGCTGAGCCGCTGTGCTGCTTGCAACCCTTCGCTGCCTTCCAGCGCGGCGATTTTGCCATTGAGTTGCACTTGCTCGCTCTCTAACGCTTCGATGCGCTCTTGCTGGCGATGCAGTTCATGCTCGGCTCGTGTGATGGAGCGATCCAGGCGATGCGTTTCGCTCTGCGCCTGGTTCACCTTTGCCTGCGCGTGGATGTACTCACAGGCGGCGTGGCTGGCTTTTGCGGTAGCTGCTTTTTGCTGAGCCTGATGCAGTCGTTCCACCGCGCCGTAGGCTCTTTTCCGACGCTCAATCTCTTCCTGGAGCGCGTCCATCAGTTCCAGCGTCGTGGCTGCATGCTGAATCAAATCTGTGGGAAGCGCGGGAAGTGACTGGTCCAGAAACACGCGGACTGATTCAAGGGATAAGATGCTATTCAAGTTCGGCTGGCGCAAGTACAGCAGTTGCCCAATCAGCCGGCGGAAGTCGTTCACAGCGGCAAAGTTAAACAGATACTGCGCAACTTTTTGTTCGTATTCGCGTTGGGTTTCGCAGATAAGGCCGTGTTCGGCCACCACTCGCTTAAACGTCTTGAGGTCGCAGGCGCGTTTCCCTTCCCTGGTTTGCTGGACGGTGGGAATATCATAATCCAGGCGCTTACTATCAGTGATTAAGAAGCGTAGGGCCGTGATCGGGTTGGCGCTGTTGCGATTCCCGACGAAGGCGACGCCAATAGTCAGAAAGCGCGCTTGCTCGTATTCGCCGCGATCCCAACGGGCGCGCAGTTCTGAGGCAAAGGGTGCTTGATCCAGCGCGCACTACTCAAACTCCAGGCCGATATAGCTAGCGCGCACATCCCGCAGGAAGGGCGTGTTCGATTCATTGCTCCCCAGGACATAATAGTCAATGCGCTTCTCGCGTTTGCCGAACGTGTCGATGCGTTCGGGGTGATAATCCCCATCCAGGGCGAGTGTAATGGCGGCGGTGAGGACCGTAGACTTGCCCGATCTGTTGTCGCCTGCCAGAAAGAGCCGCCCATGTGGAATCTCGATCACCTGATGTTCGTAGAGCCAGAAGTTGGTTAAGATGATGCGCCGCAATCGATAGCCTGGCGGCCCTCCCTCCACACTCTGCAATTGCTTAGCCAGAGCATGCTCTGGAGTTGTCTCCGGCTCATCCAACTGGGTTGTCTCTTTAATGGTGGATGCCCTATCAAATCGCCTTCAGCAACCTGTAGCCCACTCATTTGTAGCCCATTGGGGACTCCTTTGGGCATCGGGCCAGGAAATGTGTTCTTCAGCCCCACTGGAACTCCGCTGGTGGGCGACTGCGCGTCATCGCCGTTGGACACTGTCGTCAGAAGCCGCAACTGGCAACTAGATGTGGCTGGCTCTGATCTCGGTCCTCTCACTAGGGAGTCAGCAGGAGACCACCAGGGAAGCAGGTAGATCTCTGCTGGGCATGGACTGACTGCCAGGTGAAGCGATGAGATCAGGGGGAGGGCTGCTTTCCTGGAGGCTCCGCCGCTCCTGCTCCGGCGCGGCATTCTTCACAGCGTCCAAAGAGTTCGAGGGCATGCCCTTCCAGGGTAAAATGCGTCTGGGTTGCGATAGAGTCAAAGGCGTCATTCGGCAGGCAGGTCTCCACCTCCACCACGCGATGACACGCAGTGCAGGTGACATGATGGTGATGACTGCCCCCGCAGACCCGATAGCGATGGGTGCCATCGGCAAACTCCACACGATCCAGCACGCCCTGGGTGATCAGCGCTTCCACCGTGCGATAGACAGTGGCCCGTCCCAGGCGGGGATCGACTCGTTTTAACTCGTGCCAGAGTTCATCGGTACTAAAATTCGTGGCACTCGCCGCGATCGCGGCTAAGCGTTCCGCCAACAGACGGCGGGGCCGTGTGTTGCGCAACCCCATCGCTTCAAAGGTCTCCAAGATTGTCTTGACTGTCACAGCCATCGTGACCCGCTCCTTTTGTCAGCAGCTTACCAGGCAGCCCAACCACTCAGGCACGCCTCCATTGTAGCAGATAAGTACACCAGTCATCCGCTCCTCCCACGCAGGAGGAGCGTTGCCAGGCCGTGTGACACGGCGACGCTTCAACGTTCCTGGGGCACCCGGCGCTCGTCTCGCTGGCAGCGTGGGCAGCGGCCAAAGAGTTCAATGGAATGGCTGGCAAGCCGAAACCCCGTCTCGCGGGCGACACGGGCAAAGGCCTCCCTTGGCAAGCAGATCCGCATGGCCATCACCTGATGGCACTGCGTGCAGGTGAGGTAATGCTGGTGCAGGGCACGATAGACCGTGGCGTAGCCGATGTGCGAATCAGCGGGCTGTAACTGCTGCCAGAAGCTCTGGATGGTAAAGGAACGCCCCGTTCCCGCCAGCGTGGCTAACTCCTGAGCAATTAGACGTCGCTGGGGTGTCGTGCGGAGACCGATGGCCTCAAACGCCTGAAGAATGGTCTCTGCCGTGATTGGCATCGGGTCCGCCAGGATTCCGGGTAGTTCAGCACCTGATGCTGCCGAGTGCTGTTTCCGCATGGGTTTCCCTCTCATGTGGGCTCTGTGCGCAGCGGAACACCAGCTTCTCGGAGGGTGAGGCGCTGCTCCCGCCTGGATGGCAAGCAGCAGAGAAGGCACTTCCTCGTCTGGTATGCAGCGCCGTCTCCAACGTGCTGGACCACTTTTCTTGAGATGCTATCTCAGTTATTGACAAACTCCCCATCATCTGGTATGCTCTGTTTGCATATGATACATAGTATCATAAATTGTCATGGTTTGCAAACCAAGCAACAGAGGAGTACTCGATGTCACATGTAGGCTTGCCTCATCCTGCCTCCCATATGCCGGTGCTGCATACACCTCGCCCCGCATTTCTCCAGGGCACGTTCCTGATTGGACTGCTGGCGCTGACCAGCCTCCTGGTGCTGCTCTCTGGGTGTGGCACCCCCACGAGCGCAGTCGCCGGTGGGGTCATCAAAATCGTCGCCGGCCAGAATTTCTGGGGCAGTATCGCCTCCCAACTGGGGGGCACCCATGCCACCGTCATCAGCATTGTTACCGATCCCAATGCTGATCCCCATGAATATCAGAGCAATACCGACACTGCGCGTGCCTTTGCGCAGGCCAATTACGTCATCCTGAATGGGGCGGGCTACGATACCTGGGCCCAGAAGGTGCTTGACGCCAATCCGGTCACGGGCCGCAAGGTCTTTACCATCGCCGATCTTTTAGGCAAGAAAGAGGGCGACAACCCCCACTTCTGGTATAATCCCGACTACGTCGAGCAGGTCGCCAATCACATCACCGCCGACCTCAAGGCGCTTGATTCCACTGATGCAGACTACTTCAGCCAGCAGCGCACGGCTTTTGAAAACGCGCTCAAGCCCTACCACAACCGCATTGCCACGATTAAGCAGAAGTTCAGCGGACAGAAGGTGGGGTCCACCGAGAGCATTTTTGCCTACCTGGCCAACGCGCTGGGGCTGGATCTGATCTCGCCGCCCGAGTTCATGCAAGCAGTGGCGGAAGGCAATGATCCGCCCGCCGATACCGTGGCGGCCTTCCAGCAGCAGATCAATCAGAAGCAGATCACCGTGCTTGTCTACAATGTGCAGACCGTCACTGCTGTCACCACCAACTTGAAGCAGCTCGCCTCGCAACAAAACATCCCCATCGTCGGGGTCTCGGAGACGATTCAACCCCCGGATGCGTCGTTCCAGGATTGGCAGTATGCGCAGTTGTTGGTGTTACAAAACGCGCTCAATGCGGACGCCTTGGGCAAGTAAGAGGAGCCAGGAACACGTTGACAGACAGATTTCAGTCGGAAGCAAGGGAGAGACGATATGACACAGAGTACTGACACAGGGGAGCACGAAGCTGGGCTTCAGGCTATCCCTGCATCCAGTGAGCGTCCTGAGACGGTGATGACACCGCAGGGGGAAGAGACACAAGGGTTCATGGTGGCCCTCCAGGAGGCTGCCGTGCAACTCGGCTCCCGCACGATCTGGAGCCAGGCCACGCTTCGGGTGACTCCAGGCGAGTTCATTGCTATCCTTGGCCCCAACGGCGCGGGCAAATCCACTCTGCTGCGGGTGCTGCTGGGACTGCTGCGCGCAAGGTCGGGTCGGGTCGAGGTACTCGGCAGCGCCCCTCGCCGGGGACACCCGGCCATCGGCTATGTCCCGCAGCGGCGCACCCTCGACCCGGATCTGCCCGTGCGCGGGCGCGATCTGGTGATGCTGGGGCTCGATGGACGGCACTGGGGCTTTGCGCTGCCGGGGCCAAAACGCCGCCGCCAGCACGCTCTGGTAGAGGAAGCGCTGGCTTCGGTCGGGGCCATCGCCTACGCCGACCGGCCCATTGGGCAATTGTCCGGCGGAGAACAACAACGCCTCCTCCTGGCCCAGGCGCTGGTGGGCCAGCCGCGCCTCCTGCTCCTGGATGAGCCGCTGGCGAGTCTCGATCTGCGCAATCAGGTCGCCATCGCCCATCTGGTGTCGCGGGTAGCACGGGAGCAAGGCATTACTGTCTTGCTTGTGACCCATGATGTCAACCCGGTGTTGCCCCTCGTGGACCGGGTCATCTACGTGGCCCAGGGCCAGGTGGTCATTGGCCCGCCGGATCAGATTATCACCACCGAGTCCCTGACCCGCCTGTATGCTGCCCCGGTAGAGGTCGTCAAGGATAGCCGGGGACGCATCTTTGTCGTCGGACTGGAACAAGAAGTGGCGCATCCCCACGGGGTCTAACGTTGTCCTAGAGGAGGCTCTTGTGCTCTCATTCTTTCTCTCCCTTGTGCTGCTCACACCTGGCGTCGGACTGATCGGGCAGCGCGCCCTGCATCTCCAGAGCAACTTCCCCAGTCCAGCCTTTTCCTGGAACGTGGTGGAGGATATACAAACCCAACTTGCGTATGCCTTCATGCAGAATGCCTATCTGGCCGGGGCCATCGTGGCTATCGTGGCCGGAGTAGTGGGCTACTTCGTGGTCTTGCGCGGTCTCTCCTTTGCTGGGCATGCCCTCTCGCATATTGGCTTCGCTGGCGCGACAGGCGCGGTCGTCTTGAGCGTGAACCCCATCTTTGGGCTGCTGGCCTTTACCGTTGGCAGCGCGGTTGGTATGGGGATTCTGGGCAAACGGATTCATGGCCGCGATGTCGCCATTGGCATTGTGCTGGCCTGGACCCTGGGGCTGGGCGTGCTCTTTCTCTCGCTCTATACCGGCTATGCCACCGAAGCCTACGCGCTGCTCTTCGGCGAAATACTAGGCATCAGCCTACGCGATGTACTCGTCACGTTGATAGCTGGGACTATTACGTTGATCGCGGTGGCCGCGCTCTACCGTCCCCTCTTGTTCGCCTCCTTCGATGATGAAGTGGCCGAGGCACGCGGGGTTCCCGTGCGCTTCCTGACCATCGCCTTTATGGTGATCTTGGCCCTGGCCGTCTCTGAAGCAGTCCAGGTAGTGGGGGTTCTGCTCATCTTTGCGCTGTTGGTGACGCCAGCCGCCATCGCTGAACGTTTGACTGCTCGCCCGGCTCGTGCGATCGCCATCTCGGTCGTACTCGCCCTGGCCTTCACCTGGGTGGGACTCTTTGTGGCCTACTATCTCCCGTATCCGGTCAGTTTTTTCATCACCACCCTGGCGTTCGGCAGCTACGTGCTGGTCCGGCTCGCCGCGTTTGGGCAGCAGCGCTTCGTGCGGCGACCCCAGCAGGCGCTAGAAGGGCCACTGGCATGATGCCTCGTCTCCTCCTGTCGGTCCTCCCACCATTTTCCCTCAATCTTGTCCAAGATGGAGCCGACATCCTCCAGTTCGCGTTCATGCGGTCAGCGCTGCTGGCCGGAACCTCACTGGCTGTGGTGGCTGGGCTGGTGGGTTATTTTGTGGTGCTGCGGCGCCAACTCTTTGCCAGTGATGCGCTGTCCCATGTCGGCTTTGCGGGCGTGCTGGGCGCAGCGGTGCTGGGGATCAATCCGCTCACCGGGCTCTTCGGGTCAACCATGCTGGTCGCGCTCGGCATGGGCCTGCTCGGTAAGCGGGCACGGGCGCGCGATGTGGTGGTCGGCACGGTGCTGGCCTGGGTGCTGGGGGTAGGCGTGTTCTTCCTGAGTGTATATACCAACGGTGGGGGCCACACCTATGACAGTACCATCGGGGTCAATGTCCTCTTCGGCACCATCTTTGGCCTGACCCCGTCGGAGGCAGACCTTATCGCGCTGTTCGCAGCAGGGGTAATCCTGGCGCTGCTGGCGCTGCTGCGCCCCCTGCTCTTCGCCTCGATTGACCCGGAGGTGGCCGAGGCGCGCGGGCTGCCAGTGCAGTTGCTAGGCATGGTCTTCCTGATCCTGGTGGCGATCACGGTCGGGGTCGCAGTCCAGGCCGTCGGGATCTTGTTGCTCTTCTCTTTGCTGGTGGCGCCAGGGGCCATTGCGCAGCGGCTCGTTGCGCGTCCTGGGGCCTCCCTGCTCCTCTCAGCGGGACTGGCCCTCGCCTTTACCTGGGCCAGCCTGCTGTTGGCGTTCTATCTCCGCTATCCCGTAAGCTTTCTGATCAGCGCCTCGGCCTTCGTCAGTTTTGTAGCGACTCTGCTCTCCCAGCGCCTGTTGGGTTGGTGGAGACAGCGTGCCCCAGCAGGTCAGCGCCCAGCAGCGGTGCCAACGAAACCGATCTAATCGTGCTTCCCCAGGCTCAGCCCAGCCGCGGGAAGTTGTCTGCTTTATAATTGAGACGTAGTATCTTTTATAAATGGTCGAGAGCGCAGGAGGTGATCCAATGCCCATGGATGCGTACACCAGGCGCCTGCGTGCCACACGGTGTTTGAGAAGGTGCGTCCGATGAGTGCTGCACACGATCCAGCGCCTTGCCCAGCGTGCGCGACACTCGCCAGACGGCGCATTTCGGTCGTTCTCGCCACCATGCAGGTACAGCCCAATGACCAGCGTCTCCCCAGCATGACAACGAGCCATGTTGGCTGTAGCTGCTGCGCGCCACGGCGCCCGTGAGGGAACAGGCGAAAGGAGAGAAAGCACCCGATGCGAGAAGAACCACATCTGACGCAACCGAGCGTCCAGGCCACCCAGACATGCACGTGGCTGCGGCTGATGCCGGCACGGCTCGATGAGTTTGAGGCCGTCGCCACGCTCTTTGAAGCCTTACACCGCTCCAACGCGGCCCTCGATGCCAGGTTTGCCCTGGCAGAGAAGTGGCGACCGTTGCTCCACGAACACTTTCTGCGCACCCACGCAGACCCGGGGGCCTTGTGGCTCCTGGCCTGGGTGAACCAGGAGCCGGTTGGTTTGCTGCTGCTGGAGGCGCATCTGGATTCGCCCCTCTTCCAGCAGCGGCACTGGACAGAACTGGTTGCCCTTTACGTCGCGCCAGCGTATCGGGGGACCGGCCTCGCGCAGCACTTGATCAGGGAGGCAACCACGTGGACCAGCCAGCACGGCTTCGACCGCCTCCAACTCTACGTCCCGGCAACCAATCGGCAAGCGAAGGCATTGTATCAGCGGTGTGGCTTCCACCTGGTCCAGGAAATTTGGCGGCTCGACCTGGAGCCGCTGCCTGGAACGAGACAGCCGCCCGATCCCTCCTGTGCTCCGGAGACGAACGACAGGCTGGAGGTGTTGGAAAGTGGGCATCATCACCTGGCGATGGAGACGGAGTCCCTCTCAGACACGCTGCCTGGGGAGGTGAAAACCGCATGAACAGAGCCCTTCAGCCCAGAGAGGCGTGGCCCCATCGCATCCAGCGCCAGGGTGCGCCCCTACTCAACCAGCAAGGTTGGTGCTGGGGACAGGATATGCGCCACGCTGAGGGGATTGTCCTCCTGCGCTACGGCTTTGAGCGCCACCGCCCACCGGACACGCTACGCGGGAGCAGTCTCTATACCTTCCAGATGACGCCAGAGCAGGCAGTAGTCCTCTGGGGCTTCGGGGTCTTGTATGCTGAGACCGATGTGGTCGGCCTCTTTCTGGCCCGCACTGACTGCACGCTGCACATCACTGCGGACACGAGGCCACTCGCAGCCGTCCACACCCTGGCTGAGTTACCCGTGCTTCATGCGCCAGAGACGCCACAGGAGTGGCAGTGCACCTGCTTAATACGGTCAAGCGGTGCGAGCTTTCGCTGTGTACTTGAACCAGTATCAATTGCTGCCCGAAGCGCGGACGTGCGAAACAATGACGGATCTGTTAGGGTGCGCTCTCTCGGATGGCACCGTGGCTCGCTGGGTTCAGGAGGTTGCAGAACAGCTCGCGCCCACGGTCGCGCGCATCGCCGACCTGGTGGCGGCCAGTCCGGTGCAGCATGCCGATGAGACCGGCGTCCGCATTACCGGGCAATTACATTGGCTGTACGTCAATAGTAACCATTGGCTGACGCATCTGGCCTGGCATCGCAAACGGGGGCAGCGGGCTTTGGAGGCGATTGGCATCTGGCCGCGATTCGGGGGCTGGGCTATCCATGACCGCTGGGCGAGTTATGACCAGTATACCTGCCTGCACAGCCTATATGAGTAAGTTGAGCGAGGAAGAAGCCCGCATCGTGCAAGACTACTGCCTGGCGGTTCGCAGTGCGCCTCTCCGACGATGGACAACCACCCCTGTGCACCGCTGGCCTGCGCCTCCAGGAACGGCTGCGTGCGATTGCCACGGCGTTGCAGCAGGCCATGCAAAAAGGGGCAGCAACTGGCACTTGGCCTACGCGCTCGAGCGCATCCAACGTTCCATCCAGCGCGGCTTGACCCACACGGCTGCCCGATGGCCTCCGATTCAGACGGCCTATACGTTGGTCTTCCGGGCCGTACATATCCTCAACAATGACGAGCAGGTCTCGGCGGCGGAGGTCCGGCGGCGCCATGCGCAGGTTCTCAAGGAGATGTAGGACGCCATTACCAGCCCAGGAACAGACCCCCTCGTGCAAGCCTGGTACACGACCTTCCTCAAGGTCACGGCAAGCTATGGGGAGGTGCTCTTCTGGTGCTACGATCACCCGGACCTGCCACACACCAACAATGACCTGGAGCACCTCTTCGGCTCCCTCCGTTATCATGAACGCCGCGCCAGCGGTCGCAAGCAGGTGGCCCCGGTGCTCTTATTACGAGGACAGGCCTGTGTCCTTGCCAGTGTAAGCACCCGCCTACGCCCGTATCAGGCAACCGATTTCCCTCCAGGGAATCTTGCTCGCTGGCGATCGCTGCGGAAAGCACTCGATAGCCGACAAGAAACGCGCCGACAACAGCGGCGCTTTCGCCAGAACCCGCAGGGCTACCTGCACGCCCTGGAAGAGCGCTGCGAGCAAGTGACGCGGCACCAGGTGGCAGAAGGGCGCACCTCGTGATCGGTGGACAACGAAACAACAGGACGTTGGGCTATTTTGAGGAGTAACCATCAAGAATAAGAACAAGGCCGAGAGTACGACAGACTAGCCAAGGGTACTCCTGCTGGTGCGACCATGCTTGCGGGGCAGATGCGAAATATCCATATTCCCGCTAACTTCCTGCCAGACGACTGAAACGTCTGTTAGGATGTTGAGGGCTGCATTGATGCCTGGTAAGAGTTTCTTCGAGTCCGTGCTGGTAGGCTTTGCCGTGGAAGATCTCTTCTGAAGAAGATGGAACTCAGCCAGCCCATGAGCGTTCGCACGGTTCAGACGTATGCAATCTCTTCTCTAAATAGGGAAGTAGCGTAATCCCTGGTGGGCGTGGAGACATCTTTGCGGGCTGATAGTGACCCTCCCTGTGTGTTCCCCATGCAGCGCAGGCACTGGCATGTCTTCTGCAGCGCATGCTGCTGGGCAGACGACCCTTTTGAGTCAGAAGGATCTTCTCATCATGGCCATACCAGGCGCTCCCTCACTGGAGGCCACTCCCCTGGATTGCCATCCGGCGCACAACATCCAGCAACCGTTCGGACGAAGACCAGACAAGCCGACTGACCTCCCTGGCTTGTCATGCCACACGACTGGCAGGCCGTTCGCGCGGGCCAAGGGAGTGAAAGGAGATGGCCCTCTGGTTCACCCGACATGGCTCGCCTATCGGCAGAGCGGGAGGCCAGACTGCTCACGCTGCCCTGCCAGGCATCCACCCTTCAAGATCCCCAAACAGAAAGGAATCGCCGATGTACCCCAACGCGCCTGTGCGCCAAACGTGGAAAAGCACGCTCATGCTCGCCGCCGCTTTGGCGCTGATCACGTTAGCTATGCTGCCGCACCAGAGTGCTTCCGCTCACCCCGCCCAGGCGGCACGTGCACGGCCCGCTTCAGCCAAACCCACCATTGTGCTGATCCATGGTGCCTGGGCTGACAGCTCCAGTTGGGATGCTGTCATCCAGCGTTTACAGCAGGATGGCTATACCGTTGTTGCGCCAGGCAATCCACTGCGTGGCCTCCAGAGTGATGCAGCAGTTATGGCCGCTTTCTTGAAGACCATTGCCGGCCCGATCATCCTGGCCGGCCACTCCTACGGTGGCTCCGTCATCACCAACGCGGCTAGGGGAAATCCCCAGGTGAAGGCGCTGGTCTACGTGGATGCCAACCTCCCTGACCAGGGCCAATCAGCCGCGCAGCTTTCCAGCGCCCAACCAGGATCCTGTCTGGCAGCTGCTCCCTCGACCGTCTTTAATACCGTGCCGTATCCGGGGGCCCCAGCAGGAGATCATGATCTCTACGTGAAGCCAAACCTGTTCCCCAGGTGCTTCGCGAACGGCCTGTCAGCCACCGAAGGCGCCGTACTCGCAGCCACCCAGCAGCCAGTTACGTCGAGCGCACTTAACGACCCGTCTGGAATACCTGCCTGGAAGACCATCCCGTCGTGGGCGCTCATCGGCACCGCCGACAACGTCATCCCGGTGGCTGAACAGCGCATCATGGCTAAGCACGCGGGCGCGCACAGCGTTGAGGTCAAGGCGCCGCATCTCTCGATGATCGCGCGTCCCGATGCCGTGACCAACCTGATCATCGCGGCGGCACAAGCGACCGTGCATAGCTAGAGTGAGCCCCATACGGTGCTCCTTGAACAGGATGTTGGGCCAGTTTGAGGAGTGCTCATCAAGAATGAGAGCAGGCAGGTTGAGCGGTCCCAGGCTATGGGTCTAGCAAGTTAGGTTGCTCTCATTCTTGATGGGCCGCTTTACGAGTGGCTCAATATCCTGAACAAATGCCATGATGTTGCTGCTCACGCTGCTCGTTTCTTCATATTTCACCAGAGATTGCCGACGTAGGGTGAACGAGATGGTCAGCAGGCTGCCGGTCAACAAAAAGACAGCGTTGTCGTTAACCAGGCTTCCTTAAATGTGGGAACCCCACTTTATTGCCCGGCTACACCTGTCCCTTTTGAAAAAAGTTGTGACTGGGAAGCACTTCACCCTGAAAGAGAGACCTTGCTTTGCTCTTCTGTACTCTTCAGCGAACGGATATGTGAAATAGCCAAGACACCAGTTGAGTTAAGGAAGATCACAGCTTGAGCAGTGTCTGGTCTCCCACCATGACGTGGGCTCAAAAACCTCCTGAGAAACATACACTGGGTGGTGCATACCAACGCGCTACTGCTCGACCATCTGCACGACCACCTTTCCCTTAGCATGCCCCTGCTCGAGGTAGGCGAAGGCGTCAGCGATGTGCGCAAATGGGAAAATACGGTCAAGCACGATCTCCAGTCTCTGCTGATCGATGAGCGTCGCCAGTTCTGCCAGATCGGTCCCACTTGGGCGCATGAAGAGGTACCGATAGGCAACGCCAGACTTGCGCGCCTGGCGGCGGATGCCCCAACTGGCTGCCCAGAAGAGGGTCGCAAGGGTTGGTCCGGCTTGCAGGTCTTTGCTCGCTGTCTGTGGCTCGGGGACTCCCGCGATGGAGACCACCGTTGCGCCGCGTTTGACGACCCCGAAGGTCTTCAAGAGGGTGTCGCCCCCGATGAGATCAAGCGCTCCATCGTAGTCGCGGAGGACCTGCTCGAAGTGCTCCCGGGTGTAGTCCACCACGATGTCCGCTCCAAGTTTGCGCACCAGCTCCTCCCCGCGTCCTGAGGCCGTGGTGGCGATGTGAGCGCCAAGCCACTTTCCCAGCTGAATCGCGAACGTTCCCACCCCACCAGACCCCCCAGAGATGAAGATGCTCTGGCCGCGTGTCACGCGCAGTTCGTCCCGTAATGCCTGCAGCGCCGTCAGCCCTGCCAGCGGGACTCCTGCCGCCCTGGTGAAATCGACGGAGGAGGGCATTTGGGCGACCAGCTCCTCGCGCACCACGGCAAATTCGGCAAACGCCCCAAGCCTCTTCTTCTCTACGCGGGTAAACACCCGGTCTCCTTCGGCAAGGCGCGTGACGCCTGATCCCCTGGCGACGACCACGCCAGCCAACTCGCTGCCGGCGATGATCGGGAGGGGAGAGCGCTGGATCAGTCGCAGCCTCCCCTGCCGCAGTTTGAAATCAATCGGGTTCAATCCAGCTGCGTAGACCTGGATCAGCACTTCCCCAGGGCCAGGCGAGGGGCTGGGAAGGGGACGGAGTTCCATGGCCTCAGGACCACCATAGCGGGTGAGTACAAAGGCACGCATGTTCATCACTTGTATCCTCCTCCCTTATCTCAATGGAGGGCGGATTTGTTCGGATGGCTTCCTGGTGATGGGGGATCTCGAACGTGGTCCCGCCATCATAGTTCGAAGCCCGCCACGTGTAGTAGCGCTGGACCTGGGCTTCGGTGCGATGGGTGGCTTCGACGAGTGGTGCGCTCATGGCTGGTTCTCCTTCAGGGTGCAATACATCGTCATATTGCAATATAACGATATATATAGATATATATATATGTCCCCCCAAAAATCAGGCTTCGCAGCACTGTTTCAACAGCGTGCTCAAGGTCTCCAGAAAATGAATGATCTGGAGGCGATTGGGATGATAATAGACCTCTTTGCCCCGTTTTTCGGAGAACAGCACCCCGGCGCGCTTCATGAGCGCCAGGTGCTCGGAGGTTGCTGGTTGCCCCAGGCCAACGGTCTCAGCGATCTGATTGACGGTCCGCGCTTGCCCATCTAGGAACAGCAAGAGGATCGTCATGCGCGATTCGCTGGCGAGCGCTTTCACAAACTCCAACAGGTCGGGTGAGATCGCCAGAAGGTGCATCGGTTCTTGATTCATATCGGTAACTCCCGATATATTATAATCGCCGGGTGTATCTCCTGTCAAGTCCGATGCCTGGCTCGCCGAAACCGATCGACTTCTGCGTATTCATGGGCTGTGGTGGCTCCTTTGCTCGTAAGCGCGAGCATTGGACAGGAGAGGAGAGCGAAGAGCGGCGCAGAAGAAGAGGCGAGTACCAGTGAAAAGATCCAGTGCCGAGCGCTACGGACGCAATTTTCGCACAGTACGGGCCATTCCAAACTGGCCGCGCTTCCGGTCCAGCGGGTGCGGCGCTGCCTTGCCCATCCACACGCGCGGGGTGCCTGATGTGGCTCCCGCCCCTTCCTGGCTCCACGTCAGTTCCCGGAGGGATGGCGCTCCCTTTTGGCCGCTCGCGCGCCGCCTCCGCCTTGCGGTCGGAGGGCTACGACTGATGTGTTTGCCTGAGCGGTCGGAAGAAGGCGCGGAGGTCGTTGACCAGCGCCTCCGGCTGTTCGAGCGCGGCGAAGTGGCCTCCCGCTGGCATGTCGCTCCAGCGCTGGAGGTTGTAGCTCGCTTCGGCGATGCTGCGCACTGGCGTGACCAACTCGTGCGGAAAGGCTGCGACCCCGGTCGGGACCTCGACGCGCCCCAGCATCTGCCCAGGGGTATGGGAGGCCTCGTAGTAGAGCCGGGTCGAAGAGTTGATCGTTTGCGTCACCCAATACAGCATGATGTTGGTCAGCAACTCGTCTTTGGTAAAGACGCGCTCCACCTCGCCCTGGCAATCGCTCCAGGCGCGGAACTTCTCCACGA
>CAZFWN010000128.1:0-16296 GCA_964522745.1 uncultured Ktedonobacterales bacterium
CAGTGTCGTGCTTTTGGATTTTGTCTGGGGCAGGCAGCATGCCCTTCAGGGCAGATAGAGCATGCGCCCGCAATTATTGCAGGTAATCACCTCTGCGCTCGTGCGCAGGCGCTGCGCATCGCTGGCCGTTAAGGCAACACGGCATCCCTGGCACATGCCATGCTCGGCCAGAACAACAGCTTTCCCGCCGCGTGCCTTACGAATCTGCTCATAGCGTTGTAAAAGCGGTGGATCACAGCTTTCCGCTTGTTGCTGTCTGCGCTGGCGCAGGTCGGAAAGGCGTGTCTCTACCTGCTGTTGACGTTCAAACAATGCGTCGTATTCTTGTTGGCGGGCGCGCCCGACGCGGTCATGCTCTGCGCTTCTGGTGGTGAGCGCTGCCTGCGCTTCTTCGACGGCGCTCATGGCCTCCAGCACACGATCTTCCTGCGTGCTGCGCAATTCGCGCAGATGCTGAGTTTCTTGCTGGAGGGCGCCCAGTTCGCGTGGATTGGCGATAGCGCCGCTATACAGGCGATCAGAGTGGCTTTTGAGGCGCCCCTCCAGGCTGCTCAGTTCTTGTTCGGCGGCGCGGAGGGTCTGCTGGCGCTGCTTGAGCGTCTGCTGGGCCGCTTCACGCGCCTGTGTTGCCTGGCGAAGCGGCGTATCATCGCGCAGCGCGGCAGTGATTGCCTGCGCTTCCGCCAGTACACGTTCTAGCTCTGTATCAAGCTGTTGTAACTGGTAAAGAGGAGCTACTCTGCTGAGTCTGGTCATTGTGGGCGCTCCTTGCTTTCGCGAGGTAGGTAGCAAGGCTATTCTACCCCAGCGCGTGGCTAGGGACAAGAGCCAGGAGCCAGGGGAATTTGTCGAGGATTTGGCGCTTAGGATACAATGAGGGCTGCTGTCTGTTTTGAAGCAAAGGGGATCACGTAATGGCCGGGGAAAACTCATTTGATGTCGTCTCGCAGTTTGATGAGCAGGAATTGGTCAATGCGCTCGATCAGACGCGCCGGGAAGTGACGACTCGTTTTGATCTCAAAGACACCAAAACCGATATTCGCTATGAGGTGAAAAAGAGCATTTCCATTACTACTAATAGCGAATTTACCTTGAAAAGTGTGCGCGATGTGCTGGAGAGCAAACTGGTGCGTCGCAACCTCTCGCTGAAGATACTCAAGCCAGGCAAGATCGAGCCAGCAGCCGGCGGTCAGGTGCGCCAACTGATTGAACTGCAACAAGGCATCTCTCAAGACCTGGCGCGCGAGATCAATAAGCTGATTCGAGACCAGCATCCCAAGGTGCGCCCGCAGATTCAGGGTGACGCTATTCGCGTGGTGGGCAAAAGCCGCGATGACTTGCAGGCGGTCATTGCAACGCTCAAGAAGCAGGATTATCCAGTGGAACTGCAATTCATCAATTATCGGGGGTAGGATCATTGAGAGGCGTGCGGATATGGGAAGCCCCTCTGGCTCTGATGAGGCAGTGGCAAAAAAACGGCTAGGAAATTGCGAGGCAGAGCCACAGGTGGGTGGTCGCCTTATTGCTTTCTGCTAGTACCTTAGTACCACAGCGATGGGGACGTCTTATCGTCCCGGCCCTGCCCTGTCAGGCGATAGAGCAAGCGCCCAGGCGGATTCCAAGGGGTGCGATGGCAAAGGAGATGGCTGTGGTTATGCTATACTACCCGCGAGTAGGGAATGGCGGGCTGAGAGCAGGTGTAGCCAGAGCCGACCTGCTGGCGCGAGAGCAGGCACACCGTCAGCATGAACCCGGCGCCCGGCGCCGGCGGGTGACCAATGTGAGGAAGACCCTCAAGAGGGATTGGAGTTCATGCCAGGGAATAGGGAGATTTTTGCTGCGGCCATGAGCCAGGCCGATAGCCTTCGCTGGGATAGCCAGTGGACTGAGGCGGCCAGGCACTATGAGCGGGCGCTGGCTGAGTTTCCCAACGATACCGGCGCGCGAGGTGGTCTGGGCTTCTGCTATATGCAGACCCGACAGTGGAAGGCGGCCCTGGCGGAGTATCAGCGCGTGTTGGAGCAGGATGTTGCCAGTGTCATCGCGCTGAGTAAGGTTGCTGAACTCTATGCGACGCTTGAGCGTCGGGAGGAGGCGTTCCGGGCGTATCTTGCGCTCGGCGATCAGTACGCTCAGGATGGGCAGGCGGCCCGTGCCGAAGCAGCGTGGCAAAAGGCAGCCAATCAGGCGCCGGAGGAGCTAGAACCTCATGAGCGATTGGCGGCCCACTTCCGCAGGAAAAAAGATCGCTTAGCCGCCCGGCAAGAGCATCTGGTCGTGGCGCGTATCTACTGGCAGCGTGGCGAGCTACTCAAAGCGCGGGAGCAGTGTGAAACAGTCCTCCGGGCTGATCCAGGCGATGTGGAAGCAAAAGAATTGCTTGCCAGCCTGTTGAAAGGCTCCTCTGGTTCGTCTCAGACTGCAAAGACTATTCATGAGGCGCCAGCCGCTTATTCGGTAGCGGCGCTGTCTGAAGAGAGCGATGAAGAGGGCATGTTCTGGACTGGTCCTCTCGCCCGGCTTCAGGCTAGTTCGTCAATGAGTGTAGTCTCTGTTCCCCCGGCATCCAAGCCGGGGATGGCCTCGCTGGCGGCACCGGATGGAACTGCCGGATCAGAGGCGTTACATGCAGACAGTACGGGCAGGACGGGGAACAGCATGGCGAAGAAAGGGACACCACCGGCGCAGGGAGCGCCCAAGGGCGCGGGGAATGCTGGTCGCGGAGGATCAGGCGAGCAGGGCGGGCGTAAGCGAATGACGGCTGCTCAGGTCGCCAGTGCTTTGCGTCAGGCGCAAGCCGCGCAGGCGGAAGGACGCATTGCCGAGGCGATTGATCTGTGCGAGCAGATTATCAGCAGCGGCTTTGAGCGCCCCGATGCCCGTTATTTTCTGGGCTGGCTCTATCAGGAGCAGGAGCGCTGGGAAGAGGCTATCGCGCAATTTTCTGAGTTATTAAATGATCCAGATTACGCGCTCTCCTGTTTCTATGCTCTGGGCCAGTGCTACGGGGCGATGGGCGACCTGGGCGCTGCCGCGCAGCATTTTGATGAGGCGGTTGATCGGGTCAATCTCGATGCGTTGACGCTGGAAGAGAGCGATCAGCTTATTCAACTCTGTCACGAGGCGGCTGAGGCACATCGCGCGCTTGGCGAGTTGGATCAGACGGAGACGGTCTATAACGCCTTGCTCGGTTTCTTGCGCAGTCGTGGCTGGCAGGAGCAGATTGCTGAGGTTGAGCAGATGATGGCTGAAGGTGGGATGCAGGAAGGCTCTCCACCAGATGAGTCGCTGGCCGAACCACCTACTGTGACCTTCAATCAGCGTGGTCCGGCGTCCAATCAACAGCACCAGATTGCCGAAAGCTCGACGGTGCTGTTCAACCAGCCAAATGAGCCGCCAACTGCCTTGTTTGATAATCCTGCCAGTGGTCCATCCTTCCCATCCGCTGCTCCACATGGGCAATCTCGTCCTGCTGCAAGCTCCGATGATTGGCTTTCCAGTCCAGCTTCGGCGCCAGTGCCGCAAGCTGGACCGTCAGTGGCTCCCAATGTATTCTCCGGCCAGGCTCCGCCGCAAGCGCCTGTAAGGCCGTCTGGCCCGGTGCAAAATGGAGTGCCTTCTGGGCCATTGGCTGCGCTGGCTTCCGGCACCTATACGGCGGTGCCAACTGGTGCTTCGGTGGCGGGCACCGCATCCGACCCACTCAAAGCGCTGTTGGGGGCTGCTGGCGGCTCAGGGGCGTTGTCGGCGCATGCCGGTGCGGTCAGCCCGGTGCTGGCGAATATGCCGCCCTTGCCGGAGCCGCTGCGCTCCCAGGTGATCGCCTCTGTCCGCGACATTGAGAAATATGTGGCACATGGCTTGCTTACCGCTGCCATCGAGGAATCCCTGCGGGTGATTGAGATGGCTCCTCAATATCTGGATATTCATCTGATGTTGGGAGAAATCTATGTCAAGCAGGGCAAGACAGAGCAGGCTATTACCAAGTATGCTATTTTGATCGATACCTATCTGGTCAATGGGCGCGTCGATGATGCGATTGGCACCTACCGGCGCATTCTGCAACTTGACCCGGATAACCTGACGTATCGGGTACGTCTGATTAATCTGCTCTCGTCAAATGGTCGCAGCGAGGAGTTGTTGCGCGAGCGGATGACAGCTGCGGAAACCTATCTGCGCCTGGGGTATACCGATAAGGCCATTCAGGAGTATGAGCAGGCGCTGCAAGAGAATCCAAATCAGATTGCTATGCGGCTGAACTACGCGCTGGCGCTGATGAAGGCGGGCCGGGCGGCGCAAGCGATTAACGAGTATCAGCGTATTTTGCAGTTGGATCCGCGCAATGCGACGGCGCTTGCTCGCTGGCAAATTGCTGTGGCAACCGGATTGAACACGACGCCTACGACCTCGAACCTGCTGGCCTCGATGGGGGCGGGAGCCAATCGCGCTACCTCGCTTGAAGTGCTTGGGCGCTTGCTGAAAGCCTTGCGCGGCGATGGTCAGCGCCATTATGAGGCGGTGGGGCGGGAGTATGCGCAGGCGGTTGAGTCGTCACCCTCGAATGTTGATCTGCGCTATAGCTTTGGGCGGTTACAGCAGCAGTCCGGGCGTTTTGGTGATGCGCTGGTGAGCTATCAACAGGCGATGAATGGGCCTGGGATGGAGGTACTCTGCCGCTCCGCGATGGCGAAATGTTTTCTGGACCAGGGCGGGGTGACCAATGCGACCAGCGCGGTTCGTGAGTTAGAAGAGGCTATCCTGGCGACTCGGCGCGCGCCGGTAGACCCGGCTGTCTGGGCAGCGCGCCCACGTGAGGAGCATGAGGAGCATCACGCGCCTGATGTCGAAATCTCCCTCTTGCTGGCAAAGGCGTATCAGCAGGCCGGTCAGAGCGAACGGGCACAGGCTGTGCTTCAACAAGTGCGGCAGGTATTACCAGCGCAGGGGGCGGTCTATACTGCGCCGTCCCAGCAGGCAGCCTCGTATGCGCCAGGTGCGCCATCATCGTCCTACTCCTCGGTGGAGCGAGCGCAGCCCGCGCCCAGGATGGAGGTGCCGGCCAATCTGCAAGAATTTGCGCAGTTGGTCAAACATTACCGGGCCAATAAGCAAATTGAAATGGCGATAGACATCCTCAAGAAGATGTGTACGATGGCGCCACAGGAAGCCATGCCGCATGGGGAGCTTGGTGACATCTATATCAACTGGGGGATGTTGGATGAAGGGTTGAGCGAGCTGCGCACGCAAGCAGAGTTACATCTTCGCGCCGGGCAGACGGATGAGACCGCTCGCGTCCTCCAGCGAATTGCTTCTATCTACTGGGATATGGGCAATCATGAGGAATCGATGAGCGCATTTCGTCAGGTGGTGCAGTTGAACCCCAACGATATGCAGGCGCGGATGGAGATGGTGCAATATTGTCTCCAGGCCGGGCGGCGCGATGAGGCTACCCAGCATCAATCGGTGATTGCGCGCCATTATTTTGCCAGTCATCAGACCAAAGAGGCGGTTGCTGCCCTGCAACAACTCATCGCAATGGACAAACTCAATTTTGAGGCGTATGATTTACTAGGACAGACCTATTCGGAGGTCGGAGAGTACGAACAAGCGCAGCGGGTGTACCGTAATCTTGCCAAGGTGGACCCTGATAATCAGGTCGCCTACCAACGCATGCAGCAATTACAAGAATTGCGCATGCGTCAGGTATAACGAGCAAGAGACGCCAAAGCAAGCGCATATTGACAGTGGAGTTGTGGAGTCTTGCTGTGCGAGCCACGCAGACCTATCTCGAGTTGCATCATCGGGTGCCGCAGTGGCTGCGGCGCCCAGCCAGCTCTGAGCGATTGGGAGGCAGCCAATGATCGAGTTCCTCCAATCGCTCTTTGCCCACCTGACCTGGGTTGATGTGCTGGACATTCTCATCGTGACATTGATTATCTACAGCATCCTGGTGTTGGTGCGTGGCACGCGCGCCGACCAGATTCTGCAAGGTCTGGCGATTGTCCTTCTGGCGGGCATCCTCATCAGTTCTGTCTTTCATCTGACCCTGTTGAGTTGGCTCTTACGCAATTCTATCCCTGCTGCTCTGATTGCGTTACCCGTCATCTTCCAACCAGAACTCCGGCGTTTGCTTGAATATCTGGGGCGCAGCAGCAAAGTGATGAACCTGCCACGTACCAGCATGTCGCGTGGCACAGAGCGCACCGTTGATGAATTGGTGCAGGCGGCGGTGCGCCTGAAGGATCGCCGCCAACCTGGCGCGCTGATCTGTATTGAGCGCAGCACGGGCCTGCAAGATTATGCCGCGACGGGCGTGCGTATAGATGCGCTGGTCAGTGCTGAGTTGTTGCTGACGATCTTCTATCCTAATTCGCCGCTGCATGATGGCGCAGTCATTATTCGGGGAGACCGCGTGGTTGCTGCTGCCGTCCTGCTCCCGCTGTCGGAGGCGCTTGATGCGTATGGCGATCTCGGCACCCGCCATCGCGCTGCGCTGGGCCTGTCCGAGCAAACAGATGCTATTGCCTTGATTGTTTCCGAGGAGACCGGAACGATTTCTCTTGCTGAAAACGGACGATTGATACGCAATATCAGCGAAGATCGGCTGCGCCGGGTGTTGCTATCAATGCGTACCCCCAGACGCCGGATGCGCCGGCATGCTGCTTCTGGGCGGCTGCCTCTGGGTGCAACGGGTGGTCTGGCGCGCGATAAATTACGGACCGGAGATCGTGTCTGAGGATGGGCTGGAACAATGTCGTCTAACGAGACATCACCTATGCACACCGTATGGCTCCGCGTCGGGCGGGGGCTGCGGTCTGTTGCGCGTTTTTTCTTGAGTACGCTTGGGGTACGGTTCTTGCTGGCCCTGATCTCGGCGTTTGCACTCTGGTGGTTTGTAGTTGGCCCAAATCCTGATGGCAGCAGCGCTGGCTCGACTATCGGGAACTATCGCACGGTGCCGGTGGTGATCAAGCGCACTGGCAACCCTGCCGATGGCTATGCTGTGACGGGCGTGCAGATCGCGCCTCCAACGATTACCATTCAAGGCAGCGCGCCTGTTCTCAGCGATGTCAATTATGTCAGCACAGAGCCTGTCGATATTAGTGGAGCAAAGACGACGATTACCCAGGTGATCCCGCTCGATCTCCCGCCGGGGGTCTCCAGTACGACCTTCTCAGCAGTGACAGTGTCCATTTATATTGCTCCCGTCGTTGGGCAGGTCTCGGCAAATGTGCCGGTGACCGTGAAGAATCTAGGGGCAAATTTGACGACAAGTGCGACGCCGTTAGTGGTGAAGGTCACATTGAAGGGGCCGCTCTCCAGGTTAAATAAGCTTGATATTGAGCCAGTTGTAGACGTGTCTGGTCTGGGGCCAGGACAGTATAGCTTACCAGTGCAGGTTTCGGCGCCTCCTGATGTGACCGTCGTGGTCGAGCCGGTTGATGTGACTATTACGCTCACAGCGCTGAAATAGCTGTTCCCTCTCGCTTCTGCTCTCTGGAAGTGTGATGTAGTTCTCCAAAGGTCTGTGTTCGTCGTTATTCTCGCAAAGGGCAATTCGTCCCATCATATGGGATGAATAGTCTGCGCTTTTTGAGACTGCTCATCAAAATGTTGTGATGAAAGAGTAGCGCATGGGCTGGGATGGGAGGATCCCAGTTGACGAGGTGGAGGTAATCGAACCGGCGTCTCTGTTGCTCGCGCTTGAAGCGCTGGCAATGGGGAGCGGGCAATCAGCGGATGCCTCCAGGGAGTGGTCCACCCCCTTCTCAAGGTTTCGACAAAACCGGCAGGCGACTGCCGGGCCAAAGCGGAGCCGGTGGGCTGAGATACTCTATGGTTGTTTTTGGTTACAAAGGAGGATTACTCAGCCCATGTGTGGAATTGTTGGGTATGTTGGCGACCAGCAGGCAACCCCCATCCTGCTGGAAGGTTTGCAGCGGTTGGAATATCGCGGCTATGATTCCGCCGGCATTGCTGTGCTGGATGGGGATGGTAAGATTGCTGTGCGTAAGAGCGCCGGGAAACTGGCGAATCTAGTCGGTGTGATCCAGGATGATGGACCAACCGGATCGGTTGGTATTGGGCACACGCGCTGGGCAACACATGGCCGTCCAAACGATAGCAATGCGCATCCGCATAGCGATTGCCAGGGAGAAATCTCGGTGGTGCATAATGGCATCATCGAAAACTATGCCGAATTGCGCGCTGCGCTGCTGGCACAAGGGCATCAGTTTCTTTCGGAGACAGATACCGAGGTGCTGGCCCATCTGATAGAATCGCACTATGCCGCGACAAATGGTGATTTGCTCAAAGCAGTGCGCCTGGCGCTGGGGCGGGTGACTGGCTCCTACTCGATAGCCGTTGTCAGCCAGCGTCATCCTGATTTGCTGATCGGCGCGCGCTGTGCCGGCCCTTTGATTGTGGGTCTGGGCGAGCATGAGCAGTTTCTTGCCTCGGATATTCCGGCGCTGCTCAAGCATACACGCCAGGTCATCATTCTTGAAGAGGGAGAACTGGCAGTTTTGACGCCGGAGCAGGTACAGGTGTGTGATCTGGCCGGCAAGCGCATTGTTCGCCAGCCAATCACGATTGAGTGGGATGTCGAGGCGGCAGAAAAGGGTGGCTATGCCCATTTCATGCTCAAGGAGATTCACGAGCAGCCGGATGCCATTCGTCGGGCCTTGCTTGGCCGCCTGATCGAAACCTCTGCGGGCTTGGAACTGCGCCTGCCCGAACTGGCCGCGCTAGATGCACAAGGGGTGCTAGGGCGCATCCAGCGGGTGGTCATTCTGGCGTGCGGCACCTCATTGTATGCCGGGATGATTGCCAAGTATATGATTGAGCAGTGGGCGCGGCTGCCGGTGGAGGTTGTGCCTGCCTCGGAGTTTCGCTATAGCGATCCAGTGGTGGGGCCAGAGGTACTCTGTATCCCTATTACGCAATCGGGCGAGACGGCTGATACGCTGGCTGGGGTGCGCCAGGCGCGTGAGGGTGGCTCGCCGGTCATTTCGCTTACGAATACGGTCGGCAGTGCGATCACCCGTCTCTCTGATGCTGTACTGTATCTGCAAGCTGGGCCGGAAATTTGTGTGGTGGGCACCAAGACCTTTCTGACCTCGGTGATTGTGTTAGCGCTGCTTTCGCTCCATCTAGGCCACATACGTGGAACGCTGAGAGATGATGAGCGTGTGCATGTGCTGGGTGGGTTGCAAAATTTGCCGGCGCAGGTGCAGCGCATTCTGGAGCGGGTGGATAGCGATGAGGATGCCCTGGTTGCCGTTGCCCGCCAGCTCTCCACCTGCCACAGCTTTATGTTCATCGGGCGTGGGGTAGGGTATCCGATTGCGTTGGAAGGAGCGCTCAAGCTCAAGGAGGTTTCCTATATCCATGCTGAAGGCTATCCCGCTGGAGAGTTGAAGCATGGGCCGATTGCCTTGCTTGATCCTGAGACGCCCTTGCTGGCAATTGCAACGGCCAGCAAAACGTATGATAAGGTGGTCAGCAATATCCAGGAGGTGCGTGCCCGCGATGCGCATGTGGTAGCAATTGCCACCGAGGGCGATAGCGCCATTTTGTCGCAGGCGCATGATGTGTTTTTTATTCCCTATGCGCACGAATTGCTTGCCCCTGTGCTTCAGGTAATTCCGCTCCAGTTGTTTGCCTATCATGTGGCTGTAGCACGGGGCTGTAACATCGATCAGCCCCGCAACCTTGCCAAGTCAGTAACCGTTGAGTAGATTTCTGGGCTGCTGATATGCCTCTGTAGCCGTCGAATAAAGTTGGGTCTCCACTTTTAAGAACGCCTGGTTAATGGCAGGGCAGTCTTTCGCTTTGCTGATAGCCTGCTGACTGGCTCGTTCATCAGAGAGCAATGCAAGGAACCGATCATCTTAGAAATAGGATGGTAGGTTCCTTGCATTTCACAGGTGTATGCTGCAACTCGGCTTTAGACAACAACAACATACGCTCAGTGCTAGATGAGTGTTCAGTAGCAAGCGTAATGGCATTGGTTATCTGATTTTCTGACGCTTCCCCGGTGGTTTCTTCGCTTTTTTGACGACGGCATGACGTGGCGGACGCGCACGTACGCGCCCTTTGGTCCACCCCGGAGGAGTTCCTCGCGGTTTTGGTGGCACGGCGGGCGTTCCAATCTGGGCGAAAATCACTCCCCAGCCCCGCTGGACCCGTTTCGGCGTCAGCGTCACTTGCCGCGCTTGCCAGGGCAACGGGCAATCAGGGACGAGGGATCGTGCGAGAAAGAGCATCCATTGTGCTAACGAAACGAGCATCGTCCAGCGATCACACGCCTCATGGGTGCGAAATTGCGGCAGCGTCCAGGCTAAGTGCTGCTTGCGGGTACGAATACTGGGTTCCACCGGCCACCGCATCTGATACGCCTGCCAGAGCACGTCGAGCGGTTGTGCCGGTCCTTGCCATGCCAGCCAGAGCGCTTCTGGTGGGTTGGCCTGCTCGCCATGGACCTGAATGCGCAACACAGTCCACGGAGTATCGCTGGCTTCCCGCGCATGCAACTGGGTCCAGGCCTGCATCTCGACCTGGCCCCACTTCGGGTCGGTCGTGTGAGCGCGCTGATCAGGCGATCCCCAGGTGGTGGAGTCTTTGAAGCGAAAGGGGGCTCCATGCTGTGCTGGGCGTCCCCGTCCACCATAGGGTTCTGGAGCACGATAAAGGACCCGATC
The DNA here is from genome assembly GCA_964522745.1 of uncultured Ktedonobacterales bacterium. Lineage (GTDB taxonomy): Bacteria > Chloroflexota > Ktedonobacteria > Ktedonobacterales > DATBGS01 > DATBHW01. The sequence goes on from CAZFWN010000128.1 coordinate 10,704, forward strand.
TCGACGCAATCGAACCAGGAGGCCACAGGGAGCGTCTCGAAGAGGGCGCAGAAATTGATGGGTGCCATATTTGGCATCTGCGACGACGAGAAGCAAGGACGTGGGCAGTTGTTGTTGGCGATGCTGACACAGGCGTAGGACTTGCTTGATCCCTACGGTGAGGGCATCCTGATGGCTGGCGATGCGCTCGACATCGAGCGGCAAGGCCCAACTGCTGTGCGGTTCTGCCACCCAGGCCAACAGGGAATAGGGTGATCCCACCACAACCGACCCACCGTTGACGGCTTTGGTCGGCGAGTAGACATATTGCCGATCAGGGAGGGTCGCTGCGGAAGGGCGCGGCCAGGCGGTCCCGTCCAGCGCGCACACCTGGATACCTGGCGTGGTGGGAAGCTGCTGGATCAGATATTGTTTGAGCCATGGGAGATCCTGACGACCATCTTCCAGAGCGGCATACACGCTGGGCCAGCGTCGACGAAACACGGGCAGACAACTGAGTTCAGGAAAGGATCGCGTGGTCCCGCTGAGCAGGAGGGCATCCAGCACCTCAAATTGGGCATCGCGTCGTCTGGTGAATCCCTGCTGGTATACGGCTTGACGAAAGATAATCAAGCGGTGATAAGAACCCGCCCCCGTATTGAGCGTCACCATATCCATCGGTTCTGGCATGTACCGCGAAGCACCAACCTGGTCACTTTTCATGGATGCGTGAATCCGCTGGTGCGCCCCTCGACCGCGCTGGTCATCCGAGTCCCGCCTCCCTAGCCCGAAGGACCGCCTGGGCGCGATCGACGACCTGCAACTTGCTGAAGATGTTGGAGACATGATTGCTGACGGTCTTGGGGCTGATGACCAGCGCTTCCGCGATCTCGGCATTCGTTTTGCCGCGGGCAATCAAGCCTAGGATCTCGCGCTCACGCTCGCTCAAGTCGGGAAAGGCGCTGGGAGGCAGGAGGGGCTGCATATTGGCGAAATACTGCATCAACCGCTGGGCGATCGGCGGACTGAAGATCGCTTCCCCATGCGCGACGACACCGATAGCGCGCAGGACCTCGGTCTGATCGGCCCCTTTGAGGAGATAGCCCCGCGCGCCGGCCCGCATCGCGGCGAAGACCGAGGCATCGTCTTCGAGCATCGTGAGCACGAGGATGCCCATGTGCGGCTGTGCTTGCAGGATGCGTCGCGTCGCCTCGATACCGTTCACACCCGGCATATGCAGGTCCATCAGGATGATATCCGGGAGAAGTTCCGCTGTTCGTGCGATCGCCTCTTCGCCGCTCGCTGCCTCGCCCACGACTGCCATATCCGTGACGGAGGCCAACAACGCCCGCAAGCCATTGCGGACGAGCGGGTGATCATCGACCAGCAGGATGCGTAACGATTCATTCGGCATACTGTATCACTCCTTCGCCAGGGGTAATGACGCCACGACCCGCGTCCCGCCCCATCCTGCATGCCGCTCAATACGGAAGGTACCGCCTAACTCCGCCGCACGCTCCCGCATGGCGTTGATGCCGACGCCAGCGTGCAAGTCACCAGGTAATCCTTTTCCATCGTCCAGTACCTCGATGATGAGTGCCTCGTTCTCCAGATCAAAGCGGATCGTACACGTGGTAGCCTGGGCGTGGCGGATGACATTGGATAAGGCTTCGAGCGCGATGCGATAGGCGGCTACTTCCAGGGCAGCCGACAAAGGCGGCAACGCTTCCGGCGCCGCGACGATCACCTGCACTTGATTCAACTGATATTGAGCCACCTGCTCCCGCACCGCGGGCACCAGGCCCCACTCGTCAAGGATGGGAGGCCGCAGGTTGTAAACCAGCCGCCGGATATCGGCGATTGACCCCTGCATCTGATCTTTCAGCTCTCTGAGCAACGTCTTAACCGCCTGGGGATCGCGTTCGAGCAGATTGGATGCGGCATCAAGCTGGAACGTCACACTGGTTAACGCCGAGCCGAGGCCGTCGTGCAGGTCGCGGCGCAGGCGCCGTCGTTCCTCCTCAAGTGTCGTGATGAGCCGCAAGCGCGATGCTTGAAGCTCATCCGCCAGTTGTTGCAGGTCAGCGGTCAAGCGTACCGCGTGGGCCGCGATACCCGCCTGCCTGGCCAGATCGCTCAATATGGCGCGATCGGCGGGGGAGAACTCCTCGCCAGGTGATCGCGGCGCCAGCACGAATTCGCCAATCGGCTCTGTCTGGTAGACCAGGGGCAGTTTGATGAGATGGCCGCCGGGCGTCCCATACGTGGCCGCGGTGGTGCTCGCCTCGCCCTGGCGCAAGAGAATGGCCGCGTAGGGTAACTTGAGCGCCTGAGCCACCGTCTCCACGATGGCTGGCAAGACGGCATCAGGGGCTAGCGCGGCCTCCAGGCGCTGTCCCAGGCGTGAGATGACCCGATAGGGTTCGTCGCGCAGCCCGTACATCAAGCGATTCACGCCCCGCTGGAGCCATTCCCGTCCCGGCTGAAAGAGGACCGCCACCAATCCGGTGGCAACCAGCGAAATGAGCAGATTGTTGCTGGTACGGAAGAGACTGCCGAGATAGCCGACGACGAGGATATAGAGCGCGACGATGCCGGCAGTGAGCGCACCATAAACGAGGGTGCGATTGATGAGGATATCGATATCCCAGAGCCGGTAGCGCAGGATGGCAAGGCCAAGGGAGAGCACGAAAAAGAGCAGGAAGAGGGTGGTGACGAATGAGGTGATCACGGGATACAGCGAACCGGGCTGGTTGAGCGACGGGAAGAGCAGGAGCGGCACGTAGATGACAATGATTTCCCCCACTGCCGCGATTCCGCCAAAGAAGACCCACTTCGTCTGCAGGCGCTCGACGGCACTCGACACCTTCCAGTAGCGGTAGACCTGGACCAGCAAGAGGGCGCCATTCAGGCCAAACCACGTCACAAGAAAATACAGGGTTTTCAGCACCGGAGGATGGGGGGACGAGGTGGGATTTGACCCATTGGGGAACAAAATCAGGAGGGATCCTCCGAGCATAACATCCCCAACGACGAGTCCGACCGCCCAGCGGGGGACAAACCGGCCAGTGGGAAAGAGGGTAAAAACGAGGAAGAAGAGGCCAAAGGTCAGAAAGTTCCAGATGACGGCGACCGGTTGGAGGACTGATTGGCTCCCCTCCACGGCCATGGTGACACCAGTCGTCCCAAGCATCACCACCAGCAGAGCAACGAGCAGAGCCAGCCAGTCAGTGGACTTGCGCCAGTAAATCACGCATCCCAGCGTGAAGCAGACCAGCTCAAAGAGCGCTGTGAACGCACCGTTGGAGAGCGCGTAGAGATCTGGCGAGAGACCAAAGGTACGCCAGAGGTTCTGGGCTTGCGCAGCCGAGAGTGACGGGGCATCACACGGAACGCCAACGCAGAGCGTCCGCAGCTGTCCCACGTACACCGGGAGAGCGGCCACGAAGATGCCGACCGTGAGGATGACCAGCAGCCCCCAGACGATCCGAACCAGGATGAGTCGCCGCCCGTGCAACGTGGTAGCGGTTTCGGTTGGTGTATCAACGTCCTCGTCTGTGCTGGTCACCACATCATGCGCAAGGTTCATCGTGCACCTCCTTGTGTGGGAGGGAAACCGCGACGGGGCTCTCCCACACCATTGCGACAGGGAAGAGGATCCGAACAGCAATGGTCGCATGGCTATTGTATGCGCTGGCTTGGCGTTTGCACAGGTATACTGTCGATGCTGACCACCGCCAAACCAGGCGCGAAGACGATCCAGGCCGCGCGCAGTAAGACCAGGGAGCGCCCAAAGAGGCGAGACCGATGTTCGCCCGGCGCACGACGTACCGTGATCGAATCGGTAGTAGCCGATGTGGGGAGATCTGGTTTCATCGCCGTTCCATTCTCTGGTTGAGCGAGAGCTTCCCTACCAATGAACGAGGGCGTATGTCAGGTACGCCCCTACAACGATACGATATCCAATGAGGGCGTACCTGAGAGGCACGGCCCTACAACTACGCTCAACGACTCGTTTGGACAGAAGGGATGACCATAGACGGCGCTGCCGTCGGTTCCACCTTGCGTGCCACCGCCGCATAGCCGCACCATGCGAATGCCAGGAACACAGACACATCAAAGAGGGTATTGACGATGTTGTCGGCCGTCGAGGGGAGTGGCACCGACATGAGAAGCACGCTCATGACACCAATGATGCCTAGCGCCAGGAGGGCGATCCCGGGCCAGCGGCCGAAAACTCCGGAGCGCATCGTCGCGATCCCCAGCAGGATACTCCCAACGATGAAGAGCAACGTCGGGCCAAAGACGAACAAGAGCGCTGCAGCAAAGGGCATGGCTCCTGATCCGAGGAGCTTCGGGTCCGTCTGGGAGAGCCAGGGAAAAATGGTGATCTGGAGCGCGGTGAAACTCAGCTCGCTGAGTAATACCGCTACCCACAGGATGACGAAACCAGCGAATCCCAGCTTACCTGCCTTCGCCGACTGGCAGAGATAGAATCCGGGAAATCCAAGGGTAATCAAGAGGACGCCGACGAGTATCAGGCTTGTCTCCAGGATCCAGGGCAGACTTAAGATCTGCTGGGGAGTCGCATTTCGGCCGGGAAACTGGACATCGAGAACCGTCGCACTCACGAAACTGAGCAGACTGCCGACGAGGAGCACGATCCCGCTCAGACGAGACAGGGATGCTGACGACATGGAAATATCCTCCTTTTTGATGTCGATGCGTGGCCGTGTTCCAACGGCCCGGTCAAAGGATACCTGGAAAGGTTTTCCCATGTCATGAGTGATATTCCCGTCTTACTCCTCATTTGGACCGGGAGAATCTCCCGCTTGAGTCGGGCAATCTTCCCGACATATGGTGAAGCAGCGAAAGTCGAGCCCAAGCTGGAAGTGACATAGGTTCATGATGATTACGTTGATTCAATAGTGCATTCGATGCCTTACCAACCTGACAGAGTTATTAGTCTAAATCGCTGCTGCAAATAAACTTGTACACTGATGTGCCTCGCGAGTCCAGAAAATCGAGCCTTTTTGCAAGGGGTTCAACAACGAAAGTTGTATTCTGGCGAGGGCTTTTGGCCCTCAAAGACCGCTTTGCGCTGCAAATAAATTGTATACTAGCCGATTGGTGTTGGGGAAAAAAGTCGTACGCTCTGTTAAGAGGGCGATTGTACATGTGTTCTTGAATATGGGGCAGACTTACTGTATTAGCTCAGGTGGTTGAGGGACAGCCATTTTGGCTGCTCCTTCATTCATCGCTTATGAAGATCACTTTCTCTCGAGCGTTGAGAATTTTGCAAGCATGAAGAGAAACGTCAATCCATTGCACTTCATCATGCATCTTTCCCGTTACAAAGTGCTTGAGGTCTTGAGCCAAGGCTTCTGCAACCAGTGATCCTGAACACTCCAAAAGCAAGGCCTTCACTCGATCAGTATAGGCACCGCGCCCCACATTACTCCGTTCGCGATTGAGGGCTTTGCGCAGTGCAGCAGTGTGAGAGGTAATATTGTAAGAGAACAAGAAGTTCTCTTCTTCAGCCACACATAGGCCGTTGACCAACGGGCAGGTGGCGGCGAGCGGCGCCTACTTCGGCCAGGACGTCCGGGGTCTC
>CAZFWN010000129.1:0-16283 GCA_964522745.1 uncultured Ktedonobacterales bacterium
ATGTTTGCCGTCGATGAACACGGCGGGCTGATCGGCGGCGATATGATTACGGCGCTGGTGGCGAAGAATCTGCTGCGCAAGCATCCAGGGTCAACCATTCTCTATAACCTGATCTGCTCGCGCAGCACCCCGGAGACCATCGAGCGCGCCGGCGGCAGGGCTGTGCGCACGCGCGTGGGCCATTCCTTCATCAAGGCTCAGATGCGCAAGGAGAACGCCATCTTTGGCGGCGAGCATTCCGGCCACTTCTACTTCCGCGACAACTGGTACGCCGACTCCGGCCTGATCGCCTTCCTGATCGTGCTGGAACTGATCTGCGACGAAAACCAGACGCTTTCTGAACTGCTCAAGCCGATTGATACCCGCTTCCGCAGCGGCGAGATCAATACCGAAGTCAAGGACATTCCCGGCAAGCTCAAGCAGATCGAGGAACACTACAAAGCGCAGGGCGCCCAGATCGATCACCTGGACGGCGTGAGCGTCCAATTCAAGGACTGGTGGTTTAACCTGCGCGCCTCCAACACCGAGCCGCTGATCCGCCTGAACCTGGAGGCCGACACCAAAGCGCTGATGGAAGCGAAGCGCGACGAGGTACTCAAGCTTATTAAGAGCTAGCAAATGCGGAGTGCGCCACGCAAGCAAATATTTGCTTGCGTGGCGCGCTCCTGGGTCTCCGATGACTAGACTTGGCTTTCCAATAGCGCCTTGAGGTGCTGGTGATCTTCCACGAACTCTTGCTTCACGCCGCCGGCGATCATCCCTTCCATAACTTTGAGCGGGCCTTTCGCCTCGGCCTGGAGCCTGGCCTGCACGCGCGTGCCGCCCGCAACTGCCGTGAAAGTATACGTCAGTTCATAGGCAACCGGCCCTCCGGCGGTGCTTTTAACCGAGTAGTCCTGGTTGACATTGTAGGCGGTGACTTCCCAGTTGGTCTCGATAGTCTGGCCCATGACCTTGCGCACATTGACGCCCGTTGCGCCAACTCCCGGCGGGCCATCGGAGGTCTGGCGCGACTCCACAACGGCCTTTTGCCACTTGGGAAACTCGGCGGCGGTGCCCACAAACGCGAAGACCTCCTCCAGCGGGCGATTGATGGTAACATCGGCATCAGCGGTAAACATAAGCATACCTCCCCTTCGCTGCAAGGCGACACAACACGGCCAGCCAGATAGCTGGCATCCTCCCAGAAGGTAACATAGATGCCGGTTGCTGTCTAGAGGGTGGGATCATGCGCCACGAAGCAGCCGCTATGCCAGCGGCAGCGCAAACTTGCGCCGCGCCTCTTGGGACAGGCGCGCCGGCGTCCAGACCGGATTCCAGAGCATCTCCACCTGCACCTGTTTGACGCCCGGCAGGCGCTTCACTTCGGCCTCAATCATCTGCTCTGGCGAGGCCGAGAGCGAGAACCAGCCGCCGGTGAGCAGCATGGCTACTGTCACGCGCCCATCCTCGACGCGCACCTCATGAATCAAGCCCAGATCAACGATACTCACCCCCCGCTCGCGGCAGCAGGGGTCATAGCACAGGCCGAGCGCCGCCATGACCGCCGCCCGGTCCGGGGCGGCAGCACCATCAAAAACAACCATCACGCCCCCTTTCAGAAGCGCCAGCATCAGGGAAGCAAGAAACCACTTGCGGGGAAAACAAATCGTTTCCAATGCAGGAACCGGGCCAGGAGATTTTGGCCTGCTCTGCTTGCGGGACTCAGAGCGGCAGAGGCATAATCGGAGAGCCATTATGGTCATGAAAAAGGAGGAAGAAATGAGCTTACAAGGAAAAGTCGCGTTGATTGCCGGTGGTGGGCGCGGTATCGGTGCAGCCACGTCACGGCTGCTGGCAAGCCGGAGCGCCAGCGTGGTTGTCAACTACCTGAAGAATGCTGCCGCCGCCGAGCAGGTCGTGTCTGAGATTCAACTGGCCGGCGGCCAGGCGCGAGCTATCCAGGCCGACATCCGCGAGCAAAGCCAAGCTGAACTGCTGGTCAAGGCGACACTGGAGACCTATGGTCGCCTGGATATACTCGTTGACAGCGCCGCCTCGCCTGCCGTCGTCAAACCCTTCGCACAGATGACCTGGGATGAGTTTGCGCAGGGCGTTATCAGCGAGTTACGCTCAGTCTTTGAGATCACCAAAGCCGTCCTCCCTCCTATGCAGCATCAGCGCTCTGGACGGATCATCTATGTAGGGAGCGGTCAGGCAAAGGTGCCCTCTATGCCCGGCGCCATTGGCATTGGCACAGCCAAAGGCGCTCTGGTGAGCTTCAGCAGGCACATTGCGCGGGAGTTTGGCCCCTTTGGCATCACGGCCAATGTGGTTGCCCCCGGCATGGTTGAAACCGAACTCAGCACATTTCTGCCTCCTGAGCATCGCCAGCGTGTTACGACGATGACCCCTCTTGGGCGCATCGCCCAGCCAGAAGACATTGCGCGGGTGATCGCCTTTTATGCCAGCGACGATAGCGGCTTCATGACGGGCACCTATGCTCCGGTCAATGGGGGCATAGCGATGGATTGACTAGCAAACGTGCAAAAGAGAAGGTGGTTGAGGAGATGGGGCCTGTGGGTCCACAGGCCCCATCTTTTTGAGCGTGCCCACCTGGCTCTAGGGGGTACTCAGCGGAGGATCGCTTTCTGCTGGGGGCAAGGGAATGTCCTCACCCCTGGTTGGGCCGCCCTCGCCCTCAGCGGGGTTCGCAGAGACGATGGGACGAATCGGGCCGCTCACGAGCCATTCATCCGGCGGAACTCTCCAGCGCTGCTGCCTCAATTGCGTTTTGGAGAGATTCAGACCAATCCACAGGGCGTCTCGCTTGGCAATAGCCGTGTTGGGGAGAAACAACTCGTGGGAGAAGAGCCAGCCCTGTTCGACCACGAAATACCCATCCCGCAAGGCAGAGAGGCTCACCTGCCCCACCTTCTCGCCGTTGACATCATAGACAGTGGTGCCGCGAGAGATGTCCCCCTCAGCGTTGTTCTCATTCAAAGGCATATCGCTCATCAGACCGTTTGCTCCTTTCTTGAGCAATAGCCGTCCCTGGCGTGCCGCTCCTGATGAGAAGGTTGCACATTCGGTGCCAATCAGCTACCTCTCCTGATGAAAGGGCGGCAGAGAGCAGTATCCTCTCTGCCGCCCTTTCATCAAACACGAGGGAATTGGGTCTACGCAGTCTCTTCGTCGGTCTGGGCTGCCGCCTGGCGCCGGTTGGGTGTCCATCGCGTCAGGTCGGGCAGGGTGAGAACTAGATCAAAGTCATCATCTGCCGCGATACGATTGTGGCGCTCGATGCCACAGGCGAGGCAGCGATGCACCAGCGCAGACTCGCCATCGTTGCGGCTGAAGACGCCGATGGGCGCCATCGTCCCGCCGCAGGGGCTAAGCCGATCACCGGGCCGGCTCAGGTCCACATGCCGCGAGTGCAGGCAGACCGGGCAATGGTTGCGGTGCTTGCCACCGCTGGGCACCGGCCCAACAAAGGTCCGGCAATGCCGGCAGCGAAACTCCTGCGTCTGTTCGGGCCGCAGGCGCTTGACCGCCGGGCGCTGTTGATGCTCATCGAATTGGCGCTCATCCCGGCGCTCGACGCGCCGGCTCACGCGGCTCTGCTGGCTCCGCGCGCGGTTCTGCTTGCGCAGGCTGTAGGCGGAGCCGCTTTCCTTATAGTCGGTCTCCTCCCACGAAGCGTCGAATGGCTCGACCTCTCGATTGTCGTGAGACAAGGGTACTCCTTATTGCCATCATCGGCCAGGAGATCAGCAAGAGGAGGTCACCCTCCCGCCGATCAGACAACTTGTCGTGAGTTACTACCTTGCTCACAAGCGGCGGCATCAAGTACCCTTTCTAGCTTCGCAGAGGGACAACCCACTCTGCCAACCATCCCAATTCGTGGGAGGCATCATTCATCTTAGTTTTGTATCGCTTCTAGCTGAGCGCAGTGTTCTTCTTCATGCCCAACCAGCGTGCCCATTATATCAAACAACACAAGAGAGCCACGCGCCTCATGTGTCCCCGTCCGCTGCCACTCCCCTGGCGCGGCCCGGCGCAGCATTAGCACCAGTTCGGCCCGGCGCAGGCTAAACGCATGCAGCGATTCATGGAACTGGAGCAGCGCGTAGCCTGCCACCTCAGCCCAGCGCCGCTCATCATAGCTGGGCAGCGGTGGGTTGTCACGAGTGAGTATCGCGTAGGCGCGGTAGGCCAGAATATCATCCGACGCGCGCACATGCGCCAGAATCTCCGCCGCCGACCAGCCATCGCTGGTAGGGGCAGCCTGAAGCTGATCCTCGCTCCAGCCGGCAACCGCCTGGGCAACGCGCAGCGGGGTCGCCGAGAGCCGGTTAAGTAGGTCTTCCAGCGCTTCCTGTGTTGCCATACTTGCTCCTACATAAACACCAATCAGCCAGCGCAGCGGAACGACCACTGGCGGCGTGGATAATTTCTTGTACGCGGGTAGTTACACATCCAGCGCCTCGGCTCGCGCCCTGGCCTCCTGCGCCTCCTGCATTCGCCCTAATTCGCTCAGCACCATCGACTTAACATACCAGGAGGTGGCATCGTCAGGAGCCAGCGCCAGCGCTTGCTCCAGGCAATCTAGCGCCTCTGGATAGCGCTCCAGCTTCATTAGGGCCACCGTCTTGTTGCCCCAGCGATGCTCATTTGGCTCCAGCGCCAGCACGCGATCAAAGGTCGCCAGCGCCTCCTCAGAGCGGTCCAGGCCCAGCAGAGCGTTACCCTGATTGGAGAGCGCGGGGACATGCTTCGGGTCCAGCGCCAGGGCGCGCTCGCTCATCTCCAGCGCTTCCTCATAGCGGCCCAGTTCATTACAGGCAAAGGCCGTGTTGCCCCAGAGATTCGGATTGCTCGCGTCAAGCGCGCACCCGCGCGCCAGGACCGGCAGTGCTTCCTCATAGGCGCCCAGCATATTGAGCGCCCAGCCTTTCTGATTCCAGGCCAGGGCGTTCTCTGAGTCAAGCGCGATGGCGCGGTCAAAGGCCACCAGCGCATCTTGAAAGCGACCAATCGTGGTCAGGAAATCGCCGCGCCGCATCCAGAGATGGGCATCATGCGGGCTGGCCGCCAATGCTTGATTGAGCGCCTCCATCTCCTCAGCATACTGGACGGGCACATCTTTTTTGGCTTCCTGTATTTCGATACGGTCTGGCTCAAGCTGCAAGGCGCGATCATAGGCAGCGACGGCCTCGAGATAGTGCCCCGCTGCTTCCAACACCTCGCCATGATGATACCAGCCATCGCTCTCGTCCGGCGCCAACTCCGTGCTGCGCGTGCTGGCGGCAATGGCCTCCTCGTAGCGCCCTACTTCAGCCAGCGCCAGCCCTTTTTGTATCCAGATAAACCCAAAGTTTGGCTCCAACGCCTGGGCGCGCTCATAGAGCGGCAGCGCCTCTGTCGTCCTACCCAGCACGCGCAGCACATTGGCCTTCAGCAGCCACAGCCGCACATCATCCATCCCGGCGGCCTCGGCGCGCTCAAAGCTCGCCAGCGCCTCCTCGTAGCGCTCCAACGCTTGCAGCGCGCAGGCGCGACCAAACCAGGCGTCAGCATCCTGCGGCGCCAGCGCCAGCCCGTGATCGAACGCCGTCAGCGCCTCCTCGCAGCGCTCTAGCTCGCTCAGCGTGGCCCCCAGCAGATGCCACGCCTCGGCACTTTCTGGTGCCAGCGCTGTTGCCTGCTGGAAGAGCGCCAGCGCCTCTTCCGGCCTTCCATCCTGGCGCGCTGTTCGCCCCTGAGCAAGTAGCTCTTCTGCGGACATAGCACCTCCGCTCTTGCAAAATAGTTCAGCCTCCGGTGTCGGAGGCTGAGGTTAGCAGACTATCCGGTGCAATCATCATACGATATTACGCTGCACCAGTTTTTGGGGCTGCCGATGGTAACGCTGGCATCTTGCCGGCGCTGCAAGCAACAGAGCTACTCACGCACATCATCAAAGAGGACGGTGCTGACGTAGCGCTCGCCCAGATCGGGCAGCACGACGACGATCAGCTTGCCGGCGCTCTCCGGGCGCTTTGCCACCTGTACGGCGGCATGGGCTGCCGCGCCGCTGCTGATGCCCACCAGCAGGCCCTCTTCGCGGGCCAGCCGGCGCGCCATGCTGACCGCATCGTCGTTGCTCACGGTGACAATTTCATCCAGCAGGTCGGTGCGCAAGACATCGGGCACAAAGCCCGCGCCGATACCCTGAATGCGGTTGGGCGGATTGGGCTGCCCGCCGGAGAGGACCGGCGAGGCGGTTGGCTCAACGGCAATGGCCCGAAACGACGGCTTCCTGGGCTTAATTACCTCAGTCACGCCGGTAATCGTGCCGCCGGTGCCGATGCCGGCCACCAGCATATCCACCTGCCCCTCGGTATCATTCCAGATTTCCTCCGCCGTTGTCTCGCGGTGAATCTTGGGATTGGCGGGATTCTGGAACTGCTGTGGAATCCAGGCGCCGGGCGTCGAGGCTACAATCTCCTCGGCCCGCGCAATCGCGCCCTTCATGCCCTGCGCGCCCGGCGTCAGTTCCAGCTTTGCCCCATAGCGCGCCAGCACAATACGCCGCTCCACGCTCATCGTATCAGGCATCACCAAAATACACTGATAGCCACGCGCGGCAGCGACCCAGGCCAGGCCGATGCCGGTATTGCCGCTGGTCGGCTCGACAATCACACTCTTGCCCGGCGTGAGGATGCCGGCCTTCTCGGCCTCGCGGATCATGCTCACTGCAATGCGATCCTTGACGCTGTAGCCCGGCTGGAAGGCTTCGAGCTTTGCCAGCACCGTTGCCTTCGCCCCCTCAGTCACGCGATTGAGCCGCACCAGCGGGGTCCGCCCGATCAATTCCGTCGCGTCATTTGCCCATGCCATACTGTGTTCTCCTAAATATGATACTCTGGTTCCCAGCTTTGGATCAAGCTCTGCGGGTGCAAATCCTGATGCTGTTCTAGCTGCTTGCCGCGCAGCACCAGCAGTTCTGCCGGCTTGGCAACCACCACCGAATCGGACGGCACATCCTCCAGCACCAAAGCCATCGCGCCGATCTTGCTGTTGCAGCCGATGGTCACCGGCCCCAGAATAAAAGCGCCGCAGCCGATGGTCACATTGTCCCCAATCGTGGGGTGTCGCTTGATGCGCCGGTTCGGCCCGATATTCTTCCACCAGCCGGTGGCGCCGAGCGTCACCTGATGGTAGAGCATGACATTATCGCCGATCTCCGCCGTTTCGCCGATGACCACGCCGGAGCCGTGATCGATAAAAAAGCGCTTGCCAATTCGGGCGCCCGGATGAATCTCGATCCCGCCGGTGATGAAGCGCCCGAACTGCGAGATCATACGGGGCAGAATGGGAATATGCGCCCGGTAGAGCGCGTGGGCCACGCGATGCAAAGCAATAGCATGAAGACCCTGATACATCAGCACTTCAAAGATATTGCGCGCAGCGGGGTCTTTCTCGAAGACGACCTCAATCGCCCCCGGCCAGCGCACGCGCCGCCGGCCAGGACGCGGCGACGGCGGGCTGCCGCTCTCCACGCTGCGCATCAGCCGGCTGGGGGCGATCCCGCCTTCTGATGGCTCCAACCTGTCTGGCGCGTCCTGTTCAGGATTGCGTGCAAGCGCCATCTGCCTTGTTCCTTTCAAGCGGCTGGCGGCTCAAGCCACGCCTGAGAGCCAGTTTCCCAAGTTTGACCACTTTGACCACTTTGACTGTCTCCCCACTCCAGGAGCATCTTTGCACCACCATCCACACCTAACCCTCATAAACAGTTTAGATAGTAGCAGAAAATACTCCCAGGATGCAAGAGTGGCTGGCGGTTCAAACCGCGCCTTCGCGGACTAGGACGAATGACCGCAGACCTAGCCGGCGAAGGCCGGCTTCGTGGCTCCTAGCCTTCAGGGGCGCGCTTTAGACGCGGACCCTCAAATGGCCCTCGCTATTCGCCGGCCTGGCTCTCGCGCACCAGCGCGTGATAGCTCCCGCCCTGGACGACGGCCAGCGCCTCGCCGCGCTGCACGTTGAAGTGCTGGCGGCCTCCCTCCAGATCGGCGCGCACGGCCACCTCGCCGCGCTGCACTTCTTCCTCGCCAATCACGAAGACGTAGCGCGCGCCGCTGGCGTTGGCCTGTTTCATCTGCGCTTTGAGCGTGCGATCACCAAAGGCCAGCGCGGCAAGCACGCCGGCCTGGCGCAGTTCTGTGACCAGCCGCACCGCTTCCACCTTGGCCTCGGCCCCCACGTAGGCGACATAGACCAGCGGAGGCGGCTCCTCCGGTGCTGGCACTTTTTGCTCCTTCATCAACTCTATGATGCGCTCCATGCCGGCGCCAAAGCCAATGCCCGGCGTAGCGCGCCCGCCGAGCAATTCTGCCAATCCATCGTAACGCCCCCCGCCGCCGATACTGCTCTGGCGACGGCCTCCGCCAGTCACCGGAACCACCTCGAACGCCGTGCGTGAATAGTAATCCAGCCCACGCACCAGCAGCGGATCGATCACATAATCGATGCCCTCGGCCTCCACCAGCCGGCGCACCTCGGCAAAGTGCGCCTCGCAGGCTTCGTCAAGATAGTCGATGATCTTGGGCGCGTTGGCGATCTTCGGCTGGTCCTGCGGCTGCTTGCAGTCCAGCAGGCGCAGGGGATTCTTGGTGAAGCGCACCTTGCAATCCTGGCAGAGATCGTTATAGAGAGGTCGGTAGTAGTCCACCAGCGCCTCCACATAGCGCGGGCGGCACACGCGGTCCCCGATGCTGTTCAGGTGCAGTTCCAGATCGCGCAGCCCAAGCTCCCGATAAATCGTCATCAGCACAGCGATAATCTCGGCATCGACGGCGGGGTCCGTCTCGCCCAGCGCCTCACAGCCAAACTGGTGGTGTTCCCGATAGCGACCGCGCTGCTGGCGCTCGTAGCGAAACATGGGCACGCGCACATAGTAGAGCTTGACCGGCTGCGGCTTCATAAACAGCCCATGCTCCAGATAGGCGCGCACCACGCCTGCCGTGCCCTCCGGGCGCAGTGTCAGGTGTTCGCCGCCGCGATCCTCGAAGGAATACATCTCTTTCTCAACAATATCGGTGCCCTCGCCTACCGCGCGCTGGAACACCGGCGTCTCTTCAAAGGTGGGGGTATCGATGCGCCCGAAGCCATACAGCCGCATCACCCGCTCGACGGTCTGCTCCACCATCTGCCAGTAGGGCTGCTGATCGGGCAGAATATCCAGGGTGCCCGCCACCGCTTTATAGGTTGCCATTACCGCGCTCCCTTATCACCAAATACGGAATGTAGTTTCTGTTTCGAGCGTATTGTATGCCATCGAAAGGGCACACGCTGCCCAGGGGCCGGCTACATTGCCGGATAGACACATAGGAAAGACGAGAGATACGGGTAAGCACGCCGCGCCGTCAGCGCGCCGAACAGCGCCCTGTGGCAGCCCACGCCTTACCCTCGGCGTGGAAGGGATAGAAGTGATAGCGGATGGATGGTGGAAACTTCATGCAGTCATTATACCATATCTGCCCAGCCGGGCGTGCGCTAAAGCCGCAATGTGACCCATTATCTGGACCCAAGGGCAAATCAGATAATTGACCTACTCAGCCGCTTGCCAAGGCCCGTTAGGTCCGCTGGCTCTTTGCTGACTCACTCTTTTTTCCAGTCAAATAAGACTTGACTGCCTCACCATCGCGTGTTACGCTCTATGAGAGATTGTTCAGCAAGCCTGAAGAGAGGGTGGCGCGATGGATGCTCAGCAGGCGTTAGAGCTTATTGGCGCGATAGGTGGCATTCTCGCCAGCATTGTCACGATCCTGGCCTTCTTTGCCCCGGCGCAGTGGCCCTTGAAGCGCAAACTCATCGCGGTTGGAGGCACCTCTGCCGGGGTCTTCCTGATCGGATTGCTCCTGGTGACCCTGCTCCCACCCGCAGCGTTGACAAATAGCACTGCTTCTCGCCCTACCGCAACCCTCCCGGCTGGCACCACACCTCAATCCACGCTTCCGCCTGGGTTCACCCCGCAGGGCACGCCCACTGCCGGCAATCCGACCTCGACGCCGCGTGTCCTGCCAACCGCGACAGCTACCAGCAGCACCAGACCCCCAACCTATCCTCAGCTTGCCCAACACTATCAGGGCACCATTACTGACGCAGCATCCCAACTTCAGGGCGATCTGACGCTGACTGCCATTGTCCAGAGCCAGGATATGTTTACCGGGCAGATGTACCGCACGCCGTTTTCTGGCAATGGCCCATTCAGCGGGCGGGTGGGGACCGACAAAAGCATCCGGTTCACCATTCAGGTGGCCGATGATGGCTCCGGGCCGATTGATTTTATGGGCTTCGTCAATCCAGATGGCTCGCTGAGCGGCACCTACTTCGACCACACCTATAATTCTACTGGCACCTGGAAGGTACACCCTGTTGGATAAACGCTGCCCCGGCTTTATACCTCCTGCCTATGCTCTCTCATCCAAAGAGATCTGAGTCGCCTCGCTTGATGGGTATTCCAGCGAAGCGTTCAGACGGTGACAAGAGCGTAATGATCACCGCCTGGTAGGCATGCCCTCAGAAACGGTCTCAAGGATGTTGACAAATGATGGCTCTCTCCTGTATATTACGTGTGACGTTACTACGTTGAGCGATATAGCGTTATACGTAGTGAAGAACATGAACACGCAGTAAACAGCATATAAAGGAGCAACGTATGCAGGCATCCCATACCTCGACAGGGGCAGCGGTCCCTTCGCCCGCTCAGGTCGGCGAAACCGTCCTGCGGACTTACGATTTAACCAGGCAATATGGCTCGCGGGTGGCGGTCAACCGGCTCAATTTGGAGGTCCGACGCGGCGAGATTGTGGGCTTCCTTGGTCCAAATGGGGCCGGGAAAACGACCTCGATCCGTATGCTGCTTGGCTTGATTGCCCCCACCTCCGGGCGGATCGAACTGTTTGGGCGCGACCTTGCCCGCGAGTGCGCCCATCTGCTGCCGCGCATCGGCGCGCTGGTGGAGACACCCGCGCTCTATCTGCATATGACGGGTCGAGACAATCTGCGGGCCATCGGCGCGGTGCTTGGCGGTGTGCCAAGCCAGCGTATTGAGATGGTTCTTGAGCAGGTCGGGCTGCAAGCGCGCCAGAAAGATCGCGTGCGAACCTACTCGCTTGGGATGAAGCAGCGCCTGGGCGTGGGGATGGCGCTGTTGAATAATCCTGATCTGCTCATCCTCGATGAACCGGCCAACGGGCTTGATCCCGCAGGCATGGTGGAGATGCGCGATCTGATGCAACGGCTCGCCGATGAGGGCAAAGCCGTCTTTCTCTCCAGCCACCTGCTGAGCGAGGTCCAGCAGATTTGCTCGCGCGTCGTCTTTCTCAATCTCGGCAAGCTCGTCGCCGATAAAACCGTCGCTGAGCTGACGCGCGGCCAGGGCGAATACGCCGTGCGGCTTGAACGTGCCGAGGAGGCCCTGGCCTTGCTCCACCAGCAGCCCTGGGGCAAGGCTGCCCGTTTGGATAGCGCCGGGACACTGCTCACGCCAGCGCCCCAGGAAAGTGGGCGCGACCTCTACGCCTTCCTCGCTCAGGCCGGCTTCCCACCTGAGAGCCTGGCGCCGGCCACGCAGAATCTGGAGGAAGTATTCTTCTCGATTATCAACGCGCCCGAAGGAGGCAAATAACGATGAGTGTGCAAATAACCGTCACCACGCCAGCGCCTATCTCTCTGCCTGCCGCGCATGCCAGCTTTCTGGGCATCATGCGCGGGGAATTCTTGAAAATCGCGCGGCTCTTCTGGTGGATGCTGGCTCTGCTGACGGCAGCCTTTGTCGTCGCGTTCCTGCTTGGATCAAGCGCGCCAGACATAAAAACGGACCTGCAACACACGCCGTTGCATTTCCTCTATAACGCGATGGAAAGTAATCTGGTGATAGTCCGCATACTCGGCGGCATCTTCCTGCTGGTTCTCACCTCCTTTACCATCGGGCGCGAGTACCAGTATGGCACGATCCGCATCTTGCTGGCGCGCGGCGTGGGCCGCGTGCAGCTCTTGCTCGCCAAACTCGCCGTACTGGCCGTGATCGCGCTGGCCCTCCTGGCAGTATTTACCCTGCTGACCGCGCTGCTCACCGGCATCCTGATGCTCGCCCTCGTCGGAAACCTGAACGCGCTCAGCGCGCTCACCCCGGCTTTCTGGCCCAATATGGGCATCGACCTGCTGACCGTTATCATCAGCATGGGGGCAACGATCCTGCTGGCGGCGGCCATGAATGCCCTGGGCCGCTCGCTCACTTTTGGCCTCAGCGCTTCGCTCCTCTGGTTTCCCGTTGACAACATTGGCACCCTGATTATGAACACGCTCGCGCGGCTCACCCACAGCGATTTTTGGTCCAACGCAACTGCCTATTTCCTGGGGCCGCTGCTCAACCGCCTGCCAGATTATCTGCTGCCCACAGCGGCGCAAAGCGGGTTCCAGTCCTTTGGCATCCGACCACTGGTTTCCGTGAGCGGTTCACACGCGCTCTGGGTGATTGGCGCCTATTCGCTCTTTTTCTTCGTTCTCGCGCTTGTGCCGACGTGGAAACGCGACGTAAAAGAGTAGCTACCATTTGTTGACAAGAAACGCCAACTCTGTTGCAAACGCAAAGCGCTTGATTTTCCAGGGTTGGCCGGCTATCAGTTCACGAAATCGGGCCTCGTAGTTTTCGAGCATGCCCTTGCTCCTGCCGCCCAGGCTGTGAGCCGGGAAAGAGACCAGGATATGTCTGGCATTGACAGCATCCAGCAAAGGCAGCACCGCTGGGGCATCGATATGGTGCAGGCAAGGGATGGCTTTTAAGAGCAGCGCCAGATCAACAGGCTGGGCCGGGCAGCGATGCAGCACATCGCGCGCCTCGGCCCGGCCCTGTATGCGGATTAGCGCCAGGAACTCATTGAGGAACGCCGCCATATCCTCAAAGATGTCGCAGGCATAATACTCAGCGTTTTCTGCGAGTGGCATCCAGGGCAGCGCCAGCGGATTCAGTCCGCAGGCCAGATCAAGCACCGTTCGCGGTGGCGGAATCTCTGCCAGCGCGACCTGATAAAACTGTTCCAGGATGGGCAGGCGCTCGCTGGTGGAGGCGTGAGCGCGCATGATCTGCTGGCAGAGGCGCAGGAACTCCGGCCTGTCCCCCGACTGGCTGGCTATACGAAGCTGCTCTAACCAGCGCGCATACTGCCGGCTGCCAACCGCATACGCGCCGCCAATCTGATGCAGCCTGCTTTTGGTGACTTTGACCGCCTCTTTCAGATCACGCCGCCGGGCAAGCTCGCGGGCGCCGATGTCCTGGATAACCTCTGAGCAGAGCGCGCGATATTTGGGACTTTCCAGGACTGCCGCGACCAGCGCCTCCAGCGGCGCGGCGTCCTCAAGGCGTCTGTTCATGCCGTCGCAATCGCTCCATCAGTTGGCTCATAAAGCGGAGATTATGTATCGTGGCAAGCCGAAAGAAGAGTGTCTCGTTGATCTTAAAGAGATGATGCAGATAGCCCCGCGAATAGCGCGAGCAGCAGAGGCAGTCGCAGTGACACGAGACCGGCGCGTCGCTTTTGATCAGTTTATCATCAGTAATATAGAGATAGCTAAACCAATCGCCGCCCAGCCCCGACGCTTCGTTGAAGACGTAGAGCCGGCCATGCCGGGCGTCGCGGGTGGGCATGGCGCTGTCGAAGAGTTCATAGCCCATCCCGGCGCAGGCCACAATATTGGCCGGGTGCCCCACGCCCAGCGCGTGCATGGGCAGGTTCGCCGGGACGAGCGCTCTGGTATAGGCGACGATCTCCGTCAGCAGGTGGCCCTTGTCGTCCAGCGGCCAGCCGCCAAAGCCAAAGCCATCAAAGCCCATCTCCAGCAGTTCATGCGCGCAGCGCTTGCGCAGTTCAAGCGAGCCGCCGCCCTGAATGACGCCAAAGAGCAGCGGGCGCTGCTCTTGAGGCAGACGCTTCTGGTCAAGGATGCGCGAGAACTCCCGCTTGCAGCGTTTGGCCCAGGCCAGCGTGCGCCGCACAGACTCCTGCTGTATCTCCAGGGCATCGCCGGCATTGGTGCAATCATCCAGGCAGATGACAATATCCGCGCCGTAGCTCAACTGAAGCTGGATGCTCTTTTCCGGCGAGAAACGAAACTTGCGCGCCGCGCCCTCCGGCTGAAAAATGATCTCCCGGTCAGTCAGCGAGCCATTCTTGGGATTCTGCCGGATAAGCGAATACGCCTGAAAGCCGCCTGAGTCGGTGATGATCGGGCGGCGCCAGCCAGACATCTGATGCAGCCCGCCCAGCGCCTGCACCGTCGAGGAGCCGGGGCGCTGCATCAGGTGAAATGTATTCATCACCACCGCCTCGATGCCGCAGCGCTCCACATCCTCGCTATCCGCGCCGCGCACCACGCCCAGCGTGGCATCCGGGAGAAACGCGGGGAGTTGTACCTCGCCATGCGACAAACTCAGGCTGGTGCTGATTGCTGAAGGAAGTGTCATACCGTCATTATAGTGTGCCACCTGGTGCGCGTCAAAGAGCAAATCAGATAGGTACAAAGCTCTTGACATTTGTAATGCAAATCAGTACAATAGTCCCATGAGCGAGTTAGAGATACGCGAGCTAATACGGGATGACTGGAACGTAGCCCATATCGCCCGCCATGACGTAGCGTTCCATGAAGTGGTAGAAGTCTGTGAGGGAGACTTCATTTCATTGGAAAGCTATAGAGGACGCTATATCGTGATTGGGCCATCAGCGACCGGGCGTTTGCTTGCTATCATCTTAGACCCTGAGCCAGAGCCAGGAGTATTTTACCCTGTCACCGCCCGGCCAGTGAATAGAAGAGAACGGCGCTACTACCAGGACCAAAGAGGAGCTAGACACGAATGAATAAAGAACAGAACAACAGCCCACAAAGCCGCATTCCCACCTTTGCCAGCCGCGAGGAAGAAGCCGCATTTTGGGACACGCACGACATCACCGAGTATCTGGACGAGCTAACCCCCGTCGCTATGCGTGCTGCCCACCCAATTCAGGTAAGAAACCTCTCAGCAAATGTGCAGGTACGCTTTGATGAGGAGACGAATAAGAAGCTTGAAGACCAGGCCCAAGCGCGGGGGGTAAAGAAAGCCACCCTTATTCGCATGTGGATACTTGACCGACTGAAAGAAGAGGAACATCGCCAGGCATCTTAGCGTGTGACCTATCTTCTTTCTCAAGAGGAACCGCAACCACGACGAGAACCATTCATGCCAGATCTACGCTATCCACCGAGCGCACCACACCTAGCGTGGCATCCGGCAGAAACGCGGGGAGTTGCACGTCGCGCCATGCGGCAGTTGCAAAGAGGCTTTTACAAGGTTTACCAATTGATAAAATCAACTCCTCAGTGGCTTATAGATGACAATCGACCCCGACAGCAAAACAATCCTGATACTGCTCCAGAAGCGGCTGCATGACTTTTCTCCATGCTCCGTCCTCCTGAGGGGTAGGATAGATTGTGCGCATCTCTTGTTCATACCATTCCCCATCAGGCGTAACGACTACCTCAGGAAGAACGTCTGGAGAAAGCTCTCTCACCGGGCAGATATTATACTGCAATTGTTCATGCTCAGGGCCGTAGTTGCCTAGTCCCTTTGTGTTTCGTGACTTGCCCTGAATCACGCCATCCCATCTTCCACCAATTACCCAATAATCCCAGCAGGATTGATAATTGTTTGTTGTCACGGTGAAAATACCATGTTCATCTATCTCATACCGTGTTGCCATTGTCTCAGACATGCGTGCTGCTAAAGCTGGCAAATCTGTTGAAAAGATAAAGCCATAGCTCTTTGCCAACATTTGTAGGGGTTCACTCTCAACATAAACCTTATGAGGCTCAACTTCTTTATTACTATCAGAATGCGACAGCACTTCAGTTACAGTCTGCATCACATCTTGGGTATCTGCTGGAACCAGCACCATCACAAAAGAGTGCATCTATGTTCTCCTTGCCCACTTTAATAAATACTGGCTAGCATATTTTCTGCCTTGAGACAAAGAATTATCTGCCATCATAAGGCTATAGGAAATATCTTTGCATCTGCCCTTGCTCATACGGTATCATCCAATGAGAAGACGAGCAAACGAAGGGGAGAAGTAACCCATGCCTGATATACCACCTTCAACACCTGCCAGCTTTGATGAGCAGCACCGCAAGCTGGTGAACGGCACGATTTATGAACTGGCGCAGAAGTCCATCGCGGGCGGCGGAGACGCGGCGGCGCTGGCGCAGGTTTACAGCGAGAAGGG
>CAZFWN010000130.1:0-3972 GCA_964522745.1 uncultured Ktedonobacterales bacterium
CGTTCCATCGCTACTCAGGAGCCGGCCACTGGTTCATGGAAGAGAATCGCCCCGATGCCTACAACGCCGAGGCGGCCCGCGTGGCCTGGGAGCGCACGCTTGATTTCCTGCGCCTCCATCTTCAGCCAGGATGAGCCTGGAGGAGTTGCTATGATGCCTTCTTCTCAGGCAATCCCTTTGCTGGCCTGCTGGCAGACGGCATAGATGTGCGCGTGCCCGGCACAATACGCGTGGCCCTCGATCACCCCGGTGGCCGGATAGGGACACCCCGGCCCGCCACAGCGAGCGGGCGCTCTCGGCTGAGGCTGGGACGGCGCCGGGCGCGGGGCTTCTTTGGGGGATTGGCGGGCAATGGCGCGTAACTCTGGCACCAGCAAGGCCAGCGCGTAGGCGGCGCCATCGCGCTGCCAGCGCTTCCAGTTGATGCGCTCCTCCTCTTCTAACACACTCATCGTGGTGGTGTACAGGCGGTAATCCTGCGCGTAGGCGACCACCTGCCGCAGCGCGGGCAGCCAGACCAGCGAGCCATCCGGCAGGGGCAGGCGATACCAGCGCCCGCTGTGGTTGAGCCGCTGCTCCTTGCCTTGCAAGACGCCCACCGGGTCCAATCCGGCATTGCGCAGGGCGGAGATCGCCTGCAATTTCCGGCGGCTGTAGCTGAGCCGCTCCGCCTCCGTCACATTCAAGCGCGCTGCCATACTGCCTCCTCTGCTGCTGGCGCCAGTGTGACCAGGCCATGCTGCATCAAATGGTCAAGTATCTGAGCCACCTGGATGGGCGGGTAAAAGGTGTCCTGGCAGAGCCGGGCCAGTGTGGCGCCATAGGTGCAGAGGTACAGCACCTCTTGCTGCATCAGGGTCAGCGGGCGCGCGTGATAGCGAGCGCCCGGAGTGCAGATATAGCGAGGAGTGGATGTGGTCATAAGCGAGCATGGCTCCTTTTCTTGCCAGCCGCGCCTGCCCTGTGTTATCATGACAGCGACAGGCGTAGCTGGTCCTTTTTGTTGGGTATTCGGTTGGGCTTGTCATTCTTCCCGTCGTCTAAGGTCTAATTAGGCGGCGGGCTGTTCTTGCTCTGCTTGTTGCCTCCTTTCTCTGGCTGCTTTTGCCTCTTCTAAAGCAGCAAAAAGCTCACCTGGCGTGCAGTGCAAAGCCTGGATAAGCGCTCGCTGTTGCTTGAGACGGGGTGTTGTTCGCCCACTTTCCCAAAAGTAAATGGTGTGAGCAGCAACGTCGCACAGCCTAGCCAGTTCACTTTGAGAAAGCAAGGCACGTTCCCGTAATTTTTTCAAAGTAAGCACGGTTGATTTCCTCGCATAGCACGCTTATGTATAGTAGTTATTGTGAAATATAACATAGTTTTTCAAAGAGCGCAAGAGGGCAATTGGTGCGCTCAGGGCGTGTATCCTCAGACCAGGAAATCAAGGGACAGAGAGCGGCTGGCCCAATCGCGCAGGGTCCACGAGGCCGGCCAGTCACGCGGGCCATGCCGGAGAAAATAGTCCCAGAGGATCAGGCGGTCATCCAACATATAGAGCGCAAAGCGCTGCGCGAAGCCCGGACGCGGCGGCTTGTGTTGCAGATAGGTCTGGACAAAGGCTTCGGCCAGTCTGGGATCTTCCTCCAGGTAGGCAGCGGTGGTTCGTGATAAGTCGGCCTCGCCATCGCCAAAAAATGCTTGCATCAGGTCAAAGACGCCGCTCACCCGCCATTTTCCCTCAGTGGAGGTTACCACCAGATTGCCGCGCTGGTAGTCTTGCAAGACTAAGCACGGCTGATAAGTCGTCGCCAATACAGGCTGTGCCTGCGCGATGATGTCTTCTGCCCAGTCCATATCAGCCGTCGTCGTGTCATTGGGATGCTGGCGGTGGGTGAGCGTGAGATGGCGTCGAATCCGCCCCACGACCACCGCGCTGTAGGATGCCAGCGCGGGAGACATGCCGCGCAGGTCCGCCTGCGATTCCAGCGGGAAGGGCCAGGCCAGTTCGTGAGGCAGGTTGAATGGCTGGACAGCCTGTGTGCTGGCATCATAGCGTCCAGCAAACGGCCAGGTGATGTCGTGAATCTGGGCCAGCGTTTCCGCCATTGCGCGGGCGATGCCAGGCTGATCTTCTTTGCTTACGGCTGCTCTTACGGCCTGATCTGCCAGTTGCAGGCCAGGCATGCGCGGCATGAGGACATAGCTCCAGCCAAAGAGGTCAGTTGAAGGGTCTACTAGATAGGGCCAGGGCACAGGAACCGACGAGCGCTCGTGCAGCAGTTCCGTGATAAACCGTTCGGTAGGGAACTGCCAGGAGAAATGCGGATCGCCTCGCAGCACATACTCGCCCGTTGTGCTGGTCACGAAGACATTTTGCCCAAAGAGACCAGATGGGATAGCTTCTGCCTGAACAAAGCGGCCCAACTGAAACCGCTCAAGGGCGGCGGCAAATTGCTCGTCGCTAATCAGGCCCAGGCGTTGTGAGTAGAGTCGTGTGGGCATCGCCAAAGCTCCTCTGGTCTAAGAGACTTTTTGGGCCGGATGGGTGCGGCAGCGGTTGATGGTATCAAGCGACATTGTATCACTGCATCCCCCGCTCAGCGGTTGCGCTCGTTTCCTGGTGGGAGTGTTGTGGCTGCTGGTCGGCGGTCATCGATGACCAGCAGGAGAATGAGCGCGCCTTCAAGCACTTTATCGAGAACCCCTTCGGCGTTGAAATGTGGGGCAAACACAAACCAGAGCGCAAATGTCAGGGCGGTATAGGCGATGAGCGCCCAGCGAATCAGGCGGCGCGCCCGGTACAGCGGTGGCGCGTAGAGCGCCGCTACGAGGACAAGATAGCCCAGGGCGTTGAGGTAGAAGAGCAGCGGAAAAGGTCTCATCCCTGGCGGGCCAATCGAGAGGCCAAGCACGAAATGGATCAGGGCCGCTGCGACGCCCAACACAATAATGCCCACTGAAAGCAGATCGAACGAGACCACGCTTTGCTTCTGCCTGGCCTGACTCATGAGCTACCAGCTTTCTCATCAGCACTGCTTTGTCCCGATAAGACGAAGCATACTGAAGGTATAGGAAAAAAACACGCGAGAAAGCTGTAGCCCACACTACACAACACGATGTGCGGGGCATGTCCCGCGCATCTTCAGGTTTGGCACCGGGATTTGGCGTTTAGGACGCCTGGGGAGCAATCACACAGGCTGCCCAGACGGTCACGCTGACGGGGCTGTAGCCGCCCGCCGCGCCAACTCCCCACCGAGAAGCGTCAGGCGTCAGGGTGTTCACCGCGATGGCGGTTTGACCTTGTTCAAGGCTATAGCCTCCACCACTGACGACCTGCCCATCTCCGCATTGCGCTGCGCCACCCTGCGGCGGACCAAACACGGTCTGCGTGGTGAAGTTCGCTGATTGGGCGGGCGCTGCCCTCAAATGCTGGGTGGCGCAGAGCGCAAATACCTTGCCAGGCCCGTTCAGCACGCTCCGCCATCCTTGCGAGGTCGGCATGGAGGTGGCGGCGCTATCTGCCGCTTGAAAACCGCCGCCAGTAATGACTGATCCAGATGGGCAGCCGGCTGTCGTTGCCTGGGGCGTGTTGTCGGAGGACTGGCTTGTGCTGGATACGATATGAATCCCGGCAGAGTAGGGCGCCTGGAGGCAATTGGCAGAGGCAGTGATCTGTACAGAACTGGGTCCGCGCGTGTTATCATCCGTTACCGTCCAGGCGTCTGGGCCGGAGGGGTAGCTGGCGACGACAGTAGCCGCCGCCTCGAAGGCATAGACAGAGTAGCCGCCGCTGAGCAACTGCTCGCCAGGCTGGCAAGTGGCAACCACCGTGCCGCTCTTGCCAGCAGGGATCTGGCCGCTCTGCACGCTGCGTTGCACCAGTTTGACGGCGGCAAAGCGCGTCGAGGTTGTAGCAGTGGCCGCTGGGCTGCTGGCTTTGGAAGAGGAAGATTGACAAGCGCTGAGGGCGCCGATCAGGACGAGCAGGAGCAA
>CAZFWN010000130.1:4072-12981 GCA_964522745.1 uncultured Ktedonobacterales bacterium
GCGCGGTCCTATAATCGCGTATGGGGCGCCTTCACAGAACGAACCCTCAGCGCGACGCTGGAGATGATCGATGTTGAGGCGCTCCGGCGCGTGCCAGCGCGGCTGGGGCGTACACCGCGTGTGCTGGATGTTGCCTGCGGGACGGGCATATTGCTGCGGCGGCTGTTAGAAGAGCTACCAGGGGTAGAAGCCTTTGGTGTAGATGCCAGCACGGAGATGCTGTCCCAGGCGCGGGAAACGCTGCGCCCCTGGCCGCAGGCGCGGCTTATCCAGGCGGTGGTTGGCCCTGAGCCAACCGGCTGCCTTCCCTTCGCGCCAGGGACGTTTGATCTGATCACCTGCACCAACACGCTGCACTACTTCTCGTCTCCTGCCGCCGCGCTGACCTGCCTCGGCCAGTTGCTTGCCCAGGATGGGCAACTGGTCGTCGAGGACTTTGCGCGGCGTGGCCCGCCGTTTCCCTGGCGGGCCTTTGAGTGGCTGCTGCGCACGGTGGACGCGAGCCATGTGCGCGCCTATACGCTGGCCGAGGCGCGGGCGCTCTGCCAGGAAGCCGGGCTACAGATTGCCGGCGCCCGCACGTTTCCCGTCGATTGGCTCTGGCAGGGCTGGGCCGCGCGCTGCGCGATGTCTATCCATCGTAGTTGGGCAGGTTGAAGATGCCATATTTGTACTTGAGCAGCAGGATGCGCCTGACCGATTGATCGATGCGCGCCTTGGTAATGCGCCCGTCATTGATCGCCTGATGCAGCGCCCGCAGCACCGACTCGACCCCGCCAGGATCGAAGAAGCTGGAGAGGATGTCGTTGCCGGCGATCACTGCCAGCACCGCCGACTCGGCCATGCTGTACGTGTGGGTCAGCGCGCCCATATACAGCGCGTCGGTAATCAGCACGCCCTGGTAGCCAAGCTCCTGACGCAGAATGCCATTGATCAGGATGGGCGAGAGCGAGGAGGGCATGTTTGGATCGATCTGCGTCAGCAGCACATGCGTGGGCATGATCATGTCTATTTTGCCGGAAGACAGCAGCGCCTTATAGGGCGCGAAGTCCAGGCGGTCCAGATCGGCGCGGCTGCGGTTGGAGACTGGCAGAGCCTCATGCGCATCAGTGGAGGCCCAGCCGATGCCAGGCCAGTGCTTCAGGCAGTCCATAATGTCTTGCGAGTGCAGGCCATCGATGAAGGCCGAGGCCATATTGGTCACCAGCGTGGGGTCGCTGCCATACATGCGCAGGTCGATGCTGGGATTGGGCGTAGTCTTGATGTCCACCACCGGGGCCAGATCGGCGTTAATACCCAGCCCGGCCAGATGCTGGGCGTCCAGCTTGCCCCAGTTATAGGCTTTCTGCGGGTCGCCAGTGGCGCCCAGGGACGCCTCGGTGGGGCCGCTGCCATAGAGGCGGTCAAGATAATCGACCTCGCCGCCTTCTTCGTCGGTGGAGACGATCAGCGGGATGTTGGGCGCGATGTCGGAGGATTGCAGATCGCTGGTCAGCGCCTTGAGCTGCGAGACGCTGTCAATATTGTACCAATAGAGGATGATCGAGCCGACATGCGCTTTTTCCAGTTCGCCGCGCCAGTAGGACGGAATGGTGAGTTCTGGCCCCAGGTTTGGCCCAACAAACTGTACCTGGATCATCTGGCCCAGTTCGTCATCTAGCGACATGCGCGAGATATACGTATCTAGCGCCTGATTGAATGCTGCCACATTAGGCCGCTTGAGCGGAGGCGTCACCGGGTCGGATACCGGCTTGATACCAAGAGTTGGCGCGACGGTGGGGAGCAGCGCGCCGGTGCTTTTTTGCACTTGAAAATAGCCGCTGAACAGCGAGGCCGCCACGACCAGACCCGCCAGCACGGCGACCACGCTGGCCGTCCAGATGATCGCCCGGTCCCGGCTGGACCGGCGCGCCGGACGACGCGGAGCGGGCTGGCTGACGTGCTGCCCGGTGGCAGAACGCTGGTCTGCTGTACTCGATACACTTCGCCGCGACGGCAGAGGGGAGGATGCTGTTTCGTCTGCCTCTGCCGGCTCCTGGATTCCACGCATAGCGCCCGCTCCTGATGATTACTGTTGAGACTTCCTGCCAATAATAACGCACGGCGCGCTCTTACAGCAACATTCGGGCCATTATCTGCTTTCCTCCCACACCTCCCGTAGTGTCGCTCCCAAGCCATGCCGGCGCACACGTTCAAGAAAGACCGCGTGCATCAGGAAGGTGATTTCATCATCAATGCTCCCCTGCTGCCGCGCGCAGTCGGCTGCATCGCGCAGCGCTGTGCTGGCTCGCTCGGTTAAGAGGATGGGGTAGCAGAGTGTCAGCGCGCCGGCCATCAGCCAATCAGGCGCGCGCAGAAACCAGAAGAACGGCTCGCCCAGGTCTCTGTCTGATGGAGCGGGGGGACGCGCTTGCGCTGAGCGCTTTGCCAGGTGTGAAGGGGCGTGCCCGCGCGGCAGGATGTGCTGCTGCCTGGGGCTGTACCTGGCGGTAAATAAGGATGTTGTATGACTGGTTGAACGCCGAGATCGTCGCATCATCATAGCCCTGATTTCCTTCCCAACTTCATCAAATTACATGACGATTTCTGGCTGGCGGTGATGAAAAGAGCCTCCTTTCACTTACGTTCTGTCCGTCGGCAAGTATATTTGCTTTGTGAACAAATGTCAAC
The DNA here is from genome assembly GCA_964522745.1 of uncultured Ktedonobacterales bacterium. Lineage (GTDB taxonomy): Bacteria > Chloroflexota > Ktedonobacteria > Ktedonobacterales > DATBGS01 > DATBHW01. The sequence continues at coordinate 6,743 of CAZFWN010000130.1, forward strand.
AGTTTTGTTCGCTCAGCGAACTTGACCAGAGACGTTCTGTCTTGTATAATAATATGAGAGCTTGATTTTCTTCTAGTGAGAGGCGCTATGGACCTCAAGCGGGTTGCTGCAATCATCCATGAAAAGCGAGAGGCGTCAGGTATCCCACCTGCTGTGCTGGCGCGCAAGGCCGGCGTTGGGCGCACGACGCTTTGGATTCTGGAGCGTGGGGAAAATCCCAAGACCGGCAAGCCCTCGCGCCCGGCGAAAGACCTGCTGGAGCGCCTGGGGACGGTACTCTGCCTGACACCAGCAGAACTAGATGAACTGCTTGATCTGGCCGGCTACACGCCGCGCAGACCCGACGCCGCTGCCGCTCAAGCCGCCCCCACGTCAGCGCCGGCCAGCGCGCCTCAGCAGCAAGGTGCCACTATCAAAGATTTTGTAGATGCTATGTTGGCCCTGCACCGCCAGCTTGCCGAGGATTTTCGGGCAGAACTGCGGCAGGTGGTCAGGGAGTTCGCCCGCGAGCAGCCCTCGCCCTTCCCGCGTTACTATCCTGCCATCACCCTTGACCGATTCTGGTACGTTCTGGTTGCCAATGCGACCCAGACCGCCCTGCTGCGCGAGTTTGCGCAGAGTCCAGTCTCGGTGACGGGCTACCATTTCTTTGAGATGTACTTCTGGCCTCCGCTGCGACGAGCGATGGCTGCCAGCGGTCAATGGCTCCCAAGGGCCGTTCGCACGGTGGCAAGCTTCCAGGCCATCCTGGGAGCCTACCTCCAGGAGATGCCGCAGCGCCGCCACGAATATGATGCGTTGATTGAACGGCTCTCAGCCAGGCTGGACGATTTTGACCATGTGTATGCTGCGGCACAGCAAGTGGCAGTGACTATCCCTGAGCGCTCGCTGGCTCCTCAGCACACGTCCACCAACCAGTTTCATCTCGCGCTGCGGCCCTCTGGCGCCATTGACTTTGTGTTTCATTCACTGCTGACGCTGGCGCGGGGCGATTTCTCCGAACACACGCTGACGCTGGTGCCAGCCAATGATGAAACCAGAGCCGCGCTGATTCTGCTCTGCCTGGCGCACGCGCCGCTGCTGGCCGCGCAGAGCGACGACCCCAGGCAGCAGGCGCTCTGGTCGCTGAGCGCGATCAAGACGGTGGAAGAAGGATTGCTCAACGCCACGCTGGATCGCTGGTGGGAGCCGCCAGTTGCCTTCGAGCGCATCCGCAGCGACCTGGAGCGCGCCTTCCCTGAGAGGGATGTGTCTGCTGAGCGTCTGCTGGCACAGGTGCGCGAGACGATCCTGCGGCTGACGGCCAGCCGAGAATTGTCAGGCCAGGTACTCCTCGATCTGCTGACGCACTTCAGTGCCACCAGCCTTGCCAGGAGCGATATTCGTCTGGGGCTTTGAAGAGCAATGCCAAATTCGCTTGCAGCGCCGGCCACTATGCCGGTCTGCTTTTACTCAGCCAGGGGCAGCGTGAACCAGAAACACGCTCCCTTCCCTGGCGCGCTGTCTACGCCGACGTGCCCGTGATGTGCTTCGATGATCGTTTTGCAAATATACAGCCCTAAGCCCAGCCCAATGCCCGACCCCCACTGCACCTCCACCCCTGGGACACGGTGAAAGCGCTCCCAGATGCGCTCCTGCTCTTTGCTGGCGATTCCATCGCCCTGGTCGCGTACCCAGACGCGCGCGTGCTGCCGCTCTCGCCCCAGTCCAACCTCAACGGGCCGGTCTCCCGCAGAGTATTTCAGCGCGTTGGTCAGGTAGTTGGTGACCACTTGACCAATGCGCTCCGCATCGGCGACGAGGGGAATGTGTGCTTCTGCTGGCAGATACAACTTGATGGCGCGTGATGGGTTGGCCTGGCGCTGCTCCTCGACAGCTTCCCGCACAATGGCCCCCAGGTCTACCGGCGCCAGGCGCAGTACGAGCCGGTCCGCCTGGATGCGCGAGACATCCAGCAGTTCGTTAATCAGCCGGTTCAGCCGCCCGATCTGCTGCTCCATGCGCTGGTGCTGTTCCGTAAGCATGGGCAGCAGCCGGGAGTCTTCCTGGGAGGGCGGCGCTTCCTGGGATTGCCGGCGCTGGAGGCGTTGTTGGAGCAGTTGCACCGTCAGCGAGAGCGTCGTCAGCGGCGTCTTGAGTTCGTGACTCGCCATGCCCAGGAAGGCGTCCATGCGCTGGTGGGCCTCCTTGAGCGCCGCCAGTTCACGGGTGCGCGCCACTTCTTGCTCGCGCCGCCAGTGTTCGCTTTCCAGGAACGTGAGTTCCTGGCGCGCCGTCACCAACAGCAGCAGGCCGAAGGTGACGGCGAAAGGCACCAGAGGACTCTTTGGGCCAATGGGCGCAAGCGTGACCCGGACCACAATCACTCCCCCTGCCAGCAGCGCCGCCAGAAACGGGCAGAGGAAGCGGAAGCTGCCAATCACCGTGCTGCTCAGCGCGTGGTCTGCCGCTGACGTCTTCAGCCGCTTTTCGCGCTGAGGCGCCGCTGCGCGGCGGATGTAGCGCAACTGCACCAACGCGGCCAGCGCAATGAGCAAATAGCACAGCATCCAGAACAGATCAGGGAAACCGCCAGAGATATAGATTGAATGTAAATCAACCAGGGTAAACCAGGAATCAGCGACAGCCAGGCAGGCGAAGGCCGCGATGAGCAAAGTGAGAACCGCGCGTTCAATGGGGCAGCGCCGCATCAGCGCCAGCAGCAAGCCAAACAGCACCCCTAAATCCCCGACGGGATAGGCCAGATTCGTAATCTTCCCTAACATCGATTGCCCACTGTGCGCGTAGAGCGGCGCCAGCAGGAAGTACCAGGAGAGCGCGGTGGCTGCCGCCATGAGCAGCAGGCAATCCAGAGCTACTTTTACGCGGGTCATCCCAAGTTGAGGCCGGGCCGGCGGCCCTGGCAAAAACACGAGCGCCAGAAAGAGAAAGGGGTATTGGAGCAGAAAGAAGAGGTCCGGCCACCAGGGGACAGGAACGTGGTTGGGAAAGACAAATTGATCTAGCACGACCCAGAGGTTTTGCGCCAGCGCGTATATGAGCAAGCAAATGCTTATCATGATCCAGACAAGCGATTCAGGCCGGCGAGCGCGGATGAGCCAGAAGCTCGTTAGCATGGGCGCCAACACTACCAGCCAGGCCAGCGCGGCCCGGAGCCAGTTCGTAGCCAGCCATCCCCAGGAGGGGTGAAGCAAGCTTACCCCCAGTTGAAGTGCTGCCAGCAGACCAGCAATCAGAAAAGCGCTTCGTAAGAGGAGATCGCGCCAGAGGTGTTCTGTATAGTTTCTTGTGTCACGAGGCTGTGGCCGGCAGAGCGTGTGAGTCATCCATAACTCCAGACCAGCGAGAAGTCCTCCAGAAGAGGCTGGCGGTTAAAACCGCGCCTCAAGGTTGCCTGGCACGGCGCCTATCAGTCTTCATCAGTTATAGGCGCCATTATAGCGCTCTGGGGGCCACAGTGTCAAGAAGAGAGCAGTCCGACTCGACATCTTCAATTATTGCCCGGTTGCCAGATGCACGCCGTCCGGTCAAAGCTGCCAGAGACCAGCAGATCGTTCTGCCGCGACCAGGCCAGCGCGTCTGTGGTCAGAGCATGGCTGCGATAACTTGAGAGCAGTTTGCCGTTGGCCGCGCTCCACACCTGCACCGCGCCATCGTAGCTGCCGGCGGAAGCGACACGCCGGCCATCGGGCGACCAGGCCACTGCCAACACATCGCCGCCCCCCTGATGATAGGTGAGCCGGGTTTTGCCGCTGGCAGCGTCCCAGACCTGGGCCGTGCTATCACTGCTGCCGGTGACGATCTGCTTGCCATCAGGTGACCAGGCCAGCGCGCCGACGCCATGAAAGACGCCCGGCCCCAGGTTGGCATGGCCTTTGTAGGTGAGCAAGGTTTTGCCGCTGGCGCTGTCCCAGACCTGGGCCGTGTAGTCGTTGCCGGATGAGGCAAGCTGCTTGCCATTAGGCGACCAGGCCACCGTCAGGACTTCGCGGCTGTGGCCGCTATAGGTCAGGATGCCCTTGCCAGTGGCGGCGTTCCAGACCTGGACGGTGGTATCATAGCTGGCCGAGGCGATCTGCTTGCCATCGGGCGACCAGGCGACGGCGTGAACAATGCCGCTGTGGCCGTTGTAGGTGAGAACGGTTTTGCCGGTGGTGGCGTCCCAGACCTGGGCGGTGTAGTCATTGCCGGCAGAAACGATCTGCGTGCCATCGGGCGACCAGGCCACCGACCAGACCACCGGATCGCCGCCTTTGGCGTTGGTGTGGCCCAGATAGCGCAGCACATGCCGTCCGGTGGTGGCGTCCCAGACCTGCACGCTGCCATCATAGCTGGTCGAAGCCACGCGCTTGCCATTAGGCGACCAGGCAACAGCGGTGACAATAGACGAGTGGCCGCGATAGAGGTAGCGGGTCGGGTCTGTCAGCGCCGCGATGACCGGGCGTTTGAGCCAGACGATCCCGCTGCCCACCAGCGCGAGGCCAGCAATGCTCAGCCCGCCGGCCAGGAAGGTGCGCCGAAGGATACGCCGGCCCGTCGAGGGCTGTTTTGCTGGCCGAGGCGGCGCTTTGGCGGGCGCGGCCTCTTCTGCATCATCTAGATCGTCGATGAGCGGCGCGGGCTGCGCCTCCCTGGTCTCCTGCGCCACCTCTCCATGCCCTTCCTGGTCTGGCAGGTTGTCGAGGATCGATGTCTTGGAGCGTCCCGACGGACGGCCCGCTGCGCTCGCCGCCTGCTTATAGGCCACCTGGAGGGTGCGCCGCTCCTGCACTAGCTCGTCTGGCGAGAGGGTCTCCAGCTCGTCCGGGGCCAGGAGGTCCACCAGGGGCAGGGGCAGCGTCACGCTGGGTGCCCCCACTGCTGCCAGATCATCAAGCGCGCGCTCAGCCTCGGTTTGCGCCGCGTCCAGCGGTGTGTGGCAGGCTGGGCACGCGGTCAGCCCGGCGCGCCAGGGCTGGCCGCACGCCGGACAAAAATTTGCTTGCATGGTTGAATTCCTCAAACTCCATCACTGTCCCCCCGCTTGATGCGATTGTTCCCGATGAGATCATTATACGCCTGGCAGGAAGGACAGACAAGCGCGTGGTACTGTTGGGTTCCACAATCAGGGCGCGCATGGCATTGCACGATACGGGCCAGCTTCGCGCCCAGTCAGTGCCCGATAGCTCTCTATCCGTGTGCCAGCCAGATTTGCACGGTTCTGTCGGCGCTGGCCGAGGCGATGCGCGTGCCATCGGGCGACCAGGCTACGCTGTAGACCTGAGCGGCATGCCCGACATAGCTGAGTACCGGGTTCCCTACGATATTACTGGGATGCCGGACCTCTACGATGTTACTCAAACTCGCAGAGACAATACTTTGCCCGTCGGGCGACCAGGCGATGGCATTGATCTGCCCACTTCCTACACCGGAGCCGCCAAGTAGAGTGCCATCTGCCGCCTTCCAGACATAGATGATCGCGTATCCCCCGCCGACGATGGTGTTGCCATCGGGCGACCAGACGACGGTGGAGATTTCCGGGTTATTAGCAAAGGTCTGGATTACTGGAAGGCTCAGATTGCCGCTGAAGGCATCCCAGACATCCACCTCATAGCCGTTCGAGGCGATGCGCGTACCATCTGGAGACCAGGCGACATCTGGCGGAAATTGGAAGGCGGAGATTGGGTGGCTGGCAATCACCCGGTTGCTGGCCGGTTCCCACACCTGAAAGAGCGTATCCTGTTTTTCCTGGTTCCCATAGGCCAGATAGCGCCCGTTGGGCGACCAGGCGATATGGAGAAGGGGAGAGGGCGTTTGATGCTGGTGCAGCAGCGTGCCGCTGTCGGCATCCCAGACATGAATGCTGCCATCGTCGCTGCTGGAGGCGACGGTGCTGCTGTTGGGCATCCAGGCGGCGCTGTAGACGGCGCTGGAGTGGCCGGTGTAGGTGCGGATAAGCGTTCCGTCAGTAGGCTTCCATATCTGCACCGTCATATCGCCGCTGGCCGAGGCGATGCGCGTGCCATCGGGCGACCAGGCAACGGCGTAAACAATCCCGCTGTGGCCGCGATAGGTGAGCAGGTGATTGGGCACCGGCGTAGGCGTGGGGGTGAGGGTTGGTCTGGCCGTTGGCTTGGGCGGCGCTTTGGTCAGGAAGGGTAGACGCTGCGAGAGCGCCAGCGTAGCCCCTGCGCCGCCCACGAGTGCCAGCCCGGCCAGCCCGGCGATCACGGCGCGCCGCGAGAGTCCGCCGCTTCTGG